>NZ_CP091716.1:1834166-2136000 GCF_022009635.1 Variovorax paradoxus
CGTGTCGTTGGCGGCATTGAAGCCGTAGTTGCCCTTGCCGGCCAGAACCGCGTTCACCACCACCGAGGCTTCGCCGCCGGCGTTGTTCACGATTTCGCGCAGGGGAGCTTCGATGGCCTTCAGCACCAGCTTGATGCCGGCGTCCTGGTCGGCGTTGTCGCCCTTGACGCGGTCGCCCACGGCTTGCTTGGCACGCAGCAGAGCCACGCCGCCGCCAGCCACGACGCCTTCTTCCACCGCAGCACGGGTAGCGTGCAGGGCGTCTTCGACGCGAGCCTTCTTTTCCTTCATTTCGACTTCGGTGGCGGCGCCAACCTTGATCACGGCAACACCGCCGGCCAGCTTGGCCACGCGCTCTTGCAGCTTTTCACGGTCGTAGTCGCTCGTGGCTTCTTCGATCTGCACGCGCACTTGCTTCACGCGGGCTTCGATGTCGGCAGCAGCGCCGGCGCCGTCGATGATGATGGTGTTTTCCTTGCCCACTTCGATGCGCTTGGCCTGGCCCAGGTCGGCCAGCGTCACCTTCTCGAGCGTCAGGCCCACTTCTTCAGCGATGACCTTGCCGCCCGTCAGGATGGCGATGTCTTCCAGCATGGCCTTGCGACGGTCGCCGAAGCCAGGAGCCTTGACGGCCACGACCTTCAGGATGCCGCGGATCGTGTTCACGACCAGCGTAGCCAGGGCTTCGCCCTCGACTTCTTCGGCAATGATCAGCAGGGGACGGCCAGCCTTGGCGACTTGTTCCAGCGTGGGGAGCAGGTCACGGATGTTGCTGATCTTCTTGTCGAACAGCAGCACGAAGGGGTTGTCGAGCAGCGCCGATTGCTTCTCGGGGTTGTTGATGAAGTAGGGCGACAGGTAGCCGCGGTCGAATTGCATGCCTTCGACGACGTCCAGTTCGCTTTCCAGCGACTTGCCGTCTTCGACAGTGATCACGCCTTCCTTGCCGACCTTGTCCATCGCGTCGGCGATGAGCTTGCCGATGGTTTCGTCGCTGTTGGCCGAGATCGAGCCGACTTGAGCGATTTCCTTCGACGTGGTGGTGGGCTTCGAAGCCTTCTTCAGCTCTTCGACCAGGGCCGTCACGGCCTTGTCGATGCCGCGCTTCAGGTCCATCGGGTTGATGCCTGCGGCCACGTACTTGAAGCCTTCGCGAACGATGGCTTGAGCCAGCACGGTAGCGGTCGTGGTGCCGTCACCAGCGTTGTCGCTGGTCTTGGAGGCCACTTCCTTCACGAGCTGGGCGCCCATGTTCTGCAGCTTGTCCTTGAGTTCGATTTCCTTGGCGACCGACACACCGTCCTTGGTGACGGTGGGGGCGCCGAACGAGCGCTCGAGCACCACGTTGCGACCCTTGGGGCCCAGGGTGACCTTGACTGCGTTGGCCAGGATGTTCACGCCTTCGACCATGCGTGCGCGGGCTTCACCGCCGAAGACTACGTCTTTTGCTGCCATGTTTTATTACTCCGAATGGGATGTTTGAATTACTTCTCGACGACCGCGAACAGGTCGTCTTCCTTCATGACCAGCAGTTCGTCGCCGCCGACCTTGACGGTCTGGCCGCTGTACTTGCCGAACAGGACGCGGTCGCCGACCTTGACGGTCAGAGCAGCCAGTTCGCCCTTGTCGTTGCGCTTGCCCGGGCCCACGGCCAGGACTTCGCCCTGATCGGGCTTTTCAGCGGCTGCGTCGGGGATGACGATGCCGGAGGCAGTCTTGGTTTCGCTGTCAACACGCTTGACGATCACGCGATCGGCCAAAGGACGAAGTTTCATTGCATCTCCTGGATGTATGGATAAGAAACGGGTTTGTGGTCGGGTGCCGGACCGGAGGCCGGCAGCCCATCGACTGGAAGCGAGGGCTGTTAGCACTCGTCAGCAGCGAGTGCTAATCATAAGGGCAATCGATGACGTTTCAAGGTCTGGGTCGGCAAGGGCGGCTTGGATGGCATCCTGCAAAAGCATACAATTGAGAACCATTCTTATTAGTGACCTTGCGCGGCACCAGCGGCTGCGCGGAAATTCCATCCATGCCGGCCGGCGAGTTCGCGTTACCCCAGCACGAGGTGCAAACGCTCTACAGCAACCATCACGGATGGCTGCACGCCTGGCTGCGCAAGAAATTGGGCTGCTCGCACAACGCCGCCGACCTGGCGCACGACACCTTCGTGCGGCTGCTGAGCAAGACGGAGCCCGTCGCCGCGGCTGAACCGCGCGCCTACCTGGCGACCATCGCACACGGGCTGGTGGTCGATTTCCACCGGCGCCGGGCGCTGGAGCGCGCCTACCTCGACACCCTGGCCGCGTTGCCCGAACCCCAGTTGCCGTCGCTCGAGGCACGGGCCATCGTGCTCGAAGCCCTGGTGGCCATCGACACCATGCTCGACGGCATGAAGCCGCCGGTGCGCCAGGCTTTCATGCTTTCGCAGCTCGACGGCCTGACCTACGCCGAAATTGCTGCCCGCCTGGGCGTGTCGGTGCGCACGGTCAACAACTACATGCTCAAGGCGCTCGAGCATTGCTACCTGCTCGCGCCCTGATGATGAAGTCCGGCATCGAACTGGCGCCCGACGACATCGGCACGCCCTCGCGCAGCGAATCCGAGGTCCGCAAGGAGGCCATCGCCTGGTATGCCCGGCTGTGCTCCGGCGATGCCAGCGAGGCCGACCGCGAGAACTGGCGCCGCTGGCATCGCGCCCACCCTGACCATCAGCGCGCGTGGCAGCGTTTCGAAGCCATGCAGGCAACGCTCAAGCGCGTGCCGGCGCACATGGCGGCTTCCACGCTGCGGGCCGCGCATGCCGACCGGCGCCGGGTGCTGCGCGGCATTGCCGTGCTGGCGGGCGGCGGCTCGCTGGCCTACCTGTCGTGGCAGGCGACCGGCACCGACGGCGGCTGGCGCGCCTGGCTGGCCGACTACCGCACCGGCACCGGCGAGCAGCGTTCCGTCACGCTGGCCGATGGCTCTTTGCTGATGCTGAACACCCGCACGTCGGTGGATGTGTCCATCGACGCCACGCACAGGCTCATCAGCCTGCGCGAAGGCGAGATCCTGGCCGAGACGGCAAAGCACCGCCGCGTGCCGGGCGCGGCGCGCACCGACAGCCGTCCCTTCCTGGTGGCGACGCCGCACGGCCGCATCCTTGCGTTGGGCACGCGCTTCACGGTGCGCACCGACGGCGCGCGCACGGTGGTGAGCGTGCTCGAGGACGCGGTCGAGGTCCGTGCCTCGCGCGCGCCGGGCCATGTGGTGCGGCTGGAGGCCGGGCAGCAGGTGGCCTTCACCGGCGTCAGCATCGAGGCGCCGCAGCCGGCCGATCCTGCATTGGCCGAATGGGAGCATGGCAGCCTGGTCGTCAACGACTGGCGGCTGGGCGACGTGGTGGCCGAACTCGCGCGCTACCACCGCGGCCGGCTGGCCTGCGACCCTGCCATCGCGGACATCCGGGTCTCCGGCGCCTTCCCGGTCATGGACACCGACAAGGCGCTGGCGGTCATCGTCCGCGCGTTTCCGGTGCGCGTGACCGGCCTCACACGCTATTGGGTGACGCTCGTACCCGCCTGATTCCGCCGCGGTCTTGCGCCTCGCGCACTTTTTCGTTCGGCGCCTTTCATCTTTTTCGATTTCGTTCGGCCTACCCATTGAGAGCCATGAATCCGCAATCAATGCCGAAGGAATTTCGAAGAATGCACGCGCACCCCTCATCACCTCATCCCGTCCGCAAGGCGCTGCTGTGCCTGTTCGCCGCGACGATGGCCCTGCCGATCGCGGCCGTGGCCGCGGACCCCGCCGAAAGCGCCCGCGCGCAGAACCAGGCCGCCCGCACGTACCGCATCGACGCCGGCCCGCTGGCTTCGGTGCTCGGGCGCTTTGCCGCGGCGTCGGGCGTGGCGCTGTCCTTCGACCCCGCGAGCACGCGGACGCTGAACTCCGGCGGCCTGCAGGGCAGCTACACCGTGCGCGCCGGCTTCGCCGCGTTGCTCTCGGGCACCGGCCTCGAAGCGGTGGAGGGCGGGGCGGGCGAATTCACGCTGCGCAAGAGCGCCGCGGCGCCCGAGGCTTCGGCGGGCGAGCCGGGCGATGCCGACGGCACGCTGCCGGCGGTGCGCGTGGTGGCCCGCGCCGCGCCGGCACCCGCCGACGCCGACGACCGCTACCAGCCCACGCCCGACGCCTCCACCCTGCGCACCACCGCGCCGGTGCTGGAGATTCCGCAGGTGGTGAACGTGGTGCCCGCGCAGGTCATCCGCGACCAGCGCCCGCGCAACATCGACGACGCGCTCACCAACGTCAGCGGCATCAACCAGGGCAACACCCTGGCCAGCACGCAGGACACCATCATGAAGCGCGGCTTCGGCGGCAACCGCGACGGCTCCATCATGCACAACGGCATGCCGCTGGTGCAGGGCCGCGGCATGAACGCGGCGGCCGAGAGCGTCGAGGTGCTCAAGGGCCCGTCGTCGCAGCTCTACGGCCTGATGGACCCGGGCGGCGTGATCAACGTGGTGAGCAAGAAGCCGCAGCTGCGCCAGCGCACGAGCCTGTCTCTGCTGGGCTCGGGCTACGCGGGCGGGCGCGACGGCACCGGCGCCACGCTGGACACCACCGGCCCCATCGGCGAGAACGGGCTGGCCTACCGGCTGATCGTCGACCACGTGGACGAAGACTACTGGCGCAATTTCGGCAAGCACCGCGAGACGCTGGTGGCGCCGTCGCTGGCCTGGTACGGCGACGACACGCAGGCCGTGCTCTGGTACGAATACCGCAAGTACGTCACGCCCTTCGACCGCGGCACCGCGCTCGACCCGCGCACCCAGCGCCCGCTGGCGCTGCCCAAGACGCAGCGCCTGGACGAGCCCTTCAACGAGATGAGCGGCGAGACGCACCTGGGCCAGCTCTCGGTCGACCACCAGTTCGGCGGCGGCTGGGCCGGCCACCTGAACCTCAGCTACAACCGGGAAACCTACGACGCCAACCAGCTGCGGGTGAACGGCATCAACACCACGCGCGGCACGCTCACGCGCAGCAACGACGCGACCCACGGCGCGCTGAGCACCGACAGCTACGCCACCGCGTATGTCGACGGCACGGTCGAGCTGGGCGGCATGCGCCACGACCTGCAGTTCGGCTGGGACGCCGAGTACCGCAAGATCTACCGCGCAGACCTGCTGCGCCAGGCCACCAAGAGCACCTTCAGCTACCTGTTCCCGGTGTACGGCCTCGAGGTGCCGTCGAGCACCGTGTCGGCGAGCGACAGCGACCAGACCGACAAGCTGCACAACCAGTCGCTGTTCTTCCAGGATTCCATCCACCTGAGCGACCGCTGGATCGCGGTGGCCGCGCTGCGCTACCAGGCGTGGTCGCAGCTCGCCGGGCGTGGACGGCCCTTCAAGGTCAACACCGACACCGACGGCTCCAAGCTGCTGCCGCGCCTGGGGCTGATCTACAAGTGGACCGACACCGTGTCGTTCTACGGCAGCTACACCCAGTCGCTCAAGCCGGCGTCGACCATCGCGCCGCTGTCCAGCGGCTACGTGCTCGATGCATCGGTCAAGCCAGAGGAAGCCAAGTCGTGGGAACTCGGCGCCAAGTTCGACATGCCCGGCGGCGTGACAGGCACCGTGGCGCTGTTCGACATCCACAAGCGCAACGTGCTGGTTTCGCAGTTCAACGACGTGACCAAGCTCACCGACTGGCGCACTTCGGGCGCGGCCCGTTCGCGCGGCCTCGAAGTGGACGTGGCGGGCCAGCTGAGCAGGAACTGGAGCGCGATCGCGAGCTACGCCTACATCGACGCCAAGACCACGGAAGACCCGCTGTACGCCGGCAACCGGCTCTGGAACGTGGCGCGGCAGACCGCGTCGCTTTCCGCCGTGTACGACTTCGGCCAGGTCTTCGGCGGGGAGGGCAGGCTGCGCATGGGCGCCGGCGCGCATTACGTCGGCAAGCGCGCGGGCGATTCGGCCAACAGCTTCGTACTGCCGGGCTACACCACGGTCGATGCCTTCGCCACCTACGACACGCGCCTGTACGGCAAGAAGGTCAAGTTCCAGTTGAACGTGAAGAACCTGTTCGACAAGACCTACTACCCGTCGGCCGCCAACGCCTATTTCATTTCGATGGGCGATGCGCGCCAGGTCTCGTTCCTCACGACCTTCGAGTTCTAGGATGAAGTCGCTCGCACACATTACCCGCCGCGCCGCCGTCTCTCTTCTGATGGCGTGCGGCTTCGCGACGGCAGGCGCACAGGCCGCCGAACTGCCGGGGCAGGGCCGCAAGGTCGTGCTGCTGGTTCAGCGCGACGGCCCGAACCTGCCGGTCGACGAGAAGGTCAAGGCGCACCTCGAATCGCGCGGCTTCGCCGTGACGCTGCAGGACCAGTCGGCCGCGCCGTCGGTGGCGGCCGGCGCGGATCTTGTCGTGATCTCTTCCACCGTCGCCGCCAAGGACGTGAGCGGCGCATGGCGCCAGTTGCCGGTGCCGCTGCTCACCTGGGAAAACGACCTGCTCGACGACCTGGCCATGACCGGCAAGCGGCACGACACCGACTTCGGCGAAGCCGCCAAGGAGCGTTACCTGTGGCTGGTCAATGCGCCGCATCCGATGGCGGCGGGCCTGCCGGCCGGCGTGACGAACGTCTACGCCAGGCAGGCCGGCATGAGCTGGGGCAAGCCGGGGCTGGGCGCCATCACCATCGCCACCTTGTACGGCCAGCCCGAGAAGGCGGCGATCTTCGGTTACGAGAAGGGCGCCACCATGGACTACGAGTCGCTCGCGCCGGCGCGCCGGGTGATGTTCTTCCTCGGCAACGAGACCTTCACCAACCTTTCGCCCGCGGGCCGGATGCTGTTCGACGCGGCCATCGACTGGACCGCCGGCATCCGCTGAAAACAAAGAATCGATGAAATTCCCCTCGCTGCGACAGCTCTGGTTTCAATTGCACTGGCTGATCGGCATCACGGCTGGCACGGTGCTGATCGTCATCGGCCTGAGCGGCGCGGTGCTGTCGTTCCGCGAGGAAATCATCGATGCGATCAACCCGCATGGGCGCCATGTGCCGGTGCAGGCCGTGCCGTCGCTCACGCCGCCGCAGCTGCTCGCGGCGGCGCGGCAGGCGTGGCCGCAGCGGCAGGTCGGCACGCTCGCACTGTTCGCCGAACCGGGCGCTGCGGCGCGCGTGATCTTCGCGCCGCCGCCCGGCGAGCGGCGCGGCGAAACCGTCTACCTCGACCCTTACACCGGCACGGCAATGCCGCCGCTCGCGGGCGCCGGTTTCTTCGAGTGGGTCGAGGCGCTGCATCGCTGGCTGCTGTTGCCGCGGGAGCCGGGGCGGGTGGTGGCCGGCGTGCTGGCGATGGGCCTGCTGCTGCTGTCGCTGTCGGGCCTCTATCTGCGATGGCCGCGCCGCCCGCTCGACTGGCGCGCGTGGCTCACCTTCGACCCGGCACTCAAGGGGCGCTCGTTTCTCTGGGGCCTGCATTCGGTGATGGGCACTGGCGCGTTGCTGATGTACGTGGTGTTCACCACCAGCGGGCTCTACTGGGCCTTCGACGCGCTGCGCGACCGTGTCGACGCGATGGCCGGCCATCCCCGCGTGGCCGCGCAGCAGGCGCGCACGGCGCCGCGCATGCGCAACGTGGCGCGCGACGATGCCGCCGCGGTGGACGTCGCGCCCGCCTGGGCCGCCTTCGAGCGCAAGGCCCGCGAGACCGGCGGCTGGAGCGAGGTCATCCTGCGCGTGCCATCGGGCGCGGCGCCGTCGGTGCTGTTCACCTGGCTCGACGTGGCGCCCCCGCACGAGCGCGCGCGCAACCGCATGACGGTGCGGCTGCCGGGCGGCGAAGTGACGCAGGACGAGCGCCATGCCGACAAGTCGGCGGGCGGCATCTTCCTGGCGGCGATCTATCCGCTGCACATGGGCACCTACTTCGGACTGCCGGGGCGCATCGCGATGATGCTGGCGGCGCTGATGCTGCCGGTGTTCTCCGTCACCGGCTGGCTGCTGTACCTCGACCGGCGCCGCAAGAAGCGCGCGGTGCGCATCGAGCGCGAGGCGCTGGAGTCGGCTGCGCGGCCGGCTGGCGCCACGGAGCCCGCGCCGGCACGCGTGCTGGTGGCCTTCGCGAGCCAGTCGGGCACGGCCGAGGGCATCGCGATGCGCAGCGCCGCCGCGCTCGAAGGCGTGGGGCTGCCGGTGACGGTGGCGTCTCTTGCGCGTCTGGACCCCGAGCAACTGCGTCACCACGAGCATCTGCTGATCGTCGCCAGCAGCTTCGGCGAGGGCGGCCCGCCCGACACCGCGCGGCGTTTCGCGCAGCGGCTCGCGCAGGTTGGCGGCGAGGCGCTGTCGCACTTGCGCTATGGCCTGCTGGCGCTGGGCGACAGGCATTACGCGCGCTTCTGCGGCTTCGGACACGCGCTCGACCATGCGCTGGTCGCGGCGGGTGCGCAGTCGCTGTTTCCGATGGTGGAGGTCGACAACGGCGATGCCGGCGCGCTGGCCGTCTGGCGGCGGCACCTGGGGGCCATGCCCGGCGCGCGCGGCGATTCGGTGCCCGATGCGATGACAGTCGTTCCCGAAGAAGAGCCTTTCGTCGCATGGACGTTGTCGGGGCGCCGCCTGCTCAATCCAGGCAGCCTGGGGCATCCGCTTTGCGAGATCGAACTGATGCCAGCGGGGCAGGGCGGCATGCCTTCATGGCGGCCGGGCGCGCTGGTCGAACTGCTGCCGCGCCATGCGCCGGAAGCCGTGGGCGCCTTGCTGCGCTCGGCATCGCTGGACGGCGATGCCGTCGTGCGATTCCAGGGCCGGGCGGTGGCCCTGCACGAGGCGCTGACGCGCAGCGCGATGCCGGCGCCGGAACTGCTGCTGTCGCGGGCGCCGGATGCACAAGCGCTGGCCGATGCGCTCGTGCCGTTGGCATCGCGGCGGTATTCGATCGCCTCCGTGCCCGCCGAAGGCCGCATCCGGCTGCTGGTGCGGCAGGCGCGGCATGAATCGGGGCTGGGGCTCGCGTCGGGCTGGCTCACGGTGCATGCGCCGCCGTCTGCGCAGGTGGAACTGCGCCTGCTGGCCAACCCCGGCTTCGAGCCGGTGGCGGACGAGCGTCCGTGCATCTTCATCGGCAACGGTTCGGGCTATGCAGGGCTGCGCGGGCATCTGCGCGAGCGCATGGCGCAAGGGTTCCGGCGCAACTGGCTGCTGTTCGGCGAGCGCCACAGCGCACACGACGCCTTCTTCATGGACGAGCTCGCGCAGTGGCGCGAGCAGGGGCTTGTTGCGCGCGCCGACCTGGCGTTCTCGCGCGACCAGCCCGAGCGCATCTACGTGCAGGACCGGCTGCGCGAAGCCGCTTCCGAACTGCAGCGCTGGATCGGCGATGGCGCCGTGGTCTTCGTGTGCGGGAGCCTGCACGGCATGGCCGCCGGCGTGGACGCGGTGCTCGAGGAAGTGCTGGGGCGGCCGGCGCTGGAAGACCTGATCGCCCAGGGGCGCTACCGCCGGGACGTGTACTAGCGGTCGGCGGTTCCCGTGCGCAGCCACCAGCCGCGCGCGAGCAGCGACACCGGAAGCAGCATCAGCACGGCGCACACCCAGCCGTAGCGCGAACCGCCTTCGAGGAAGGGCTCGGCAATCGCCACCAGGTCGAAGCCGGATGAAGTGAACATCGGCGCGCGCAGCAGCTCGCTCACGCCATGCAGCAGCAACTGGATCGACAGCAGCGACAGCAGCAGCGCCGACGCGCGGAACACCATCAGCATGCCGGAGCGCACGCGCAGCCAGCGCCATGCGGGCAGCAGCAGGCTGGCGGCGGCGGCGCCGAAGATGACGCCGGCCAGCGCATCGGCAGTGCCTTCGCGGGCATGGATCGAGCGCGCGAAGACCGCGATCTCCAGCGATTCGCGAAAGGATGCGAGCGCCACGAAGACGATCACCGCGGCGGGCGCCGCCGGGCGTTCGAGCCAGGCGTCGAAGAAAAGCTGAACGCGGCCCCGGATCTTGCCGGCCGACGCGCCCATGCCCACGGCCATCAGCAGCACGCCGGTGGCCATCGCGGTGGCGAGGGCGGCTTCCACGCCGCTGCCGAATTCAGCGTCGATCAGCACCACCGCGAGCGCCGACGCGGGCACCAAGCCGACCGCCAAGCCCCAGCCGATGCAGGCGATCAGGTCGCCGCGGCCGGCTTGGCGCAGATAGGCGGCGAGGGAGCCGACGATGAGGATGAGCTCCGCGACTTCCCGCAGCGTGATGGCGAATGCGTCGAACATGTCAGGCCGCCGCGGCGCGCCACGGCGCCTCCCAGATGACAACGATTTTCATTTGCCGAGTATCTCACCGGGTGCTCCCCGGGCGAGGCGTGCGAAACTCCCGCCGTGCCGCCGAACCTCACGCTTCCTTCCCCGCCATGGCTTTGAACGACCAGGAAATACTGGGCATCGTCGACCGCGCGGTGGACGACTTCAACGGCGACCTCGACGATCTCGAGAGCGCCATCGGCATGCTGCTGCTCGGGCGCCACTACGGCTGGCGCGTGGTGCTGCTGATCCACAGCCCGACCACGGTGCGCAAGTACCTCAAGATCCTCGGCCTGAAGAACCTGCGCGACGTTCTGCCGGAGGTCGGCGTGCTGGCGCACCGCTCCAACGCCTGGCGCCTGCTCGATGGCACCAAGAACTTCTGGAAGGTCGTGCGCGGCCAGATCGGCGGCGTGCGCACGCCGCGTGTCGAGAAGGCGCCGGGCAAGACGCCCTGATCGCCTTTGGTAGTAGCCACAACGGCTACTGAAATTCTCGTTCCGACTTTTGCTTTTCGCGAATCTCATTGGGGAGATCGCTTTTTTACGCGCCAAAACAGTAGCACTTGACAGTACTACTGTCTGCTTCTACATTCACGTCGATTTTGCGAATGGTTCGCATTACCGGCGTCGACCGCGCCTTTCCCTCTCCCTCAACGCTTTCAACATGAACAAGAATTCCAGCCCGTGCGTCCAGGCCGTCCAGCTCCTGGCCGCGGGCGCGACGATGGCCATCGGCATCAATGCCGCCTGGGCCCAGACGGCTGCTGCCGGCAACCCGCTGCCCACCGTGACGGTCACCGGAGATACCGAGCCGGGCTACGCCGCCAAGCGCAGTTCCACCGCCACCAAGACCGACACGCTGCTGCGCGACACGCCGCAGTCGATCAGCGTCATCACCGGCGACGACATGCGCGACCGCGCCGTGCAGAGCCTCGCGGAGGCCGCGCGCTACGTGCCCGGCGTGAACTTCGCGCAGGGCGAGGGCAACCGCGAGACGCCGATCTTTCGCGGCATCAGCACCACCGGCGACTTCTTCATCGACGGCATCCGCGACGACGTGCAGTACTACCGCGACCTCTACAACATCGAGCGCGTCGAAGTCTTCAAGGGCCCCAACGCGATGATCTTCGGCCGCGGCGCCACCGGCGGGCTGATCAACCGCGTGAGCAAGATGCCCGAATGGACGCCGTTCTACGGCGGCTCCGTCACGCTGGGTTCCTACGACAACCGCCGCCTGACCGTCGACCTGAACCAGCCCATCAATGACCAGCTGGCGTTTCGCCTCAACGGCATGTACGAAAACTCCAGGAGCTACCGCGACGGCGTGTGGCTCGAGCGCTCGGGCGTCAACCCGACCATCAGCTGGCGCCCGAACGCGAAGACGCTGGTCACGCTGGGCTACGAGCACTTCAAGGACGACCGTATCGCCGACCGCGGCATCACGTCGTTCCGCGGCGTGCCGGTGGTCACCTCGCCCTCGACCTTCTTCGGGAACGCGGCCGGCAGCCCCACCGGTTCCACGCTCGACGCCTTCAATGCGCTGGTGGAGCACGAGTTCGACAACGGCGTGCTGCTGCGCAACCGCACGCGCTGGTCGAACCAGGACAAGTTCTATCAGAACGTGTTCCCCGGCGCGGTCAACGCGGCGGGCACGGGCGTGGCCATCAGCGCCTACAACAACGCCACGTCGCGCAAGAGCGTCTTCAACCAGACCGACCTGACCTTCTCGCTGAACACCGGCGGCATCAGGCACAAGCTGCTGGTGGGCGCCGAACTCGGCCAGCAGGACACCGACAACTTCCGCAACACCGGCTACTTCAACAACACCGCGACCAGCGTGACGGTGCCGCTCGCGTTCCCGACCACCAACCTGCCCGTCGTGTACCGCCAGGCCGCTACCGATGCCAACAACAGCGGCAAGGCCAACGTGGCGGCGCTGTACGTGCAGGACCAGGTCGAGCTGAGCCCGCAGTTCCAGGTCATCGCCGGCCTGCGCTACGACCAGTTCAAGGTCGACTTCCGCAACAACCGCAACGGCGACCGCTTCAAGACCAGCGACGACCTGCTGTCGCCGCGCCTGGGCGTCATCTACAAGCCGGTGGAGCAGGTCTCGCTGTATGCCAACTACAGCATCGCCTACCAGCCGCGCGCCGGCGACCAGCTGGCTTCGCTGACATTGAGCAACGCGGCGCTCGAGCCCGAGAAGTTCAAGAACTACGAGATCGGCGCCAAGTGGGACGTGTCGCACTCGCTCGCCGCCACGGCCGCTCTGTACCGCCTCGACCGCTCGAACGTGGTGGTGCTCGACCCGAGCGACCCGACCGGCACGCGCACCATTCTCAGCAAGGGCCAGCGCACGCAGGGCTTCGAGCTGGGCCTGAACGGAAACATCACGCCCGCCTGGAGCGTGGCGGGGGGCTACTCGTACACCGACGCCAAGTTCGTGGCCGACACCTCGTCCACCATCCGCGCCGGCGCCAGGGTGGGCATGGTGCCCAAGCACACCCTCGCGCTGTGGAACCGCTATGACTTTTCGCCCATGTGGGGCGCCGGTCTGGGCGTGATCCGCCAGTCGAAGATGTACGCGTCGAGCGAGCAGGTCGTGACCTCGGCCGCCCCGTTCCCGAACGTCGTGCTGCCGGGCTACACGCGCGTCGACGCGGCGGTGTTCTTCACGCTCAACAAGAACCTGCAGATGCAGTTGAACGTGGAGAACCTTTTCAACAAGCGCTACTTCCTCAACGCCAACAGCAACACCAACATCACGCCCGGCTCGCCGCGCGCGTTCCGCGTGTCGCTCAACGCGAAGTTCTGACCTGCCATGCGAGGGCCCGCGACCGACGACAGCACGCCGAGCTACCTGAGCCGCAGGTCCAGGGCACGCCACTCGGTGTTCGGCACGCATTCTTGCGTCACCGAGCGGACCCTCGCGCAGCATGGCTGGATACTGGACGCGATCGCGCAGGCGCAAGGGCGCAGTGTGAGCGCCGGCGAGATCAACCAGTACCTGCTCAAGCATCGCGGCTCGACGCTGCTGCCCCACACCCTCTACCGCGGGCTCAAGTACCTGCTCGAGGACGGGCAGCTGACGCGTGAATGGTTCGGGCGCAACGGCCGGGCCTCGGCCTTGTACCGGCTGCCCGCGCAAGGCCCCGGGGCGCGGTTGCGTGCCCGGCTGGTGTGCCTGGCGTGCGCGCGCACCGTCGAGTTGCGGCCGGACGAAGGCGCGTGGTTCGCGGCGCTGTCCGAGGCCTGCGAGGCGAACGGCATGGCGCTGCCTTCGGAGCCCTTGACCATCGGCACGACCTGCCGGGATTGCGGCTAGCCGGGTTCGGCGAACATCGGGGGATGTCCCCATCCATTTCCATCCAGGCTGATCGCCTCTGGCATCGCCTCGAAACTCTTTCCTCCTTCACCCTTCCCGATGTCCCTTGGACCCGCCGCGCCTTCTCGCCCGAATTCGACAAGGCCAGGCAGTGGCTGCGCGAGCAGTTCGAGCAGGCAGGGCTCGCAGTGCATACCGATGCGGCCGGCAACCTGACCGGCCGGCGCGAAGGCTCTGAAGCCGGGCTTGCGCCGCTCGTCACCGGCTCGCATTGCGATACCGTGGTCGGCGGCGGCCGCTTCGACGGCATCCTCGGCGTGCTCGCGGGGCTCGAGGTGGCGCAGTCGCTGCATGAAGGCGGCGTGGTGCTTCGCCATCCGCTGGAGGTGATCGATTTCCTGTCCGAGGAGCCCAGCGACTACGGCATTTCCTGCGTGGGTAGCCGTGCTTTCGCGGGCACGCTGGATGCGGCCATGCTGGCCTCGTGCAACGAAGCCGGCGAGAGCCTGTCGCAGGCCATGCAGCGCATCGGCGCGCGACCCGATGCGCTGGCCGGCGCGGCTCGCGGTGCCGGTGGCGTCGCCGCTTTCGTTGAACTGCACATCGAGCAGGGCCCGGTGCTGGAGCGCGAAGGTCTGCCGATCGGCGTGGTCACGGACATCGTGGGCATCCGCCGCGTGGCGCTCACGGTCACCGGCCAGCCCGACCATGCCGGCACCACGCCGATGGACATCCGCCGCGACGCGCTGGTCGGCGCCGCGCGGCTGATCGACACGGCGCACCGCGAAGCCAGTGCCATGGACGGCCAGCCGCACTACGTGGTGGCGACGATCGGCCGGATCTCGATGAGCCCCAACGTGCCCAACGCCGTGCCCGGCCGTGTCGACATGGTGCTGGAGGTGCGCAGCAACGCGCAGTCGGTGCTCGACGAGTTCCCCGAGCGGCTGCTGGCCCTGTGCCGCGATGAGCTGCAGGCGCTGCGCGTTTCCTGCGCGATGGAGCCGCTGACCCGCACGCCGCCCGTCGAGTGCTCCGACGTGGTCATGCAGGCCGTGGCCGAAGCTGGCGACCGCCTGGGCCTGGCGCACCGTCGGCTGCCCAGCGGCGCCGGACACGACGCGATGCACGTCGCTTCAACGGGGCCGATGGGCATGGTCTTCATTCCCTGCCTCGATGGCCGCAGCCATTGCCCGGAAGAGTGGGCGACCAAGGAGCAGGTGGCGGCCGGCACGCTGGTGCTGGCCGAGACGCTCCGGGCGCTGGACCGAGGCTGAGCCCGCCTACAGCTGGTCGGTCGGCACGAACCAGGAGAACAGCAGCAGCTGCAGCCGCGTCAGCATGCTGGAGTCGGGTTCGCTGTCGAGCACTTCGTTGTTGACGTCGCCGGTGCCGACCCACTGCACGTTCTGGCCGTCCGGCTTGAGCGTGACGCGGTAGACGCCCTCGATGTCGTCGAGCTGGTAGGCGAAGAGCAGCGCCTGTGTCAGGTCGAAGCTGCGCACCCGCACGCCGAACTCGGTGTTCAGCCGGGCCGAGCGCGGATCGAGGTTCATCGAGCCGAGCAGCACCCACTGGCGGTCCACCAGCGCCAGCTTGGCGTGCAGCCGGCCGCGAGCCTTCTTGAGCAGGTCGCGGAACTGGCCGCTGCGCCGCAGCTGCTGGGTGCTGACCTCGTACAGGTTCACGCCCAGCTTGAGCATGTCGACGCGGTAGCGGTTGTAGTTGATGTTGACCAGCGGCTCGTCGCTGTCGGCCAGCGAGTTGGTGATGACGGTGATGTTCACGCCATGCTCGCGACCCATGCGGATGCGCTCCATGCCCTCGTCGCCCGGAATGAAGTAGGGCGAGATCACCACCACGTTCGACTGCGCCGTGGCCAGCATCTCGTGGAAGCGCTGCGCCAGCGTTTCGGTGGGATGCGTCATGACGCCCAGCGCCTTGTTCGGGCTGTCGGCGGAGGCGTTGGCCTCGGCGCGCATCCATTTCGCTTCCTCGATGTTGGCGAGCTGCGCGCCCAGCGGCAGGTCACCGAGCAGGTCGGTGATGGGCAGCGGCGCGGGCGGCGGGGCGTTGGCGGCGGAGGTGGCGACTTCGAAATCGGCCTTCAGCGCCTCCGGCGAGCGGCTGGTGCTGGCGACTCGCTGCAGCGGGTAGACCACGTCGCTGTTCCAGTAGGTGTCGAAGATGGCCGCGGCCTCTGGCACGACCGGGCCGGCCAGCAGCAGTTCGAAGTCGATGAAGTTCGCGTTCTCGTTGCGCAGGAAATATTCGTCGGCAAGGTTGCGCCCGCCCGCGATGGCCATCGCGCCGTCGGCCACGAACAGCTTGTTGTGCATGCGGTGGTTCAGTCGCCGGAAGTCGCCGAAGAACTCCAGCCAGCGGCCCGTCGAATGGTCGCGCGCGTTCACGAAGGGGTTGAATAGCCGCACCTCGGCGTTGGGCTCGGCGGCCAGGCCGAGCAGCAGGCGGTCCATGCCGGCGGTGTAGAAGTCGTCGAGCAGCAGCCGCACGCGCACGCCGCGCCGCGCGGCATTGCGCAGCTCGCGCAGCAGCAGGCGACCGGTCTTGTCGTTGCCGAGCTGGTAGGTCTGCACGTCGAGCGAGGACTGGGCGCGCCGCATGAGCTCGAGCCGCGCATCGAGCGCGAACGAGGCCTCGATCAGCGGGCGCATGCTCGTCAGCCCGTCCGGCGGCGTGTTCAGGGCAATGGCCGCGCGGCCGAGTTCGGTGGCGGGCGAGGCCGCGATGGCTTTCACCGGCGTCTCGGGGGCGCGGGGCGGGAGCCCGGCGCAACCGGTCAATGCAAGGGCCATCAGCCACAGAGCCGGACCGCGCAGCGCGGGAAACAGAAAGGCGATGAGCTTGTGCATGGGGCCTGCCGACGCATGAGAGGAAGCGTGCGGGCGGGATCGTAGCCTTTCGGCCCCTTTTTCGAAGACGCAATTTCGCAACGCAACGCCCTTCGGGCCGGTTGGAGATTGGCCGGGCGAAGGCTTTCTGGCCACTAAAATGCGAATGGTTCTTAATTGTGTTTTGGAGTGGAGCAGGAATGTCGAGTTTCGTGGCGCGGCGCAAGGCCGCATCGGTGCTGGTCGGGTGCCTGGCGATTTACATGCAGCATCAGGTGCTGGCACAGACGGCGAATACAGGTTCCCTGCCGGAAGTGAGGGTGGATGCGAATGCCGAAGCCGAGACCGCGAAGAGTTCCGTGATCGGCTACCGCGCGAAGAACGCGGTCACCGCCACCAAAACCGACACCCCGCTGTCCGAAACGCCCCAGTCCGTGACCGTGGTCACGCGCGACCAGATCGTCGACCAGGGCGCCACCAGCCTGCAGGACGCGCTCACCTACGCCGCAGGCGTGCGCTCGGACGCCTACGGCATCGACTCCCGCTCCGACGGCTTCTCGGTGCGCGGCAGCGATCCTTCCGTCTACCTCGACGGCCTGCAGACCTATTCCTCCGGCTGGTACACCGCCACCGCGCGTCCCGACCCCTACACGCTGGAGCGCCTCGAAGTGCTGCGCGGCCCGGCCGGCATGCTGTTCGGCGCGGGTACCGCGGGCGGCGTGGTCAACATGGTCAGCAAGCTGCCGCAGCAGCAGGCGTACCGCGAAGTGGGCGTGCAGCTCGGCTCCTTCGGCCGCAAGCAGCTGCAGGCCGATTTCACCGGCCCGCTGACCGCCGACGGCGAATGGTCGTACCGCTTGGTGGCGCTTCAGCGAAAGTCCGACACGCAGGTCGATTACGTACCGGACGACCGCTCGCTCGTCATGCCGTCGCTCACCTGGCGCCCCAGCGCCGCGACCTCGCTGACGCTGCAGGCCCTGTGGCAGAAGGACAAGACCGGCAGCACCTCGCAGTTCTTCCCGTGGCAGGGCACCATCCTGCCGAACGTCAACGGTCCGCTGCCGTCCAGCCGCTTCATCGGCGAACCGGGCGATGGCTACGACACCGAGCGCAAGACCTTCGGCTGGCAGTTCGAGCACAAGTTCAACGAGCGCTGGGCCTTCAGGCAGAACTTCCGAGCATCGCGCACCTTCAACGACTCGCACTACCACTACGCCGATTCTTTCTCCCTGCCCGGCGGCTGGTCGCTCGACCCGGCCGGCCAACGCCTGCTCGGCCGCTACAACGACAAGTCGCTGGCATGGACCAGCATGAGCGGCATCGACAACCATGTCGAAGGCCATTTCGATACCGGTGCGCTGCGCCACACGCTGCTGGTGGGCGCGGAGTATTCGCGCCAGCGCCAGGACAAGACCGAGGGCTCCGTCTACAGCACCATCGACGCCTACGCGCCGGTCTATGGCGTCGGCTACGTGCCGGTCACCGAGCTGACCCGCAAGCCGCGCACCACCCAGCGCAACGCCGGTGTCTACGTGCAGGACCAGATGAAGCTGGACAACTGGATCTTCGTGGCCGGCCTGCGCTACGACCGCAGCACCGCCGGCACGGCGGGCAGCGCTTCGGAGACGACCAGCGCCACCTCGCGCCGCCTGGGCGTGATGTACACGCTGCCTTCGGGCTGGTCGCCCTACCTGAGCTACACCGAATCCTTCACCCCGCAGGCGGGCACGAACGTCGAGGGCAACCTGTTCAAGCCGCTGCGCGGCGAGCAGGTGGAAGCCGGCGTCAAGTACCAGCCCGCGGGCTCGGCCACGAGCTTCACCGCGTCGGTCTTCTCGCTGAAGGAAAAGAACCGCATCGTCTCCGACAGCACCAATCCGAACTACGGCCGCCAGGTCGATTCGACGAAGAACAAGGGCGTGGAGCTCGAACTCAAGACGACGCTGGCGCGCGACTTCGACCTGATCGCCAACTACACCAACATCGACGTCGACGCCAAGCTCACCGAGCAGCCGCGCAACCAGGCTTCGGTGTGGGGCAAGTACCGCTTCTCCATCGCCGGGGTGCCGGGCTTCTCGGCCGGCGCCGGCGTGCGCTACATGAGCGGCTTCACCGACGTGGACGGCTCCTCCGCCGGGCCGCGCGTGCCTTCCGTGACCCTGCTCGACCTGATGCTGGCCTACGAGTCGGCCAAGTGGCGGTATGCGCTGAACATCAACAACGCGACCGACAAGACCTACTTCAGCACCTGCCTGTCGCGCGGCGACTGCTGGTTCGGCGCGCGCCGCAGCGTGGTGGCCAGTGCCACCTACCGTTTCTAAGATGCAGCCTTCAACAGCGGCCGCCACGACCACATGAACAGCCGAACCATCAAGACCTGGGCCTGGGTGCACAAGTGGAGCAGCCTCGTGTGCACCGTGTTCATGCTGCTGCTGTGCATCACGGGCCTGCCGCTGATCTTCCACCACGAGATCGGCCACCTGCTGGGCACCGAGGTCGAGGCGCCGAAGATGCCGGCGGACACGCCGCGCATCAGCCTCGACCGCGTGCTCGAGATCGCCAAGTCCAGGCATCCCGACCGCGTGGTGCAGTTCGCCTCTCGGCCCGAGGACGACGACGGCCTGTGGTTCGTCACGCTCACGCCCACGCCGGCGCCCACGGACGACTTCAAGTCGGTCGCGGTCGACGCGCGCACGGGCGACGTGCTCGCCCAGCCCAAGTTCGACGAAGGCTTCATGTACGTGATGTTCAAGCTGCACGTCGACCTGTTCGCCGGGTTGCCGGGCAAGCTGTTCCTCGGCTTCATGGGCTTGCTGTTGCTGGTGGCCATCGTCTCGGGCGTGGTGCTGTATTCGCCGTTCATGCGCAAACTCGACTTCGGCACGGTGCGGCGCGACAAGCGGCCGCGCCTGAAGTGGCTCGACCTGCACAACCTGCTGGGCGTGGTCACGCTGGTGTGGCTGTTCGTGGTGGGCTCCACCGGCATGATCAACACATGGGCCGACCTGCTCATCAAGTACTGGCAGTACGACCAGCTCAGCACGCTGCTCGCGCCCTACAAGAACGAGCCGGTGGTGGCGGTGTCGGAGCGCGGCTCAATGCAGCGCTCGATGGAGGCCGCGCTGCAGCGCGCGCCCGGCATGAAGCTGTCGTTCATCGCGTTCCCGGGCACTTCTTTCTCGAGCCCGCACCACAACACCTTCTTCATGCGCGGCAGCGAGCCCTTCAGCTCGAAGCTGTTCCAGCCGGTGCTGGTCGACGCCAAGACCGCCGAGGTCACGGCGGCGCCCAGGTTGCCCTGGTATCTCACGGCGCTGCTGGTGTCGCAGCCGCTGCACTTCGGCGACTACGGCGGCATGCCGATGCAGATCCTCTGGGCGCTGCTGGACATCGCGACCATCATCGTGCTGGGCAGCGGCCTGTACCTGTGGCTCAAGCGCAGCAACGCGCCCGCCAAGGCCGCGGCGCAACAGCAGCAGCAGCCGCAGCAACCCGATCCGGCTCCGGCCATGAAGGCACAGGCATGAAACATCAGCAGCACAGCTTCTGGCGCATGTGGGGCTGGCCGATCGTGCTCGGCCTGCTCACCACGCTGGGCCTGATCTCCGCGCTCTTCAGCGACGGCGGTTTCGGCGACATCGTCGCCTGGATCGCGCTGAGCGTTCCAGTCGTCGTGTGTGTCTGGTTCGGCTGGCTTCGACGCTCTTCCGCCCGCTAGAACACCTGGCCCGGGGTCTTTCTGCCGCAGTCAGTTGCAGGTCAGTGACTTCGTGATCGTTTGCCATTAAGAAGTCATGCAACCTTCGCATGATTGAGTCCGCGTTCATGTCACCCCTGTGAAGGGGCGATCAGGCGCTTCGCTTTCTTTCGCGGACTTTCATCCCTTCTTATGACCTTCTCGATCCTTCGCACGTCGCGTGCGCCGTCGCTGCTTGCCTGCGCGGCGGTACTCTCGCTGCTCGCAGCCTGTGGCGGCAGCGACAACAAGCCCGCCGTCTTCCTGCCTTCCTCCAGCACGCCGGCGCCCGGCCAGGCAACGCCGCCCGCCGCCGAGGCGGCCAAGCCGGTGCAGGTGGCGTTCATGCCGGACATCCACTTCCACGACGTCTACGCCAGCTTCAAGGACGGCTCGTTCCCCGGCGTCTTCAACCCGAAGTCCGGCCGCAACGCGACCATCCGCCAGATGCAGGCGCAGATGACCTCGACGCGCCTGTTCAACGAAAACTACTTCGCCTTCATCACCGCGCTCGACGATGCGGTGGCGCGCGGCGTGAAGCTCATCGCGCTGCCCGGCGACTTCTCCGACGACGGACAGCCCGTGCACATGCGCGGCCTGAAGAAGGTGCTCGACGACTACGCGGCCAAGTACGACCTGCAGTTCTTCGCCGCGCCCGGCAACCACGACCCGAACACGCCCATGGAGCGTCCGGGCGGCAAGGGCGACTACCTCGGCATCGCCTCGAACGGCCGCGTCGGCGCGCCGCAGAAGATCTACAGCAAGGGCGCCGATGCCTGCACGGCCGGCAGCTACTCCGGCGACTGGGGCAAGGTCGGCGCCGTCTACTGCACCGAAGAGGTCAAGGAGATGGGCTACGCCGGCATCACCGAGGCGCTCGACCAGCACGGCTTCATGCCCAAGGCCAACTACCGCTACTTCGAGACGCCCTACAGCACCTACACCTACCAGGACTACACCGTCGCCAAGGCGAAGGAGCAGGCCGCCTGGAGCAAGCGCGAGTTCGAGATCTGCGCCGAAGGCGCCGGCGGCGGCTACAAGAAGAGCGGCTACACCTTCTGCCACAACGTGCCCGACACCAGCTACCTCGTCGAGCCGGTCGAGGGCCTGTGGCTCGTGGGCATCGACGCCAACGTCTACGTACCTAAGGGCGCCGGCGCCAACGACTTCAACGGCTCCGGCGACGCCGGCTACAACAAGATGCTGACCCACAAGCCGCACGTGATCGCGTGGCTGAAGGACGTGGTCGCGCGCGGCAAGAAGCAGGGCAAGCAGGTCGTGGCCTTCAGCCACTTCCCGATGAGCGAGTTCTTCAACGGCGCCTCCGACGACATCGTCGCGCTGCTCGGCGCGGGCAAGATGCAGATGGTGCGCCGCCCCACCGAAGACGTGACCAAGGCGCTGGCCGAGACCGGCCTGCAGGTGCACGTCGGCGGCCACATGCACTTCAACGACACCGCGGTGCGCAACTACGACGGCGGCCGCGGCCTCGTGAACATCCAGGCGCCCTCGATGGCCGCCTACGTGCCGGCCTACAAGCTGCTGACCTTCAACGACGCCACCCACATCGACGTGCAGACCGTGCGCCTGGACAACGTGGCGCGCTTCGACGAGCTGTTCGACCTGTACCGCGAGGAGCACCGCTACTTCACCGATTTCCCCGCCGACCTGAACGGCGCCGTGCTGTGGGACAAGTCGGTGCTCGACGCCAAGAGCTATGGCGACTTCAGCACCCGCTACATGTCGGAGCTGGTGCGCCTGCGCCTGCTGAAGGACGACTGGCGCTGCGAGATGCGCGAGCTGGTGAAGAGCCCGCTCAACGGCGCCGACCTGCTGGTGCTGTCGCAACTGCAGACCTCGGTCACGCTCAAGCAACTGGCCAACACCGGCAACCAGGGCCTGCTGAGCGGCGCGTTCTTCGCCTGCCTGGCCGAAGCCGGCGGCGACGGCAGCGCGCAAGCCGCCTATGCGATCGACTACGCCGCCGCCGAAGCCAAGGCGCGCGCGCTGGCCAGCGCCAACGGCATGCGCCTGGAAGACTTCAACCAGTGGAAGGCGATCGACCTGGCCGGCGACTTCGTGCGGCTGGCCAACGCCGGCGACCTCGCGTTCGCGGACATCCCCACCGACCGCGCCCGCCAGTACAAGCTGATCGCTCAGGCCCTGGAAGGCACCAACGCCACGCTGGCGCTCAACGGCAGCCAGCAGGTGATGAACGACAACCCGGTGAACGCCGTGTTTCAGGCCCGCTTCAAGCCGCTCATGCAGATCCTGCTGAAGCTCGCCAAGGGCGCGCCCACGCAGCACTTCGTGATCGACCTGAAGACCAACACGCTGACGGACCTGACCACTGGCCCCACGCCTTTCTGAAGCCCCGGCTGCTCGCCCCCACGCTGCCCCGGTGAAAGCCTGAGGCCGCGGATGGGCGGCATGGCCGCAGAATGGGCGCGATGAATCTCTCGCCCGTCGCTGCCGCCGCCGTCGCCTGCCTGTTGCTTCATGCCGTGTCGCCCGCCCATGCGCAGCAGGCGGCGGCGCCGGGCGCGCTGCGCGAGATCACGGTCTCCACGCCGCGCGGCGAGGTCGCTCCGTTCAACGTGCCGGGCTCCGTCGACCGCGTCGACGGCGACGAGATGCGCGACAGCCGGCTGCAGGTCAATCTCTCGGAAAGCCTGGGCGCGGTGCCGGGGCTGCAGGTGCAGAACCGGCAGAACTACGCGCAGGACCTGCAGCTTTCCATTCGCGGCTTCGGCGCGCGCTCCACCTTCGGCGTGCGCGGCGTGCGGCTTTACGTCGACGGCATTCCCGCCACCCTGCCCGACGGGCAGGGCCAGACCTCCAACATCGACATCGGCTCGGTGGACCGCGTCGAAGTCTTCCGCGGGCCGTTCTCCGCGCTCTACGGCAATTCTTCCGGCGGCGTGGTGCAGGCCTTCACCGCATCGGGCGAGGGGGCGCCACGGCTGGCGTATTCACTGGCGGGCGGCAGCTTCGGCACCTGGCGGCAGTCGCTGCAGCTGAGCGGCTCGCAGGGCGCGGTCGACTACATGCTCGATGCCAGCCGCTTCCATACCGACGGCTGGCGCGAGCACAGCGCCGCGCGGCGCGACATCGCCAACGGCAAGCTGGGCATCGCGCTGGACAACGGCGACAAGCTCACGCTCGTGATGAACAGCGTGCGCATCGACGCGCAGGACCCGCTCGGCCTCACCGCCGACCAGTACGCGCTGGCGCCGCGCGCCGCACCGCTGGCCACCCAGTACGACACGCGCAAGACGGTCGAGCAGACGCAGGCAGGGCTGCTCTACGAGCGGCACATCGACGCCACCCAGGCGCTGCGCCTCATGGTCTACGGCGGCGAGCGCAAGACCACGCAGTACCAGGCCATTCCGCCGTCGGCGCAGCAGAACCCGCTGCACGCGGGCGGCGTGATCGACCTGTCGCGGCAGTACGGCGGCATCGACCTGCGCTGGAGCGCCGCGCTGCAACTGGCCGACAGGCCGCTCGACGTGGTCGCCGGGCTGGGCTACGACAACCTGCGCGAAAAGCGGCGCGGCTACGAGAACTACCTGGGTCCGCTCGCAAACCCGGTGCTCGGCGTGCAGGGGCGCCTGCGCCGCAACGAGCTCAACACCGTCTGGAACCTCGACCCCTACGCGCAGGCGACATGGCGCTTTGCCGAGCGCTGGACGCTGGAGGCCGGCGTGCGCCGCAGCAGCGTGCACTTCGATTCGCAGGACCGCTACATCGTCGGCGCCAACCGCGACGACAGCGGCAGCGCGCGCTACGGCAAGACCTTGCCCGTGGCCTCGCTGCGCTACCAGGCCACGCCCGACCTCGCGCTGTACGGCTCCGTCGGCCGCGGCTTCGAGACGCCCACGCTCAACGAGCTGTCGTACCGCGCGAACGGCGCCAGCGGCCTCAACTTCGCGCTGAGGCCTTCGGTGAACGACAGCCTGGAAGTGGGCGCCAAGGCCCGGCTCGCGGGCGGCCTGCTCACGGCGGCGCTGTTCCAGACCCGCACGCGCGACGAGATCGTGACCGACACCAACATCGGCGGCCGCGCCACCTTCCAGAACGCGGGCCGCACCAGGCGCAACGGCTTCGAGCTGGGCTGGCAGCACGAGACAGCCGACCACTGGCGCACGCAACTGGCCTACACATGGCTGGACGCGACCTACCGTGATGCCTTCTGTTCGCCGTCGCCTTGCGGCACGGGCAACGCCGTGGCGGCGGGCAATCGCATTCCCGGTATCGCGAAGCAATCGCTGTTCGCGTCGCTGGGCTGGGTGCCGCCCGAGGGCTGGCGCGCCGGTGCGGAAGTGCGCGCGCTCGGCCGCATCCTGGCCAACGACGTCAACACGGCAGTGGCCTCGGGCTATGCGGTGGCGGCCGTCTATGCCGGCTACCTGAAGAAGTGGGAGCGCTGGGAGTTCAACGCCTTCGCGCGCGTCGACAACCTGTTCGACCGGCGGTACGTGGGGTCGGTGATCGTCAACGAAGGCAACAGCCGCTTCTACGAACCCGCGCTGGGCCGGAACTGGACCGTGGGGTTGAGCGGCGCTTACCGGTTCTGAGCGGAAAATGAAAAACGGCGGGCAATGCCCGCCGTTGTCTCGTTTGGTTTCGTGCGTTCAGAACGCGGCAGGCCGCCACTTCAACAGCCGCTTCTCCAGCGAACTGAGCAGGAAGTCGGCCGCCAATGCAACCACGGCCAGAACGATCATCGCCGCGAACACGCCGCTGGCGTTGAACGCGCCTTGGGCGGTGGAGATCAGCAGGCCGATGCCTTCCTTGGCGCCGAGGAACTCGCCCACCACCGCACCGACCAGCGCGAAGCCGAAGCTCACGTGCAGGCTGGCCAGAATCCACGACATCGCCGACGGAATCACCACCGACATCGTCACCTGCCGCGGCGAGGCGCCCAGGATCTGCGCGTTCGCGATCATGTACTTGTCGGCTTCCCGCACGCCCTGGAAAGCGTTGCCGAACACCACGAAGAACACCATCACCACCGCCAGCGCCACCTTCGAGGCCATGCCCAGGCCCAGCGCGATCACGAAGATCGAGCCCAGCACCACGCGCGGGATCGAGTTGGCGATCTGGATGTAGAGGCTGAACACATCCGACAGCAGCTTGTTGCGGCCCAGGATGATGCCGCACAGCACGCCGGCGACCGAGCCGATCAGGAAGCCGATCACCGTTTCCTCGAGCGTCACCGCCACCTGCATCCACAGCGAGCCCTGCGAGGTGCCGTCGCGCATCCACTCCACGAGCTGGTCGTAGATCATCGAAGGCATCGAATAGAAGAACGGGTCGATCCACTTCAGGCGCGCCGCGATCTCCCAGCCGCCGAGCGCGACGATCAGCACCGCCAGGCGCAGGCCGATGATCATGCGGCGGCGGCCGCGGATGGCCGCCTGCGCGACCTCGGATTCGCGCGCCAGCGCGGCGTCGCTGAGCGACGAGGGCAGCACCGCTGCCGTTGGGGTGGTGGTGGAGGGCGTCATGATTCTTGTCGTTGTGTTCACTGGATCACCACTTCTTCGCGCAGGTCGTCCCAGATGCGCTTGGAGAGCTCGATGAACTGCGGGTCGTAGCGCACCTCGGACATGATGCGCGGGCGCGGCAGGTCGATCTCGTACACGCGCTTGAGCGTGGCGGGGCGCGCCGACAGCACGAACACGCGGTCGGCCAGCGCGATCGCCTCTTCCAGATCGTGCGTGACGAACACCACGCTGCCGCCGTTGCCCGACCACAGCTGCAGCAGCTCGTCCTGCATCAGCGTGCGGGTCTGCATGTCGAGCGCCGAGAAGGGCTCGTCCATCAGCAGGATCTCGGGGTTGTTGATGAAGGTCTGCGCCAGCGCCACGCGCTTGCGCATGCCGCCCGAGAGCTGGTGCGGGTAGTGCTTGCCGAACTTGGCCAGGCCCACGCGGTGGATCCACTCCTGCGCCAGTTCCATGGCCTCCTTCTTCGGCTTGCCGCGGAAGATCGGGCCGGCGGCCACGTTGTCTTCCACGCTGCGCCACGGGAACACCGCATCGGCCTGGAACACGAAACCGATGCGCGGGTCCACGCCGGTCACGGGCTTGCCCATCACCTTCACGTCGCCCACGGTGGGCTTGAGCAGGCCGGTGATCATGTTCAGCGTGGTCGACTTGCCGCAGCCCGTGGGCCCGACGATGGCGACGAACTCGCCGCGCGCCACCGACATGCTGAAGTTGCGCAGCGCCACGGTGGCGTTGCCGTCCTGGGAGATGAAGCGCAGCGAGACGTCGTTGAAGTCGATCGCCGAAGTCACGGCACTGCCGTTGCCGCCGCTGGGAGGTGTTCCGTTGCGCATGGTCACTTCGCCGCCGCTGCCGCCGCCGAGAGGTAGGCGTTGCTGTAGGTCTTCGACAGGTCGATGTTCTTGCTCTTGACCAGCGGCTTGTAGGTGGCGAGCACCTTCAGCACGTTCTCGGGGCCGCCGGCCGGCATCTTCGCGTCGGTGGTGAACATCGGCAGCGATGCCTTCAGCGCCTCGACGTACAGCGCCTTGTCGTTGCCGTAGTAGTCGCGCGGCATCTTCTCGGCGATGTCCTCGGCGCTGTGGGTGCTGATGTATTGCATGGTGCGCGCGAAGGCGCGGGCCAGCTTGGTGGCCTCGGCCTTGTGCGACTCGGCCCAGGTGTTCTGCACGTACAGGCTGGCCGCGGGGTAGAGGCCGCCCAGGGCCTTGATGGTGTCGGGCTCGGTGCGCAGGTCGACCAGCACCTTGGCGTCGCCGGTCTTGAGCATCTGCGACACGGTGGGCTCGGTGGTCATGCCGGCCTGGATGCGGTCCTGCTTCATGGCCGCGATGAAGGTGTTGCCGGCGCCCACGGGCAGCAGCGAGTATTCCTTCGAGGCCACGCCGGCGCGGTCGGCCAGGTAGCGGGTGAGGAAGTCGGTCGACGAGCCCAGGCCGGTCACGCCCAGCGTCTTGCCGCCCTTGGCGTCGGCCATGCTCTTGAAGCCGGCGGCATCGGCCTTGGTCGAGACCAGCTCGACTTCGCCCGGCACCTTGCAGAACACGGCGATGGCCTGGATTTCCTTGCCCTTGCTCTGCAGGTCGATGGTGTGGTCGTAGAAGCCCACCACGCCCTGCACGGCGCCGGCGATCAGCTGGTTCTCGGCGTCGACGCCGGCCGGCTGCGACTGCAGCTCGACGTTCAGGCCTTCTTCCTTGAAGTAGCCCAGCACCTCGGTGAGCTTGGCCGGCAGGTAGATGATCTTGTTGATGCCGCCCACCATGATGGTGATGGGCGCATCGGCCGCCTGCACGAGTGGCGCGGTGGCGGCGAGGGCAGTGCACAGGGCGGCGGCCAGCAGGGTGCGGCGGGTGGCGAACGTCGACAGGGACATGGTGTCTCTCCGTGTTGTATTGAATTGGAAGTCCGCGCTCATCTGCCGCGGGACGGGGCCAGTCTAGGAAGCGGCGTCTTTCGGCCAGCTTTCGGCGGCATGCGCGATTTCTCATGGTTATCCCTAGGACTTGCCGATGCTTCCTAGAATCCACGGCCACCACCCACGACCCCCATGAAGCTGCTGCTCATCGAAGACAACCCGCAACTCGCGCACTGGCTCTCCAGCCTGCTGCGCGAGCAGGAGTTCGTGGTCGACCACGTGGACAACGGCGACGCGGCCGACCGCCTGCTGACGCAGACGGCCTACGACGTGGTGCTGCTGGACCTGAACATCCCGCAGCTTTCAGGCAAGGCCGTGCTGCGCAGGCTGCGCGAGCGCGGCGACACGGTGCCGGTGATCATCCTCACGGCCACCGCGTCGCTCGACCAGAAGGTGCTGTGCCTGGAGATCGGCGCCGACGACTACCTCGTCAAGCCCTTCGAGATCCGCGAGCTGGTGGCGCGCATCAAGGTGCTGGTGCGCCGGCAGATGCCCGGCAAGGCCAACGACATCGCCTGCGGCGACCTGCGCTACGACCTGCGCACGCGGCATTTCGCACTGGCCGGCGAAGAGCTGTCGCTGCCGCCGCGAGAACGCACGTTGCTCGAGACGCTGATGCTGAAGGCGGGCAGCACCGTGTCGAAGCAGGCGCTGATCGATGCGATATTCGGCCTGGACGACGAGCCCAGCGCCGATGCGGTCGACATCTACATCCATCGCCTGCGCAAGAAGCTCGAGGCGAGCCAGGCGACGATCATCACGCTGCGCGGCGTCGGCTACCTGCTGCGCACCCGCCAGGAAGACTAGGGTGCCCAGGCGCGCCAGCCTTCGCCTGCGCCTTGCGCTGTGGCTGCTGCTGCCGATGTCGGTGTTCGTCGCCATCTGCGGATACCTCAACTGGCGCAACGCCGCGGAAGTGGCCGACTACGTGCAGGACCACGACCTGCTGTCCTCGGCCAAGGTGCTGTCGGACCGCCTGATCTGGGAAGACGAGGACGTGAAGGCCAGCGTGCCGCCCTCGGCATTGAGCCTGTTCGTCTCGCCCGAGCGCGACCGCGTATTCCTCAGCGTGACGGGCGCCAACGGCGAGGTGCTGGCCGGCTCGGCCGACTTTCCGCTGCCGGCGGTGCGCAAGCCCGAGGGCATCGACCGCGCGCAGTGGTACGACACCCGCTTCGCCGGCGTGCCGCTGCGCGCCGTGGTCACCACGCGCGCGATGTACGAGGCCGGCGGCGCGCGCGACATCACCATCGCCGTCGGCAAGACAGAAGGCAGCCGCGACCACATGCTGCGCACGCTGTGGTGGCCGTCGATGGAATATCTGTTGATCGCGCTGGCGCTTTCGATCGCGCTGGTCGTGGTGGCGCTGACGCTGGAGCTGCGCCCCATCGTGCGGCTGAGCCAGCAGCTCGCGCAGCGCGACCCGCTGCACCTCGACCTGGTGGTGGACCCCGGCGCGCTGCACTCCGAGCTGCGGCCGGTGGCCGACACCATCAACCGCTTCGTGGGGCAGCTGAAGGCGCACTCCGAGGCGCAGCGGCGCTTCATTGCCGATGCGGCGCACCAGTTGCGCACCCCGCTGGCCATGCAGGCCTCGCAGATCGAATTCGCTCGCTACACGCGGCAGCACCGCGGCGAATGGGACACGCGCCGCGCCGACATGGACGCGATGTGGCAGGAAATGCAGACCAGCAACCGCCGGCTGGTCGACGTGACGAACAAGCTGCTGCTGCTGGCGCAGGCCGAGCACGGCGACGCGCACACGCGGCTGGAGCCGGTCGACCTGGCGGCGGTGGCGCTGCGCTGCGTCGAGCAGCTCGCGGCGCTGGCGGATCGGCGCGGCATCGACCTGGGGCTGGAGTCGCAGGCGGCGCCGGGCGAGGCCGTGGTGCAGGCGCAGCCGGCGCTGCTCGATGCGCTGGCGACCAACCTGCTGGACAACGCGCTGCGCTACACGCAGGAAGGCGGCAGGGTGACGGTCGGCGTGCGGAATGTGGAAGGAACGGTCGAGCTGACCGTGGAAGACAACGGCCCCGGCATTCCCGCCGAGGCGCGCGAGCGCGTGTTCGAGCGCTTCTACCGGGTGTCGCAGGACACCGAGGGCACGGGCCTGGGGCTGGCCATCGTGCGGGAGATCGCACGCGCCTTCGATGCGAACGTGGACCTGGCAGCCAATCCGCGCGAGGCGCGGGGGCTGCTGGTCACGGTGCGTTTCCCGTCTGTTGTTGCTGCTGCCGCCGCCTGAAGAAGCGGCGGCCGGGGCTCATCAGCCCTTGATGCCGGCGGCTGCGCGCAGGGCCGCTGCCTGGTTGGTGGCTTCCCAGGTGAACTCGGGCTCTTCGCGGCCGAAGTGGCCGTAGGCGGCGGTTTTCTGGTAGATCGGGCGCAGCAGGTCGAGCATCTGGATGATGCCCTTCGGGCGCAGGTCGAAGTGCTCGCGCACCAGTTCGGCGATCTTCTCGTCGGAGATCACGCCGGTGCCTTCGGTGTAGACCGTGATGTTCATCGGCTGCGCCACGCCGATGGCGTAGGCCACCTGGATCTGGCACTGGCGCGCCAGGCCGGCGGCAACGATGTTCTTGGCCACGTAGCGCGCGGCGTAGGCGGCCGAGCGGTCGACCTTGGACGGGTCCTTGCCCGAGAACGCGCCGCCGCCGTGCGGGCAGGCGCCGCCGTAGGTGTCGACGATGATCTTGCGGCCGGTGAGGCCGCAGTCGCCCTGCGGGCCGCCGATGACGAAGCGGCCGGTCGGGTTGATCAGGTAGCGCGTGTCCTTGAGCCACTCCTTGGGCAGCACGGGCTTGATGATCTCTTCGATGATCGCTTCGTTGAACGAGGCCTTCATCTTGGTGGGCGTTTCGCTCTGGTCGGGGCTGTGCTGGGTGGAGAGCACCACGGTGTCGATGCTGTGCGGCTTGCCGTCCACGTAGCGCATCGTGACCTGGCTCTTGGCGTCGGGGCGCAGGAAGGGCAGGCGGCCGTCCTTGCGCAGCTGGGCCTGGCGCTCGACGAGGCGGTGCGCGTAGTAGATGGGCGCGGGCATCAGCTCCGGCGTTTCATCGCAGGCGTAGCCGAACATCAGGCCCTGGTCGCCGGCGCCGGTGTTCAGGTGGTCGTCCGATGCGTGGTCCACGCCCTGGGCGATGTCGTTGGACTGCTTGTCGTAGCAGACCATCACGGCGCAACCCTTGTAGTCGATGCCGTAGTCGGTGTTGTCGTAGCCGATGCGCTTGATGGTGTCGCGCGCGACCTGGATGTAGTCGACGTGCGCGTTGGTCGTGATCTCGCCGGCGAGCACCACGAGGCCGGTGTTGGTCAGCGTCTCGGCGGCCACGCGGCTGCGGGGGTCCTGCTCGAAGATCGCGTCCAGGATGGCATCCGAGATCTGGTCGGCGACCTTGTCGGGGTGGCCTTCGGAGACGGATTCGGAAGTGAAGAGGAAATCGTTCGCCATTTGTACAAAACTCCTTGATGTGACTTGGCGCGTTGCCAACTCTGCGGAGCCCTGGCGAACGCTTTAGCAGATGCCGGTTGCCCGGCGGGGCACAATCGCCTTCGCGCTTGTGTTTGTCGCCCTGCAAGTTGTTCCGTAACTCGGCGACAATTTGGATTCTATTCGAGCCGCGCCTACCACGCGCGCGCGTCCGTTTTTTGACCCCCTCCCGTTTTCAATGATCACCCTGTTTCGCCTGCTTGCCCGCTTGCCGATGCCGTTGATGCATCGGTTCGGCGCCATGCTGGGCTGGCTGGTCTGGTGGTGCGCGCCGGACTACCGCCGCCGCTTCAAGGCCAATGCCGAAAGCGCGGGTTTCGCCCCCGACCAATACCGCCCCGCCATCGCCGCCGCCGGCAAGATGGCTTCCGAGCTTCCCTGGCTCTGGTTGCGCCCGCAGGGCCAGACCGTGCTGGACCGCGTGGTGCGCTGGGAGGGCGTCGAGGCCTTCGAGGCCGCCATGCAGGCGAAAAAGGGCGTGATCCTCGTCGCGCCGCACCTGGGCAGCTGGGAAATGTGCGGCCAGGCCATCGGCGAGCGCTTCCTGGCGGCCTACGGCCCCATCACCGCGCTGTTCCGACCGGCGCGCAAGAAATGGATGGCCGACCTGATCGCCGCCGGCTCGCGCGACCGGCCCGGCTTGCAGACGCTTCCAACCAACAACAGCGGCGTGCGCGGCCTGATCCGCACGCTACGCGGCGGCGGCTACACCGGCATCCTTCCCGACCAGGTGCCGCCGCTGGGGCAGGGCGTCTGGGCGCCGTTCCTGGGCCGCCCCGCCTACACCATGACCTTGCTTCCCCGCCTTGCGCAACAAACCGGCGCGGCCTGTTTCCTCAGCGTCTGTGAGCGGCTGCCCGACGGGGCCGGCTACGTGATCCGCTTCGAGCCGATCGTCGGCACGGCGCTGACGGATCCGTCCGCCTCCATCGAGGAAGCCGCCGCGGCCATGAACGACGGCATCGGCCGGCTCATCCGCAGCCTGCCCGGCCAGTACGTGTGGGACTACGCCCGCTACAAGGAGCCGCGCGCCGAGCGCGTGGCGGCCGCCACCGGGGAGACCGCATGAGCTTCGGTTCCCGACTCGGCATCGGCTTCATGCGCGCGATCGCGCCGCTGCCCCTGCCGCTGGTGCGCGGTTTCGGGGCGTTCCTCGGCCGCATCCTGCATACCGTGGCGGTGCCGCGGCGGCGCGTGGTCGACACCAATCTCGCGGTCTGCTTCCCCGAGAAATCGGAGGCAGAGCGCCGTGCCATCGCGCGCGAGACCTTCGTCTTCGTGGCGCAATCGTGGCTCGATCGCGGCTGGCTCTGGCATGCGCCCGAGAAGGTGGTGGCGAGCCGGCTCAAGGTGGTCGGCGCGGCTTCGGAGATCCGCGAGATCGCCGAGGGCGACGCGCCGATGATCCTGTTCGCGCCGCATTTCTACGGCCTCGACGCGGCCGCCACCGCGCTGACCATGCACACGGCGCGCCCCTCGGCCACCATCTACACGACCCAGCGCGACCCGATGGTCGATGCCTGGATCCGCGAAGGCCGCACCCGCTTCGGCGACGTGGCGGCGCTCAACCGGGTGGACGGCATCAAGCCGGTGCTGCAGGGCCTGCGCAAGGGCGGCCTGCTGTATTTGCTGCCCGACATGGACTTTGGCCGCGACCAGACCATCTTCGTGCCGTTCTACGGGGTGCAGGCGGCCACGGTGCCCTCGCTGTCGCGCTTCGCGCGGCTGGGCAAGGCCAAGGTGGTGCCGGTGGTGTCGAAGCTCACGCGCGACGGCTATGAGATTCAGGTGCTGCCGACCTGGCAGAACTTCCCGACCGACGACGTCGAAGCCGACACGGCCCTCATGAACGAGCGCCTGAAGGGCTACATCGACACCATGCCTTCCCAGTACTACTGGGTGCACCGCCGGTTCAAGACCCGCCCCGAGGGCGAGCCGCCTATTTACTGAGCGCGCTGCAGGAAGCCCTCGATCTCGCGGGCGACCAACTGCGGCTGCTCGTGCACGATCCAGTGGGTCGCGTTCGGCACCTTCTTCAGCTCCAGCTTCGGCACGTAGTCGTCGAGGCCCTCGAGCAGGCCGGGCAGCAGCGCCGCGTCGTCCAGCGCCCAGAACACGAAGGTCGGCACGTCCACCGTGAGCCGTTCGCGCGGCAGCACCGGAATGCCGTCGATGGTCTGGCCCGGCAGCGGCGGCTTCATCGGCGTCACGCGGTACAGGTTGCAGGCACCCGTGAGACCCGCGCCCCAGACTTCGCGGTACTTCTGCTTCACTTCCTCTGTCAGCCAGCCGAAGCCGTCCGGCCCGGCCTTCATCAGCGTGAAGAAGGGCCACATGCGCTTGAAGTCGTCGGCCGCGAGCAGCGCCTCGGCATCGGGGCGCGCGAGGAAGTTCATGTAGGCGCTGGCCTGCTGCTGCGCCGCGCTGTTGCGCAGCTCGCGCGTGAAGGTGCCCGGGTGCGGCGAATTGATGATGACCAGCTTGCCGACCTGCTGCGGAAAGGCATTGGCGTAGCCCCAACCGAAGGCGCCGCCCCAGTCGTGGGCCACCAGCGCGGCCATGGTGCCGTCGGCGCTCTCGGTGGCCACGAGCTGCTGGATGTCCTGGATCAGCAGGTGCGGCTTGTAGGCCGCCACGTCGGTCGGCGCGCTCGATTTCTCGAAGCCGCGCAGGTTGGGCGCCACACAGCGGTAGCCGCCGTGGGCGGGGTCCGCGAAGTATTCGAGCAGTTCGTCCCAGATGAACGCGGCCTCGGGGAAACCGTGCAGGAACACCATCAGCGGTCGGCCAGGCTCGCCGGTGGCGCGGCAACTGAGGGTGGTGCCGTTGGGCAGGCTGCGTTGGAAGGTCTCGATCATGCTTCTTGTCTCCTTGTGTTGACTGTCGCTATTCTTTTGATAGTGAACTGTGCAGATGGGACGCCCGGTGCAGCCTGTTGCCGGGTCAGGCCTCCGGCGGCGGGGCAGGTGGCTCGGCAGGCGCCTCGCTGCCTTCCGGGTGCACCCAGCGCCACAGCAGCTCGGCCGCTTCGCCGACGCCCTGCTTCTTCAGTGCGGAAAACAGTTTCACCTCGCCGCCGCCGGCGTTCAGTCGCGTAATCGACAGCACCTTGGCGGCCTCGCTGCGCGTGAGCTTGTCGGACTTGGTCAGCAGCACCAGGAACTTCAGGCCTTGTTCCACGCGCGGGCGGATCACGTCGAGCAGGATCTCGTCGAGTTCGGTCAGGCCGTGGCGCGGATCGCACATCAGCACCACGCCGCGCAGGCTCTCGCGCGTCATCAGGTAGTTGCCCATGACGCGCTGCCAGCGCAGCTTGGCTTCGCGCGGCACGGCCGCATAGCCGTAGCCGGGCAGGTCGGCCAGCACGGCGTCGTCGACCTTCTGCTTGCCGATGCCGAACAGGTTGATGTGCTGCGTGCGGCCCGGCGTCTTGGAGGCGAAGGCCAGGCGCGTCTGCTGCGTCAGGGTGTTGATGGCGGTCGACTTGCCCGCGTTGGAACGGCCGACGAAGGCGATTTCAGGCAGGTCGACAGGAGGCAGGTGCTCCAGTTGCGGCGCGCTGGTGAGGAAGTGGGCGGTATGCAACCAGCCCAGTGCCACGCGCTCGCGTTCGGCGACCTGGGGGTCCGCGGCGGGCGCCGCGCGGGGAGGATAGGCAGCGGGCTTGGCGCGCGGGGAGGGCATCTACGGACTTTCGAAACTAGACCCACATTGTAGAATCGTGAGGTTTTGCGCCAATAAATTCGAAGCCCCCGATATGAAGTTGTTTGCCAATATTGTGCTTGCGGCCCTCGTGGGCCTCGCATCCAGCGTGAGTTTTGCAGCCGATGAACACGCCGCGGCTCCCGCTGCGGCGCCGGCCAAACCGGCCAAGCCGGACCCCGCCAAGGGGGATACGCTGTTCAGCGCGAGCACCCCCACGGTCCAGAGCTGCGCTTCGTGCCACAACGCTGACGGCAACTCGACCATCGCGGCCAACCCCAAGCTGGCGCAACAACACCCCGAATACATCCTCAAGCAGCTGCAGGACTTCAAGTCCGGCAAGCGCAAGAACAGCGTCATGAGCCCCATGGCCGCGAACCTCAGCGACCAGGACATGCGCGACATCGCCTGGTTCGTGGCCTCCAAGAAGATCAAGACCGGCTTCTCGAAGGACAAGGACACCGTGGCCCTTGGCGAGAAGATCTACCGCGGCGGCATCGGCGAGCGCTCCATCCCCGCCTGCGCCGGCTGCCACAGCCCCAACGGCGCCGGCCTGCCCGCCCAGTACCCGCGCCTGGGCGGCCAGAACGCCGACTACACCGTGGCCCAGCTCAAGGCCTTCCGTGGCGACGGCACGCCCGTGCGCACCAACAGCGGCCCCATGACCGGCGTCGCCGCCAAGCTCAACGACCGCGAAATCGCCGCCGTGGCGGACTACATCGCCGGCCTGCGCTGATGACGATGCGCTCCAGAGCGTGAACTAACCGCCGACAACAACCCCAAACAAAGGGCGGGCCGATCCACCAGGATGGCCCGCCCTTTTGCTTTTCTCCCGTCTTCCCCTACCTTTCGCCTCGATGTCCGTTTCCACCCATGGCCTTCGCGTCCATCGCGGCCCGCAAATGCTTCGCGCGGCGGTGGAGCTGCTGTCGTCGATGCGCTTCGCGATCGCGCTGCTCACCGTCATCTGCATCGCGTCGATCATCGGCACCGTGCTGAAGCAGCACGAGCCGATCAACAACTACATCAACCAGTTCGGACCCTTCTGGGCGGAGCTGTTCCGCGCGGCGCGGCTCGACTCGGTCTACAGCGCCTGGTGGTTCATGCTGATCCTGCTGTTCCTGGTGATCAGCACCTCGCTGTGCGTCGCGCGCAACACGCCGCGCATCCTGGTCGACCTCAAGACCTTCAAGGAAGACATCCGCGCGCAGAGCCTGAAGGCCTTCGGCCAGCGCGCCGAGAACCGCCTGGGCGAAACGCCGGAGGCCGCGGCCAACCGCATCGGGCAACTGCTGGTGAGCGGCGGCTGGAAGGTCAAGCTGCAGCAGCGCGAGGCCACCAATGGCAGCCGCCCGACCGGCGCCGGCTGGATGGTCGCGGCGCGCGCCGGCGGCGCCCACAAGCTGGGCTACATCGCGGCCCACAGCGCGATCGTGCTGGTGTGCATCGGCGGCCTGCTCGACGGCGACCTCATCGTGCGCGCGCAGACCTGGTTCAACGGCAAGAGCGTGTTCACCGGCGGCGGCATGATCGCCGACGTGGCGCCCGAGCACCGCCTGTCCGCCAGCAATCCGACCTTCCGCGGCAACATCCTCGTGCCCGAGGGCGGGCAGGGCAGCGTGGCCATCCTGAACCAGGCCGACGGCGTGCTGCTGCAGGAGCTGCCGTTTTCCATCGAGCTGAAGAAGTTCATCGTCGATTACTACTCGACCGGCATGCCCAAGCTGTTCGCGAGCGAGGTCGTGCTGCACGACCGCGAGACCGGCGAGCAGGTGCCCGCGCGCATCGAGGTGAACCACCCGGCCAGCTACAAGGGCGTGGAGATCTACCAGTCGAGCTTCGACGACGGCGGCTCCAAGGTGAAGCTCAAGGCGGTGCCGATGGCTGCCGCGGCCAAGCCCTTCGAGGTCGAAGGCATCATCGGCGGCCCAAGCACCGAGATCACCAACGGCAAGGAAAAGCTCACGCTCGAATACGCCGCGCTGCGCGTGATCAACGTCGAGAACTTCGCCGACGCCGGAGCCATGAGCAGCGGCGCCGACGTGCGCAAGGTCGACCTGCGCCACGACATCGAATCGCGCCTGGGCGCGGCCAACAAGGTCAACAAGCCGAAGGTGCTGCGCAACATCGGCCCGAGCATCGGCTACAAGCTGCGCGACGCCTCCGGCCAGGCGCGCGAGTACCAGAACTACATGGTGCCGGTCGACACCGGCGACGGCCAGCCGGTGTTCCTGCTCGGCATGCGCGAAAAGCCGGAGGATCCGTTCCGCTACCTGCGCGTGCCGGCCGACGAGCAGGGCTCGATGGACGGCTTCGTGCGCATGCGCGCAGCGCTCGCCGACCCCGACACTCGCGCGCGCGCCATCGAGCGCTACATCGCCAAGGCCACCGACCCGAAGCGCCCCGAAATGGCCGAGCAGCTGCGCGTGTCGGCCACCCGCGCGCTGGCGCTGTTCTCGGGCAGCGAGCGCGCCAGGGCGGACGCCACCACGGTGGGCGGCTGGCAGGCGATTGCGGAGTTCATGGAAATCAACGTGCCCGAGGCAGAGCGCGAGCGCGCCGGCGGCGTGCTGGTGCGCATCCTCAACGACGTGCTGTTCGAAGTGCTCAACCTGAGCCGCGAAGGCGCCGGCCTGGCCGCGCTGCCGAACGACGAAAAATCGCAGGCCTACCTGACGCAGGCCGTGCTGGCCATCAGCGACGCGCACTTCTATCCCGCACCGGTCGCGATGATGATGACCGACTTCACCCAGGTGCAGGCCAGCGTGTTCCAGGTGGCGCGAGCCCCCGGCAAGAGCGTTGTCTACCTGGGCTGCCTGTTGCTGATCATCGGGATTTTTGCCATGCTGTACGTGCGCGAGCGGCGCCTGTGGGTGTGGCTCACCCCCGACGGCAATGCATCGGAGACGGCCGCCACGATGGCGTTCTCGGTCAATCGCAAGACCATCGACAGCGACCGCGAATTCGAGCACCTCAAGCACAAGCTGCTCGCCCTGAACAAGACGGAACCCGAGACATCATGAACACCACGACCCTCACGCTCAATGAAAGCTGGCTCTCGCGCCGCAACCTGTTCGATTGGGTGTTCGCGGCGCTGGTGCTGGCGGGCGGCCTGTTCGCGTTCACGCGCTATGCCGGGTCGATGGACTACTACGAGAAGCCGATCCTCGCCGCCGCGGTGATCTCGATGATCGCCATCGGCTGGTTCTGGCGCCCGCTGCGCGTGCTGGCCATCGTGGTGGCCGCCGCGTCGCTGCTGGCCATCAGCTCCTACCAGGGCGACCTCGCGCGCGCCGACACGGTGTTCTGGCTCAAGTACTTCCTGTCGAGCCAGTCGGCCATCCTGTGGATGAGCGTGCTGTTCTTCATGAGCACGCTGTTCTACTGGCTCGGCTTCTTCGGCGGCAAGCAGTCGGACACCTTCGACATGATCGGCTCGCGCCTGGCCTGGGCCGCGGTGACGATGGCGCTGATCGGCACCATGGTGCGCTGGTACGAAAGCCACCAGCTCGGCCCGGACATCGGCCACATTCCGGTCAGCAACCTGTACGAAGTGTTCGTGCTCTTCTGCTGGCTCACCGCCGCGTTCTATCTGTACTTCGAGGAGCGCTACAACACGCGCGCGCTCGGCGCCTTTGTGATGCTGGTGGTCAGCGCGGCGGTCGGCTTCCTGCTCTGGTACACCATCGTGCGCGAGGCGCACGAGATCCAGCCGCTGGTGCCCGCGCTGCAGAGCTGGTGGATGAAACTGCATGTGCCGGCCAACTTCATCGGCTACGGCACCTTCGCGCTGGCGGCCATGGTTGCCTTCGCGTACCTCATCAAGGAACAGGCCGACGAGAAGCGCTGGTACAAGCTCACGCCGATCTGGCTGCTGGGCGTGGCGCTGTGCTTCGTGCCGGTGGCCTTCCGCCAGCGAGTGCAGGAAGCCGGCGGCAGCTACTGGGTGGTCTATGCGGGCATCTCGGCGCTGATTGCGGCGGGCATCCTGCTGGGGCGCAAGCGCATCGCGGCCCGGCTGCCGGCCAACGAGGTGCTCGACGACGTGATGTACAAGTCGATCACCGTCGGCTTCGCCTTCTTCACCATCGCCACCGTGCTCGGCGCCCTGTGGGCCGCAGACGCCTGGGGCGGCTACTGGAGCTGGGATCCGAAGGAGACCTGGGCGCTGATCGTCTGGCTCAACTACGCGGCATGGCTGCACATGCGGCTCGTGAAGGGGCTGCGCGGCACCGTGGCGGCGTGGTGGGCACTGGGCGGCCTGGCGGTCACGACCTTCGCCTTCCTGGGCGTGAACATGTTCCTGAGCGGGCTGCACAGCTACGGCACGCTGTAGGAGCAGGCTGCGGGTCTTTCGCGAAGAATTGAAACCGCGCGCCGCGCTGGCGCGTAACCAAATCGGGGTCGGTCACGAACTACCCTGAGCACAACGATTCCAGCGAAAGGCTTGCCATGTCGTTTCATTCCCGTCCGCTCCGTCGCCACAGCAGCAGCGACGACAACGGCTTCATTCATCCGGTGCCGAGCGAGATCACGTCGCGTGCCGCGTACGAGAGCCGGCGCGAGATGCTAAAACTCATGGCCGGCGGCGTGGCGGGTGCGGCGCTGGCGGGCTTCGCGGCACGCGACGCCTGGGCCCAGACGGCGCGGCCCAACAAGCTCGCTGCGCTGCCGGGTGCCAAGTCGGCCGTGCCGAGCGCCATGTCGATGGACAAGCTCACCGACTACAAGGACGCCTCCACCTACAACAACTTCTACGAGTTCGGCACCGACAAGGCCGACCCGGCCAAGAACGCCGGCACGCTGAAGACGCGGCCGTGGACGGTGGAGGTCGAGGGCCTGGTCAAGAAACCGGGCAAGTTCGGCATCGAAGACCTGCTCAAGCTCAGCGCGCAGGAAGAGCGCATCTATCGCCTGCGCTGCGTCGAAGGTTGGTCGATGGTCATCCCGTGGGTCGGCTATTCGCTGGCCGAACTGATCAAGAAGGTCGAGCCGCAGGGCAACGCCAAGTTCGTCGAGTTCGTGACGCTGGCCGATCCCAAGACCATGCCCTTCGTCGGCTCCCATGTGCTCGACTGGCCCTATACCGAAGGCCTGCGCATGGACGAGGCGATGCACCCGCTCACGCTGCTCGCCTTCGGCATGTACGGCGAAGTGCTGCCCAACCAGAACGGCGCGCCGGTGCGGCTGGTGGTGCCGTGGAAGTACGGCTTCAAGTCGGCCAAGTCGATCGTCAAGATCCGCTTCGTCGAAAAGGAGCCGAGCACGGCCTGGAACAAGGCGGCCGCCAATGAATACGGCTTCTATTCGAACGTGAATCCGAACGTCGACCATCCGCGCTGGAGCCAGGCCACCGAGCGCCGCATCGGCGACGGCGGCGGCTTGTTCGCCAAGCGCCGCAAGACCGAGATGTTCAACGGCTACGAAGCCCAGGTCGGGCAGCTCTACGCTGGCATGGACCTCAAGAAAAACTATTGAGCCTGCTGCGCCATCCGGCCGTTGCCCCATGAACAAGCTGCTCATGCATCCGGCGACCAAGCCGGTCATCTTCCTGTTGTGTCTTTTGCCGTTCGCGCGGCTGGCCTACGGCGCCTTCACGGACGGGCTCGGCGCCAATCCGGCCGAGTTCCTGATCCGCGCCACGGGCGACTGGACGCTGCGCTTCATCTGCATCGTGCTGGCGGTGACGCCGCTGCGCGTGATGAGCAAGTGGAACGCGCTCGCGCGCTATCGCCGCATGCTGGGCCTGTTCGCGTATTTCTACGTGGTGCTGCACCTGCTGTGCTACAGCTGGTTCGACATGGGCTTCGAGTGGGGCGACATCGCCAAGGACATCGCGAAGCGGCCGTTCATCCTTGTGGGATTCACCGCTTTCGTGCTGCTGACGCCGCTCGCGGCCACCTCGTTCAACCGCGCGATCAAGGCGATGGGCGCGAAGCGCTGGCAGATGCTGCACAAGCTGGTGTACGTGATCGCGGGGCTCGGGCTGCTGCACTTCTTCTGGATGCGCGCGGGCAAGAACAACTTCGCCGAAGTGTTCGTCTACGTGGCGATCATCGGCGTGCTGCTGGCTTGGCGCGTTTGGGATTTCGCGAGCAAGCGCAAGGCAAAGGCAACCGCGGCCGCAACGGCGCGCGGCGGCAACAAGCCGCTGCGCACCGGCTGACCGCCGGGCGAGGACAGGTCAGCCGTCGATCTCGGCGCGCAGCTGGTCTTCCATCGTCTCGCGGCGGCGGATCAGCTTGGCGGCCGCGCCGCTCACCAGCACTTCGGCGGCACGACCGCGCGTGTTGTAGTTGCTGGCCATGCTCATGCAATACGCGCCGGCCGACAGCACGGCGAGCAGGTCGCCGGCCACCACGTTGAGCGTGCGGTCGCGGCCGATCCAGTCGCCGCTTTCGCAGACCGGGCCGACTACGTCGTAGACCGGTGCGTCGCCGGCGCGGGTGCGCACCGGCACGATGCGCTGGAAAGCCTGGTACATCGCGGGCCGCGGCAGGTCGTTCATGGCCGCGTCGATGATGCAGAAGTTCTTGTCTTCGCCGGGCTTGGTGTAGAGCACCTCGGTCACGCACACGCCCGCGTTGCCGACCAGCGAACGGCCGGGCTCGATGACCAGCTTGCGCTGGCCGAAGCCGCGGGCGTCGAGCTTGGCGAGCAGCTGCTGCCAGAGCGCATCGGCCTTGGGCGGCACTTCGCCGTTGTAGTCGATGCCCAGGCCGCCGCCGAAGTCCAGGTGATGGATCGGCACGCCGGCCGCCTCGATGGCCTCGACGAGGTCGAGCACGCGGTCGCAGGCATCGAGATAAGGCGAGGCTTCGGTGATCTGCGAGCCGATGTGGCAGTCGATGCCGACGACCTCGAGGCCCGGCAGTCTTGCGGCGTGGCGGTAAGCCTCGACAGCGCGGTCGTGCGCGATGCCGAACTTGTTGCCCTTGAGGCCGGTGGAAATGTAGGGATGCGTCTTCGGGTCGACGTTCGGATTGATGCGGATGCTGATCGGCGCACGCTTGCCTTCGGCGGCGGCGACTTCGCTCAGCACGTCGAGTTCGGCTTCGCTCTCGACGTTGAAGCAGGCGATGCCGGCGGCGAGGGCCTGGCGCATCTCGGCGCGGGTCTTGCCGACGCCCGAAAAAATGATCTTCTTCGGATCGGCGCCGACGGCCAGTACGCGCGACAGCTCACCGCCCGAGACGATGTCGAAGCCGCAGCCCGCCTCGGCGAACACGCGCAGCACGCCGAGCGACGAATTGGCCTTCATGGCGTAGCAGATGAGGGCATCGCGACCTTCGAAGCCGCGCTGGTAGGCGGCCAGGGCGTCGAGCATCCACTGCTTCGAGTAGACGAAAAGGGGGGTGCCATGTTCGCGAGCCAGCGCGTCGAGCGCGACGCCTTCGACGTGCAGCGCGCCATCGCGTTGTGCGACGTGGGGTTGGCCGGGCAGGGGAGAGGACGAAGAAACGCTGCCGGTCATTTGCGGGTTCCGGTGCTGTCGTTGGTGCTGTTGGTGGTGGCACTGCTGGCCGGGGCGGCCGGCGCGGGCGTGGTGTTCGTGCTCGACGTGGAATCCGATCCGCCCGGGGTCAGCAGCTGCGGCAACGTCGCCCGCTGGGCCGCGGCGGGATCGGTCGGGAGGTACAGGGCTCCCTTCTGGCCGCAAGCGGCCAGACCGGTGGTGGCTGCGGCGAGGCAGACCATGAGCGCAGCGCGGACGCGGGTGCTCACTAGAATTTGGCGAACGTTCAACATAGCGAAATTGTAATGACCGACATTGAGTACATGGACCGCGCCGAAGCCGCGCTCGCCGCCATCGAGGAGGGCTGCGACCGCATCAACGACGCGACCGATGCCGACATCGACAACCAGAGGGTTGGCGGGATGATCACGATTTCATTCCAGAACGGCAGCCAGTTGATCGTGAATCTGCAGAAGCCCCTGCACGAAATCTGGTTGGCCGCGCGTTCGGGCGGCTATCACTACCGACACGACGGCAAGGCCTGGGTGGATACCAAGACCGGCGAAGAGTTCTTCGGCAACCTTTCGCGCGAAGCCACCCTGCAGGCCGGGCAGCCGCTGGAATTCGCGGCCGCCTGATCCACTGCGTCAGTTCCTGAAGAGATCGAGGATGCGGCTGCGCTCCTCGGGCGGGGCCGGCGGGCTGACCGGTGCGCCGGTCAGCGCTTCCACCGGCGCCACGGGCGCGGCCTCCACGCCCAGGGTCGCCACGCCGCGGCCCGGCGCGTAGTCGTCGTAGTACCACTCGCCGCCCACGTTCACGATGCCCGCTGGCGGTGCCGTCGCGATATCGGTCACCGGCACGCCCTTGATGGCGGTTTCCATGTAGTTGATCCAGATCGGCAGGCTCAGGCCGCCGCCGGTCTCGCGGTCGCCCAGGTTGCGCGGCGTGTCGTAGCCGATCCACGAGATGGCGGTCATGGTGGGCTGGAAGCCCGCGAACCAGGCGTCGAGCGAATCGTTGGTGGTGCCGGTCTTGCCGTAGAGGTCGGGACGCTTGAGCATCGCCTGTGCCTTGGCGGCGGTGCCGGCGCGCGCCACCGACTGCAGCAGCGTGTCCATGATGAAGGCGTTGCGCTGGGGAATGGCGCGCAGCGACTCGTTGAGCAGCGGCGGCTGCTTGTCGACCAGCACCTTGTCCTTGTGGTCGGTGATGCGGGTCACGAGGTAAGGATTGACGCGGTAGCCGCCGTTGGCGAACACCGAATAGCCCACCGCCATCTGCATCGGCGTGACCGAGCCCGCGCCGAGGGCCATGGGCAGGTAGGCGGGGTGCTTGTCCTTGTCGAAGCCGAAGTTGGTGATCCACTCCTGGGCATAGCGCGTGCCGATGGACTGCAGGATGCGGATCGACACCAGGTTCTTCGACTTCATGAGCGCGGTGCGCATCGACATCGGGCCGTCGTAGCCGCCGCCGTAGTTCTTCGGCTCCCAGGGCTGGCCGCCAGTGGTGCCCGCGTCGAAGAAGAGCGGGCCGTCGTTGATGACGGTGGCGGGGGTGAAGCCCTTCTCGAGCGCCGCTGAATAGATGAACGGCTTGAAGCTCGAACCCGGCTGGCGCCAGGCCTGCGTCACGTGGTTGAACTTGTTCTTGCCGAAATCGAAGCCGCCGACCAGCGCCTTGATGGCGCCGTCGCGCGGGTCCATGGCAATGAAGGCGCCTTCCACTTCGGGCAGCTGGGTGATTTCCCAGGTGTTCTTGGGCGTCTTCACCACGCGGATCACCGCGCCGCGGCGGATCTTGATGTTGGGCGGCGCCTTGTCCGAAAGGCCGGACTGCGCGGGCTTGAGGCCCTCGCCGGTGATCTGCACCGGATCGCCGTTGGCGCGCACCGCGTCGATCTGCTTGGGCGTGGCCTTGAGCACCACGGCGGCCATCACGTCGCCGTTGTCGGGGTGGTCGCTGAGCGCGTCATCCACCGCTTCGTCGATGTCCTTGGCGTCGTTGGGCAGGTCGACGAACTTCTCGGGGCCGCGGTAGATCTGGCGGCGCTCGTAATCCATGATGCCCTTGCGCAGCGCCTTGTAGGCCGCGGCCTGGTCGGCCGCGACCAGCGAGGTGTAGACCTTGAGGCCGCGCGTGTAGGTGCTGTCGCCGTATTGCGCATACATCAGCTGGCGCACCGTTTCGGCTACGTACTCGGCATGCAGGCGGTTCGGATCGGCGGCATCGCGCAGATGCAGTTCTTCCTTCTTGGCTTCGGCAGCCTGTTCGGCGGTGATGAAGCCGGCTTCCTGCATGCGGTCGATCACGTAGAACTGCCGGCCGCGCGCGCGCTGCGGGTTGTTGACCGGATTGTTCGCGCCCGGGGCCTTCGGCAGGCCGGCCAGCATGGCGGCCTGGGCGATCGTGAGTTCCTGCAGCGGCTTGCCGAAATACGCTTCCGACGCGGCTGCGAAACCGTAGGCGCGGTTGCCGAGGTAGATCTGGTTCAGATAGATCTCGAAGATCTGGTCCTTGGTCAGCAGGTGCTCCAGCTTGAAGGTCAGGAGCACTTCGTAGACCTTGCGGGTCAGCGTTTTCTCGGAGCTCAGGTAGACGTTGCGCGCCACCTGCATGGTGATGGTCGAGGCGCCCTGGCTCTTCACCCGGTTCAGGTTGGCCAGGCCGGCGCGGACCATGCCCTTGTAGTCGACGCCGCCGTGGTCGTAGAAGCGCGAGTCTTCGGCGGCCAGCACGGCGTCTTTCACGACCTTGGGAATGGCCGAGATGGGCGTCAGGTTGCGGCGTTCCTCGCCGAATTCCCCGATCAGCGTGCCTTCGGCGGAGAAAACCCGAAGCGGCAGCTTGGGGCGATAGTCCGACAGTTCGCTGATGTCCGGCAGGTTGGGATAGGCGACCGCCAGAGCCACCGCCACTACGCATAGGACCGACAGCACGCCGGCCGCGGCAATGCCGAACCCCCAGAAAAAGAGGCGCAGCAGCCATCTCAGCCAGGCTGGGCGTTTGGGGGGAGGGGTCTTGGCTGGCCCTTTGGGGCTTGAAGTTTTTTCTTGCATGGAGGGCCGAGGAGTCACCCTGCATTATAAAAAGCCGCTCCCTTCGAACCATCCGATCTTTGTTACCCTCGCCACGCGCTAATTCAAAAGTTACAGAATGCGGCTTTGCCGTCAGCTTTTGACAACGCTCGGGAACTTTGCCCCCTGGCGTCGCTTGGTTGCCGCTACGCCTGCTGCTAGCATGCAACCGAACGCAAATTTTTCCATTGGTTACAAATACAGGGGAAAAGGGACCTCACTTGGCTTCTCTTGGATCATTGTTTCGTCGTCAGAACGCTCCCCTGCTGGGGTTGGACGTCAGTTCGTCCAGCGTCAAGCTGGTCGAGCTCGGCCGTGAGGCCAGCGGCAAGCTGGTTCTGGAACGCTGTGCCATCGAGCCCCTCGAGCGTGGCTGGATCACTGACGGCAACGTCGAGAAATTCGACGAAGTCGCCGAGGCCGTGCGCCGCGTCATCCGCAAGAGCGGCACGCGCACGCGCAACGTCGCACTCGCCTTGCCCCCTTCGGCCGTAATCACCAAGAAGATCATTCTTCCGGGCGGCATGAGCGAGCAGGAGCTCGAGATTCAGGTCGAATCGGAAGCCAACCAGTACATCCCGTTTTCGCTGGATGAAGTGAGCCTCGACTTCTGCGTGACCGGCCCGAGCATGACGTCGGCCGGCGACGTGGAAGTGCTGATCGCCGCCTCCCGCAAGGAGAAGGTCCAGGATCGCGAAGGCTTGGCCGAGGCGGCCGGGCTGAAGGCGATGATTCTGGACGTCGAGTCCTATGCCTCGCGTCTCGCTACGGCACGGCTGATCGAGCAATTGCCCGGCAAGGGCGTCGATGCCGTCGTCGCGCTTTTCGAAGTGGGCGCTTTCACCACCAGCATGCAGGTGCTGCGCAACCAGGAAGTGCTGTACGACCGCGACCAGGCATTCGGCGGCGCGCAGTTGACCCAGCTCATCGTTCGGCAGTACGGCTTTTCCGCGGAAGAAGCCGAAGCCAAGAAGCGCAGCGGCGACCTGCCCGATGACTACGGCTCCGGGGTGCTCAAGCCTTTCGTGGAAAGCATCGCGCAGGAAATCGCGCGCGCGCTGCAGTTCTTCTTCACGAGCACGCCGCACAACCGCGTGGACTATGTGCTGTTGGCCGGCGGCTCTTCGTCGCTGCCGGGGTTGACCAACGCGGTGACGCGCCAGACCTCGTTCGCCTGTTCCCTTGTGAATCCCTTCGACGGCATGGACTTCGGCCCGAACATCCGTGAAAAGAAGGTGCGGCGCGAAGCGCCTTCGTACCTGACCTCGTGCGGGCTCGCCATGCGGAGATTTCTGCAGTGATTCTGATCAATCTGCTTCCGCACCGCGAAGCCGCTCGAAAGCGGCGGCGCGAGGCGTTCTATGGAACCTTGGGTGCGGCAGCTCTCCTGGGCGTGCTGATCTCCGGCTTGGGGTACCTCTGGTACGAAGCCCAGATTTCGGCGCAGCAATCGAAAAACAGCTTTCTCCAAGCCGAGATCAAGAAGCTGGAAGTCGAGATCAAGGAGATCTCGACCTTGCAGGAAGAAATCGCAGCCCTGCGCGCACGCCAGCAGGCGGTCGAAGACCTGCAGGGCGACCGGAATCTCCCGGTGCACCTCTTCAATGAACTGGTGCGGCAGTTGCCCGACGGGGTCTACCTCACCAGCATGAAGCAAGACAACCAGATCGTCACGCTGCAAGGCATGGCGCAGTCGAACGAGCGGGTGTCCGAATTGCTGCGTAACCTGGGTAACAACAGCCCTTGGTTGGTGAAGCCTGAACTCGTCGAAATCACTTCCGCGAATGTCAGCTTGAGCCAGCGCGACCAACGGCGTGTTGCCAATTTCACGATTCGCATCGGCCTGAAGCGCCCCACCGACGCCCAGAAGGCGGCCGCCGACAAGGCATTGGCGACCGCCACGGCGCAATCCAAGGGGTAACCGATCATGGCAAGCAAACGATCCTTACCCAAAGTGGATGTCGGCGTTGCACTGCAGCGCTTCAGCGAGCAATTTCGCGGACTCAATCCGAACGATCCCTCGGTGTGGCCGGCCGTGCCGCGGTATGCGCTCTGTCTGGCGGTGACCGCCTTCGTGCTGGTTGCCCTGTGGTTCGTCTGGCTGACCAATTCGAATGACGAACTCGAGGCCGAGCGCGGCAAGGAAGTCACGCTCAAGGCCGACTACCAGAAGAAAGTCGCGCAGGCGGCCAACCTCGACCTGCTGAAGAAGCAGCGCGAACAGGTGCAGCAGTACGTGACCCTGCTCGAGAAGCAGCTGCCCAGCAAGGCGGAAATGGACGCGCTGCTGTCAGACATCAATCAGGCCGGACTTGGCCGCAGCCTGCAGTTCGAACTGTTCCGGCCCGGCCAGGTGGTGGTCAAGGACTACTACGCCGAATTGCCGATCGCGGTCCGTGTCACCGGCAAGTACCACGACATGGGCGCCTTTGTCGCCGATGTCGCTGGCCTCTCGCGCATCGTCACGCTGAACGGCGTGACGATCACCCCCCAGAAGGACAAGGACACGCTGACGATGGACGCCACGGCGCGCACCTTCCGCTATCTCGACGACGACGAGCGGGCCGCCCAGAAGCGCGCTGCCGCGCCAAAGGCGAAGAAATGAAAGTCGCCGTCAAAGTCTTGGTGGTCGTGCTGATCGCCGCGGGCCTGAGCGCCTGCGATTCCGACCAGGAAGACCTGCAGCGCTGGATGGCCGAGCAGCGCGCCCAGGTGAAGCCTTCGGTGCCGCGCATCACGGAACCCAAGAAGTTCACGCCGCAGACGTACACCGAGGCGTCCTCGTTCGAGCCCTTCAACATGCTGAAGCTGACGCAGGCGCTGCGCCGCGAATCGAACCAGCCGAGCACCTCGGAACTGATCGCGCCCGAGCTGGCGCGCCGCAAGGAAGCGCTCGAAGCCTTCCCGCTCGACTCGATGGCAATGGTCGGCAGCATGAACCGCAACGGCCAGCCGGTGGCGCTGGTCCGTGTCGACAAGCTGCTCTACAAGGTGCGCGTCGGCGAATACCTGGGACTCAACTACGGGCGCATCACCCGTATCAACGAAACCGAAGTCGGCTTGCGCGAAATCGTGCAGGACGCCGCCGGTGAATGGATCGAACGCGTAGCCACGCTGCAGTTGCAAGAGAGTGCGAAATGAACCAGAAAAAATCAACGATGGCACAGTGGCTGCGCGCTGCCGGGCTGGGTCTGCTGACCTTGAGCGCCTGGGCCGTGGCTCATGCGCAGAACGCGATCGAATCCGTGACCAGTTCGACGCAGTCCGGGGCGGAAGTGATCCGCATCGATCTCGCGCAGCCACTCACCGCGGTGCCGGCGGGCTTTGCCGTTCAGACGCCTGCGCGCATCGCGCTTGATTTCCCCGGCGTCACGAATGCCATCGGACGCTCCGCGATCGAAGTGAACCAGGGCAACCTGCGCTCGGTCAATGTGGTGCAGGCCGGCGATCGCAGCCGCGTGGTGCTGAACCTGAAGCAGGCGACGGCTTACAAGGCTGAAATTCAAGGCAAGTCGCTACTGGTCGTGCTCGAGCCCGTGGCCGGCGCGGCATTGGCAGTGTCCGCCGCCACCACCTTTGCCGAGAACCGCAACCGCGACACGCTGCCGCTTCGGGATGTCGACTTCCGCCTCGGTTCCGACAATACGGGCCGGGTGATCGTCGATCTGCCGAACAACCAGGTCGGCGTCGACGTCAAGCAACAGGGCAAGAACCTCGTCGTGGAGTTCACCAAGTCGACCTTGCCGGAAGGCCTGCGCCGCCGCCTCGACGTGGCGGACTTCGGCACGCCGGTGCAGATGATCACGTCGCAGCAATCGGGTGATCGCGTGCGCATGACCATCGAGGCCAAGGGTGACTGGGAGCACAGCGCTTACCAAAGCGAAAACCAGTTCGTGGTCGAAATGCGGGCCCGCAAGGTCGATCCGACCAAGCTGACCCAAGGCGCCGGCTACAACGGCGAAAAGCTCTCGCTGAACTTCCAGAACATCGAAATCCGTTCGCTCCTGCAGGTGATCGCCGATTTCACGAATTTCAACATCGTGACCTCGGACTCGGTGACCGGTGCGCTGACGCTGCGCCTGAAGGATGTGCCCTGGGACCAGGCGCTGGACATCATCATGCAGGCGAAGAACCTCGGCATGCGAAAGAACGGCAGCGTGCTGTGGATTGCGCCGAAGGATGAAATCAATGCCAAGGAAAAGCTCGAATTCGAGGCCAAGGCGACGATCGAGAACCTTGAGCCGCTGCGGACCCAGTCCTTCCAGCTCAACTACACCAAAGCCATTGCGATTGCGCAAGGTTTGACCGGCACGGGTGCTTCGGCAGGCGGTGGCGGAGGGGGCGGCGGCGGAGGCACGACTTCCCGCATCTTGAGCCCTCGTGGCAGCGTGATCGCGGAATCCCGCACCAACCAACTGTTCGTATCGGATATCCCATCGCGGCTCGCACAAATCGCGGACTTGATCCAGAAACTGGACATTCCGGTTCGGCAAGTGCTGATCGAAGCCCGCATCGTGGAAGCCTCAGACACCTTCGGCAAATCACTGGGTGTCAAGCTGGGCGGTGGCGTGATCAACCGAAACAACTCATTCGGTACCTGGCCCTCCGTTACTGGAGGGGGGACGACGTCAACATCGACGTCGACCGGCAGCACCACGACGCAGACCTCGACCACCACGAGCCCCACCGTCACCTTCGGCTCGCCGACCAGCAGCAACTTCATCAATCTGCCGGCCGGCGATGCGGGCGGCACGGGTAACTCGGCGGGCTCCTTCGCGTTCTCGCTCTTCAATTCGAGCTTCTCGCGCATGCTGAACCTCGAAATCTCCGCGCTCGAAGCCGACGGCAAGGGCAAGCTGGTATCCAGCCCCCGCGTCATCACGGCCGACCAGACGAAGGCGTTGATCGAGCAGGGCGAAGAAATCCCGTATCAGCAGGCGACGTCCAGCGGTGCGACCTCCATTTCGTTCCGCAAGGCCGTGCTGAAGTTGGAAGTGACCCCGCAGATCACGCCCGAGGGCAATATCATCCTGACCCTGGACGTGAGCAAGGATGCCCGCGGCGTCAACACTTCCGCGGGCCCGGCCATCAACACCAAGCACGTGCAGACCGAGGTGCTGGTCGAGAACGGCGGCACGGTCGTCATCGGTGGTATCTTCGAACTCACCGAAACCAATGACGAATCGCGCGTGCCGGTGCTGGGTGAAGTGCCCTACCTGGGGGCACTGTTCCGCAAGCGCGAACGCGTTGCCAACAAGACTGAAATGCTCGTCTTTATCACCCCGAAGATGATTACCGACCGCAACGCCGCGCGCTGACGCGCGGGCGTAGCAGCCACCGCGTGGCGGTCGCACTCGTCGGCTTGCCCGGCGCCGGAAAATCCGCAGTGGGCCGGCGCCTGGGGATGCGGCTGGACCTTCCATTCGTCGACACCGATCACGTGATCGAGCACCGCATTGGCTGCTCGATCCGTGACTATTTCGACCGGGAAGGGGAAGCCGCCTTCCGAGACCTCGAACAAACCGTGATCGCCGACCTGGCGGCCAACGCTCAGGGCGTGCTGGCCACCGGCGGCGGTGCGGTGCTGCGGGAGGCCAACCGCAATCAGCTGCGCGATCACTTCCATGTGATCTACCTGCGCTCGTCGCCGGAGGACCTGTTCCGGCGCCTGCGCCACGACGTCAAGCGCCCCTTGCTGCAAGTGGCCGATCCGTTGGGCCGACTGCGCGAGCTGCATGACGCGCGCGACCCGTTCTATCGGGAGACGGCCCATGACGTGGTCGACACCGGCCGGCCGTCCATCGCCATGCTGGTGAACATCATCGTCATGCAGCTCGAACTGGCCGGGATCGTCGAGCCCGGCGCCCACCCGGAAGAGCCCGGCGACTGAGCCGGCACCGGCCGCAGCGCCTAAACTCGCTGCCATGTCCTTGTCCGTACTTTCCGCTCCGCCAGAACGCGTCGACATCCAGCTCGGCGACCGCAGCTACCCGATCCTGATCGGTGCCGGCCTGCTGGACGATCCCGCGAGCTTTGCCGCCACGCCGGCCGCGGCTTCCGCCCTGATCGTCAGCAACACCACGGTGGCTCCGCTCTACGCGAAGGCGCTGCTAGCCGCGCTGGCCGGCCGTTTCCGCACCGTGCATCTGCTCGAGCTGCCCGACGGCGAGGTGCACAAGAACCTGCAGACCCTGAACCTGATCTTCGACGACCTGCTGGGCCACGGCAGCGACCGCAAGACCGTGCTGTTCGCCCTCGGCGGCGGGGTGGTGGGCGACATGACGGGCTTCGCCGCCGCCAGCTACATGCGCGGCGTGCCTTTCGTGCAGGTGCCGACCACTTTGCTGGCGCAGGTCGATTCCTCGGTTGGCGGCAAGACGGCCATCAACCATCCGCTCGGCAAGAACATGATCGGCGCCTTCTACCAGCCGCAGCTCGTGGTCTGCGATCTGGGCACGCTGCAGACGCTGCCGCCGCGCGAACTCAGCGCGGGGCTGGCGGAAGTCATCAAGTACGGCCCGATTTACGACATGGCTTTCTTCGACTGGATCGAGGCCAATATCGAGGCGTTGACCGCGCGCGAGCCGGCCGCGCTGGCTCACGCCGTCAAGCGCAGCTGCGAGATCAAGGCGTTGGTCGTCGGCCAGGACGAGCGCGAGACCGGCCTGCGCGCCATCCTCAATTTCGGCCACACCTTCGGGCATGCCATCGAGTCGGGCCTGGGCTACGGCGAGTGGCTGCACGGCGAGGCGGTCGGCTGCGGCATGGTCATGGCGGCCCATCTGTCGCAGCGGCTCGGCGGCGTCGACGCCGCGTTCGTCGAGCGTCTCACGCGGCTGATCGAACGCGCCGGCCTGCCGACCGTCGGACCGGCCCTCGGCGCGGAGCGCTACCTGGAGCTGATGCGCGTCGACAAGAAATCGGAAGCCGGCGAGATCCGCTTCGTGGTGATCGACAAGCCCGGCTCGGCCGTGGTCCGCAGCGCACCTGACGCGCTCGTGCGCGAAGTGCTCGCGCAGTGCTGCGAGGGATGAGCCTCGCGGCCTATGCCTGCCAGCCCGCGCAATCGCGCGGCAGGCGCCATGCGGAGCCGCCCGCGCCCACGCGCGACGCCTTCCAGCGCGACCGCGACCGCATCGTGCATTCCACGGCCTTCCGGCGGCTGGTCTACAAGACGCAGGTTTTCCTGAATCACGAGGGCGACCTGTTCCGCACGCGGCTCACGCATTCGCTGGAGGTCGCGCAGTTGGGGCGCTCCATTGCTCGGGCCCTGCGCATCAATGAAGACCTGGTCGAGGCGATTGCCTTGGCCCACGACCTGGGCCACACGCCTTTCGGCCATGCCGGCCAGGATGCGCTCAATTCCTGCATGGCCGGCCACGGCGGCTTCGAACACAACCTGCAGAGCCTGCGCGTGGTCGATGCACTGGAGCACCGCTATCCGCAGTACGACGGCCTGAATCTCAGCTTCGAGACGCGCGAAGGCATCCTGAAGCACTGCTCGCGCGCCAATGCTGAGCGGCTGGAAGCGGTCGAACCTAACGGCGTGGCCCGGCGTTTCCTGGACCGCACGCAGCCCGGCTTGGAGGCGCAGTTGTGCAACCTGGCCGACGCCATCGCCTACAACGCGCACGACATCGACGATGGCGTGCGCTCCGGGCTGATCACCGTTGAGCAGCTCGGCGAGGTGGAGCTGTTCGAGCGCTACCGCCGGGAAGCGCTCGCCGAATATCCCGAACTGCAGGGCCGCCGCGTGCTCTACGAGACCATCCGGCGCATGCTCAGCGCGCAGGTCTACGACGTGATCGACGCGACGCGCGCGGCCATCGAAGCCGTTGCCCCGACCGACGCGGACGCCGTGCGCCACGCCCCGCCGCTGGTCGCCTTCAGCGAGACGATGCAGGCGCAGTCCGAGGAACTCAAGCGCTTTCTCTTCCGCAATCTGTACCGCCATCCGCAGGTCACGCAGACCACCGACCAGGCGCAGCAGGTGGTGCGCGAGCTGTTCGATGCCTACCTCGAACGCGGCGGCGAGATGCCCGCTTCGTATGCCGACCGCCGAGACCGGCCCCGGGCCGTCGCCGACTACATCGCCGGCATGACCGATCGCTTCGCCGTGCGCGAGCATGAAAGGCTCACCGGGCGGCGGGGTATCGCGTGAACCCGGCTGTGCGTCCCCGCGTTCCCGTGGCCGCTTTCGCCGTTCTGCTGGGCGGCGTCAGCGGTGCATTGCACCTGGGCAAGCTGCCGCCTGCCGTGCCCGCGCTGCAGGCGTCGCTGGGCATCGGGCTGGTCGAGGCGGGCTTTTTGCTGTCGCTGGTGCAGGTCGCCAGCATGACGCTGGGGCTGATCGCCGGTTTGGCCGCCGACAGCATCGGCCTGCGGCGAAGCATGCTGACGGGGCTCGTTATCTTGACCGTCGCCAGCCTGCTGGGCGGATGGGTCGGCAGCGGCGCCGTGGAGGGCGCTCATGCGGTCGGGTGGCTACTTGCCTTGCGGGCTGTGGAAGGCATCGGCTTCCTGCTGACCGTCATGCCCGGTCCAGGGCTGATCCGGGCCTTGACCCCGCCGGGCGCCGACAAGGCCGCGCTGGGGTTGTGGGGTGCCTACATGCCGCTCGGCGTGGCGCTGGCCTTGCTGGTGGGGCCGGCCCTGATCGCCTGGGGCGGATGGCCCGACTGGTGGTGGGCGCTGTCGGTCGTTTCAGCCGTGGCGGCCCTGTGGCTCTGGCTCGCGGTGCCGGCCGACCGGCTGCGGCCGGCAGCGGCGGGCGGTGCTTCCACGGCTTGGTCGTCGCGCCTGCGAGCCACGGTCGGCGCGCGCGCGCCCTGGCTGATCGCGCTGACCTTTGCCGTCTACTCGGCCCAGTGGATGGCGGTGATCGGCTTTCTGCCCGCCATCTACGCCGGCGCCGGCGTGCCGGCCGGCTGGAGCGCCGTGCTGACCGCGCTGGCCGCAGCCATGAACATCGTCGGCAACATTGCCGGCGGTCGCCGGCTGCAACGCGGCGTGGCGCCCGAGCGGCTGCTGCAATGGGGCTTCCTCACGATGGCGCTGGGCGGTGTCGCGGCCTTCGCCCAAGCCGGGCAGGGCGCCGATGCGCTGGGCCTGCCGCCGGTGCTGCGCTATGTCGCGGTCTGCGCCTTCTCGCTGGGCGGCGGCATGGTGCCGGCGACGCTGTTCCTGCTCGGCGTGCGTTTCGCGCCCGGGCCGACCACGGTTTCCACCACCGTCGGCCTGATGCAGCAGGCCTCTTCGCTGGGCCAGTTCCTGGCGCCCCCCGCGGTCGCCTGGGTGGCGCATCGCGTCGGCGGCTGGCACTGGACCTGGACGGCCACGCTGGCCTGCTCGCTGGTCGGCATGGCGATCGCCCGGCGCCTGGGGCGGATTCGCCCTGTGGCGGAGATGGCATGAGCGGCCCGGCGACAATCGGGGCCGCCCAGGCCTGCGCCGACATGCGGCGCTGGCTCGAACGCGCGGTGATCGGCCTCAACCTGTGCCCGTTCGCGAAGGCGGTGCATGTGAAGGGGCAGATCCACTACGCCGTTTACGAGCCCGCCGAAGAAGCCGACCTGATGGACGCGCTGCTGGCCGAAGCCGGAGACCTCGCGGCGCTCGATGCCGACGTGCGCGACACCACCCTTTTGATTGCACCCAACACCTTGGCCGACTTTCTGGATTTCAACGATTTCGCGGCGCGTGCCGAACGCCGGCTGGCCCGCGCCGGGTTCGACGGCGTGTTCCAGCTGGCGAGCTTTCATCCGCAATTCCAGTTCGCCGGCACGGAGCCGGACGACATCGGCAACGCCACCAACCGTGCGCCTTACCCCACGCTGCATCTGCTGCGCGAGGAGAGCGTGGACCGCGCGGTCGATGCCTTTCCCGAAGCGGAAGCGATCTTCGAGCGCAACATCGACACGCTCGAAGCCCTCGGCCCTGCGGGCTGGGCTGCCCTTGATGTCGGCCCCGGGAGTGCCAAGCCATGAACACCAAATTTGCTTCCAAGGCACCAAAGACGAACAAGGTTGCAAAGGCCGACGCAGAACTGGCGGAAGTGCTGAAGCCCGGCCAGTCCGTCGAGCTGCTCAAGGAGCTGCACATCCTCACCCGCGAGGGTCGGCTCAATCAGGATTCGCGGCGCAAGCTCAAGCAGGTCTATCACCTGTTCCAGTTCATCGAGCAACTGCTGCGCGAGCTGCCGGAAGAGGGGGCCGGTGCCACGCTGGCCGACCATGGCGCCGGCAAGTCTTACCTCGGATTCATCATCTATGACCTGTTCTTCCGTGCGCGGCAGGGCGGGCATGTGTACGGCATCGAGACGCGCGGCGAGCTGGTCGAGCGTTCGCGCGCGCTGGCGCAGCGGCTGGGTTTCGGCCGCATGTCGTTCCTGAATCTCACCGTGGCCGAGTCGGCGAAGGCGAGCGAACTGCCGGCGCAGATCGACGTCGTCACCGCGCTGCATGCCTGCGACACCGCGACGGACGACGCCATCGCTTTCGGCCTGGCGAAGAAGGCACGCTGCATGGTGCTGGTGCCCTGCTGCCAGGCCGAGGTGGCGGCCTGCCTTCGCGAAACCAAGGCGCTGGCGCTTTCGCGCACGCCGCTGGCCGAGCTGTGGCGCCATCCGCTGCACACGCGCGAGATCGGCAGCCAGCTCACCAACGTGTTGCGCTGCCTGTATCTCGAAGCGAACGGCTACAGCGTCACAGTCACCGAACTGGTCGGCTGGGAGCACAGCATGAAGAACGAGCTGATTCTGGCGCGCTACACCGGCCAGCGAAAGGCGAGCGCGGCGACGCGCCTGGGCGAGCTGCTGTCGCAGTTCGGGCTCGACGCGCTGGGCGATACGCGCTTCAAGCTGAGCTGAGGCTCCGGCTGTTCTCTCAGGCGGGGCGCGAGGCCAGCAGGTCGGTCAGCTCGTCCCGCGTGGGCCAGGCCACGGTCTTCCAGGGGCTGCGTTCGTTCTCGAGCAGCTTTTCCGTCACCGAAGCCAGCAGCTTGCGCCCGACGAAGTTGCTGCCCGGCGCCTCGCGTTCGCCCGCAAGAAAGTTCCGGGCGTAGTCGTCCCAACCGCTGAAACGCTCGACGGCCAGTTTCACGACGGGTACGAGCCACTCCAGTGCCGTCGGGGTTTCGACATGGCCGACCGCCGCCGCTCCAGTGGCGAGATGGCTGGCGCGGCCGATCCAGAGTGCCAGGTCTCCGTCGCTGGCTTGAGAGGGGAGGTCGCCGGCGATGGTTGCCACTGTGACTTCGGCGCTTTCACCGTCCGTGACCGAGAAGTCGCGCTCCAACAGCTTCTTCCAGGGCTCGATCTCCTTTTCGGGAATGCCGATGCACAGCAGATGCACCGCGCTGCGCCGGGCTTCCTCGGCTTCCCGCAGGTCAGGTGCGAAGGTCTCCCGGTACACGGCCGCCAGCGCCACGGCGAAGTTCTCGAAGCGGGACGAGGCGGCGAGACGCGCATCGAGCGCCGCATTGCTTTCCTGCAGCTTCGCCTCGCGCTCGGCGGCTTCCTGCGCCAGTTCGGCCCTTCCCTCCGCCATGCCTTCCTTCACCGAATCGATCAATTCCTTGAAAAGCTTGAACATTCGCGGCTCCCTCCGGTTGTTTGTAAACGGGCCGCTTAGGATACAAGTCCCGAGCGTCAACACCATCCATGGCCCGTCTTCCCCGTCTCACCCTGGCAGGCATGCCGCACCACGTGATCCAGCGTGGCAACAACCGCCAGCCAATCTTCGTGGACCGGGCGGACCATGAGAAGCTGCTCGCGCTGATGGCCGAGAACGCCGTGCGCTTCCGCGTCGCGCTGCATGCCTACATCTTGATGGACAACCACTTCCACCTGCTGGCGACGCCCGACAGCGCCACCGGCCTGCCGCAATTCATGCAGTCGGTGGGGCGCAGCTACGTGCGCTACTTCAACGATCGCCATGGGCGCAGCGGCACCCTGTGGGAAGGGCGCTACAGGTCGACGCTGATCCAGACTGACCGCTACCTGCTGACTTGCATGGTCTACATCGACCTCAATCCGGTGCGCGCCGGCATGGTGGCCGATGCGCGCGACTTTCCCTGGTCCAGTCACGGCCACTACGCCGGGCTGCGACACGACAAGCTCCTGACGCCGCACCCGCTGTACTGGGAGCTCGGCAACACCCCGTTTGCGCGCGAGGCCGCCTACGTCGAGTTGGTGCGCGCTGGCGTGCGCGCAGCCGACCAGGACGCGCTGACTCAGGCCACCCTGCGCGGCTGGGCTGCCGGCGACGACGACTTTCTGGGCACCTTGCAGAAGTCCACGGAACGCCGGGTGATCAAGGCCAAGGCGGGCCGACCGCCTTCCAACACCATTTCCTGAGCCTCGATCGACGCCAAGCCATTGGCTGAGCAAGGTTTTTTGCTCCTCTTTTTGATGTGTCCCCAATTAAATTCCGATAAGAAAACTCAACATTTAATTCGAATCTGACCCCTATTAAAGTGTTTGGCATTCTTTGTGCATCGCAATATGCTCCCTTTCCCTGCGAAAACTGAAGGAGCGCGCCCATGACGACGGCTGCCGAGATTCAACATCTCCAAGAACACGGTCTGTATTCCGGTGCCGACGAGCACGATGCCTGCGGCGTCGGCTTCGTTGCACACATCAAGGGCGAGAAAAGCCATGCCATCGTGCTGCAGGGCTTGAAGATCCTCGAAAACCTCGACCATCGCGGCGCCGTGGGCGCCGACAAGCTCATGGGCGACGGCGCGGGCATCCTGATCCAGTTGCCCGACCACCTGTACCGCGAAGAAATGGCGAAGCAGGGCGTCACGCTGCCCCCGCCGGGCGAGTACGGCGTCGGCATGATCTTCCTGCCGAAGGAGCACGCCTCCCGCGAAGCCTGCGAACAGGAAATGGAGCGCGCCATCAAGGCCGAAGGCCAAGTGCTCCTCGGCTGGCGCGACGTGCCGGTGAACCGTGACATGCCCATGTCGCCCACCGTGCGCGAAAAAGAGCCGCTGCTGCGCCAGGTGTTCATCGGCCGCGGCAACGACGTCATCGTGCAGGACGCGCTGGAACGCAAGCTCTACGTGATCCGCAAGACCGCCAGCGCCAACATCCAGCGCCTGAAGCTCAAGCACAGCAAGGAATACTACGTTCCCAGCATGTCGAGCCGCACTGTGGTCTACAAGGGCCTGCTGCTGGCCGACCAGGTCGGTACCTACTACCTCGACCTGCAGGACAAGCGCTGCGTCTCGGCCCTGGGCCTGGTGCACCAGCGCTTCTCGACCAACACCTTTCCCGAGTGGCCGCTGGCCCACCCGTACCGTTATGTCGCCCACAACGGCGAAATCAACACGGTCAAGGGCAACTACAACTGGATGAAGGCCCGCGAAGGCGTGATGTCCTCGCCCGTGCTGGGCGCCGATCTGCAGAAGCTCTACCCGATCAGCTTCGCCGGCCAGTCCGACACCGCCACCTTCGACAACTGCCTCGAGCTGCTGACGATGGCCGGCTACCCCATCAGCCAGGCCGTGATGATGATGATTCCCGAGCCCTGGGAGCAGCACGCCACCATGGACACGCGCCGCCGCGCGTTCTATGAATACCACGCCGCCATGCTCGAGCCGTGGGACGGCCCGGCCTCCATCGTGTTCACCGACGGCCGCCAGATCGGCGCCACGCTCGACCGCAACGGCCTGCGTCCCTCGCGCTACTGCGTGACCGACGACGACCTGGTCATCATGGCCTCCGAGTCGGGCGTGCTGCCCGTGCCCGAGCAGAAGATCGTGCGCAAGTGGCGCCTGCAGCCCGGCAAGATGTTCCTGATCGACCTCGAACAGGGCCGCATGATCGACGACGAGGAAGTCAAGTCCAACCTCGCCAACAGCAAGCCCTACAAGCAGTGGATCGAGAACCTGCGCATCAAGCTCGACAGCGTCAAGGCCGAGCCGGTCTCCGCGCCGCTTTCGCAGGTCGCGCTGCTCGACCGCCAGCAGGCCTTCGGCTACACCCAGGAAGACATCAAGTTCCTGATGAGCCCGATGGCGCAGGCCGGCGAAGAAGGCATCGGCTCCATGGGCAACGACAGCCCGCTGGCCGTGCTCTCGAGCAAGAACAAGCCGCTGTACAACTACTTCAAGCAGCTGTTCGCGCAGGTGACGAACCCGCCGATCGACCCGATCCGCGAAGCCATCGTGATGTCGCTGGTGTCCTTCATCGGCCCCAAGCCCAACCTGCTGGACATCAACCAGGTCAACCCGCCGATGCGGCTCGAAGTGAGCCAGCCGATCCTCGACTTCGCCGACATGGCGAAGCTGCGCGACATCGGCAAGTACACGCAGGGCAAGTTCAAGAGCTACGTGCTCGACATCACCTATCCGCTCGCGTGGGGTGACGAAGGCGTCGAAGCCAAGCTGGCCTCGCTGTGCGCCGAAGCGGTGGACGCCATCAAGGGCGGCCACAACATCCTGATCATCAGCGACCGCGGCGTGAGCCCGACGCAGGTGGCCATTCCCGCCGTACTGGCGCTGTCGGCCGTGCACCAGTACCTGGTCCGCGAAGGCCTGCGCACCACGGCCGGCCTGGTGGTCGAGACCGGTTCGGCGCGCGAAGTGCATCACTTCGGCGTGCTGGCCGGCTACGGCGCGGAAGCCGTGCACCCCTACCTGGCCATGGAAACGCTGACGGCCATGCATGCCGACCTGCCGGGCGACCTGAGCGCCGACAAGGCGGTCTACAACTACGTCAAGGCCATCGGCAAGGGTCTGTCGAAGATCATGTCGAAGATGGGTGTCAGCACCTACATGAGCTACTGCGGCGCCCAGCTGTTCGAAGCCATCGGCCTGAACAGCGAGACGGTGAACAAGTACTTCACCGGCACCGCCAGCCGCGTGGAAGGCATCGGCGTCTTCGAGATCGCCGAGGAAGCCATCCGCATGCACAAGGCCGCCTTCGGCGACGACCCGGTGCTCGCCAACATGCTCGACGCCGGCGGCGAATACGCCTGGCGCACGCGCGGCGAAGAGCACATGTGGACGCCCGACGCGATCGCCAAGCTGCAGCACAGCACGCGCGCCAACAACTGGAACACGTACAAGGAATACGCCCAGCTCATCAACGACCAGAACCGCCGTCACCTGACGCTGCGCGGCCTGTTCGAATTCAAGATCGACCCGGCCAAGGCCATTCCGGTCGACGAGGTCGAGGCGGCGTCCGAGATCGTCAAGCGCTTCGCCACCGGCGCGATGTCGCTGGGCTCCATCAGCACCGAGGCGCACTCGGTGCTGGCCGTGGCCATGAACCGCATCGGCGGCAAGAGCAACACCGGCGAAGGCGGCGAAGACCCCGCGCGCTACCGCAACGAACTCAAGGGCATCCCGATCAAGCAGGGCGACACGCTCAAGAGCGTGATCGGCGCCGCCAACGTCGAGGTCGACATGCCTCTGCGTGACGGTGACTCGCTGCGCTCGCGCATCAAGCAGGTCGCCTCGGGCCGCTTCGGCGTCACGGCCGAGTACCTGCACTCGGCCGACCAGATCCAGATCAAGATGGCCCAGGGCGCGAAGCCGGGCGAGGGCGGCCAGCTGCCGGGCGGCAAGGTCACCGAGTACATCGGCAAGCAGCGTTACGCGGTGCCGGGCGTGGGCCTCATCTCGCCGCCGCCGCACCACGACATCTACTCGATCGAGGACCTGGCGCAGCTGATCCACGACCTGAAGAACACCGCGCCGCACGCCAGCATCAGCGTGAAGCTGGTGAGCGAAATCGGCGTCGGCACCATCGCCGCGGGCGTTGCCAAGTGCAAGAGCGACCACGTCGTGATCGCCGGCCATGACGGCGGCACGGGCGCATCGCCCTGGTCGTCGATCAAGCACGCCGGCAGCCCGTGGGAAATCGGCCTGGCCGAAACGCAGCAGACGCTGGTGCTCAACCGCCTGCGCAGCCGCATCCGCGTGCAGGCCGACGGCCAGATGAAGACTGGTCGCGACGTCGCCATCGGCGCGCTGCTGGGCGCCGACGAGTTCGGTTTTGCTACGGCGCCGCTGGTGGTCGAAGGCTGCATCATGATGCGCAAGTGCCACCTGAACACCTGCCCGGTGGGCGTGGCCACGCAAGACCCGATCCTGCGCAAGAAGTTCTCCGGCAAGCCCGAGCACGTCGTCAACTACTTCTTCTTCGTTGCCGAAGAAGTGCGCCAGATCATGGCCCAGCTGGGCATCCGCAAGTTCGACGACCTGATCGGCCGCGCCGACCTGCTCGACATGCGCAAGGGCATCGAGCACTGGAAGGCTTCGGGCCTCGACTTCAGCCGCCTGTTCGCGCTGCCGAACGTGCCGGCCGACGTGGCCCGCTTCCATGTCGAAAACCAGGACCACGGCCTCGACAAGGCGCTGGACGTCAAGCTCATCGAGAAGTCGCGTCCCGCCATCGACAAGGGCGAGAAGGTGCAGTTCATCGAGGTGGCGCGCAACGTCAACCGCTCGGTGGGCGCCATGCTCTCAGGAGCGCTGACCAAGGTGCATCCGCAAGGCCTGCCCGACGACTCGATCCGCATCCAGCTCGAAGGCACGGGCGGCCAGTCGTTCGGCGCCTTCCTGGCGCGCGGCATCACGCTGTACCTGATCGGCGACGCCAACGACTACACCGGCAAGGGCCTCTCGGGCGGCCGCGTGGTGGTTCGCCCCAGCCTCGACTTCCGGGGCGAAGCCGTGCGCAACACCATCGTCGGCAACACCGCGCTGTACGGCGCGACCACCGGGGAGGCTTACCTGTGCGGCGTGGCCGGCGAGCGTTTCGCGGTGCGCCTGTCGGGCGCCACGGCGGTCATCGAAGGCACCGGCGATCACGGCTGCGAATACATGACCGGCGGCACGGTGGCCGTGCTCGGCAAGACGGGCCGCAACTTCGCGGCCGGCATGAGCGGCGGCGTGGCCTTCGTCTACGACGAAGACGGCCAGTTCGCCTCGCGCTGCAACCTCGCGATGGTGTCGCTCGACAAGGTGCTGACCTCGGCCGAGCAGACCGCAAGCGTGCACCGCAAGATCTGGCACGGCGGCGAGACCGACGAAGCCCAGCTCAAGAAGCTGCTTGAAGACCACCACCGCTGGACCGGCAGCAAGCGCGCGCGCGAGCTGCTCGACACCTGGGCGGTGTCGCGCACGAAGTTCGTGAAGGTGTTCCCGAACGAGTACAAGCGCGCCCTCGGCGAGCTGCACGACCGCAAGGTCGAACTCACCAGCAGCGGCAACAACGCGCACATCGGCCTCGAGCCGCACGCGCTGACGGCACCCGCACCGCAAACGGCCCCGGCTTCGGTCTGAGCGCCCACGAGTACAGAGAACAAAGGAAAGCACGATGGGAAAGATCACCGGCTTCATGGAGCATGAGCGCGTCGAAGAGGGCTACAAGCCCGTTGGCGAGCGCCTCAAGCACTACAAGGAATTCGTCGTCGGCCTGGATGCCGACCAGGCCAAGGTACAGGGCGCGCGCTGCATGGACTGCGGCACGCCGTTCTGCAACAGCGGCTGTCCGGTCAACAACATCATTCCGGACTTCAACGACCTGGTGTACCGCAACGACTGGCAGAACGCCTTCGCGGTGCTCGACTCGACCAACAACTTCCCGGAGTTCACCGGCCGCATCTGCCCCGCGCCCTGCGAGGCAGCCTGCGTGCTCAACGTGAACGACGACGCGGTCGGCATCAAGTCGCTGGAGCACGCGATCATCGACCGTGCCTGGGACGAAGGCTGGGTGGCGCCGCGCGTCGCCAAGCACAAGACCGGCAAGAAGGTGGCGGTGGTGGGCGCGGGCCCGGCCGGCATGGCGGCCGCGCAGCAACTGGCGCGCGCCGGCCACGACGTGACGCTGTTCGAGAAGAACGACCGCATCGGCGGCCTGCTGCGCTACGGCATTCCCGACTTCAAGATGGAGAAGTCGCACATCGACCGCCGCGTCGAGCAGATGAAGGCCGAAGGCGTGGTGTTCCGCACCGGCGTGATCGTCGGCGCCGCGAAAGACCCGCTGGGCAAGGGCTCCAAGGTCACGAACCTGGCCAAGGAAACCGTCACGCCCGAGCAACTGCAGAAAGAGTTCGACGCCGTGCTGCTCACCGGCGGCGCCGAGCAATCGCGCGACCTGCCGGTGCCCGGCCGCGATCTCGACGGCATCCATTTCGCGATGGAGTTCCTGCCGCAGCAGAACCGCGTCAACGCGGGCGACAAGGTCAAGGGCCAATTGCGCGCCGACGGCAAGCACGTCATCGTCATCGGCGGCGGCGACACCGGCTCCGACTGCGTGGGCACCAGCAACCGCCACGGCGCCGTCAGCGTCACGCAGTTCGAACTGATGCCCCAGCCGCCCGAGGAAGAAAACCGCCCGCTGACCTGGCCCTACTGGCCGATCAAGCTGCGCACCAGCTCCAGCCATGAAGAGGGCTGCGAGCGCGAGTTCGCGATCTCCACCAAGGAGTTCATCGGCGAAAAGGGCAAGGTCACCGGCCTGAAGACCGTTCGCGTGGAATGGAAGGACGGCAAGATGCAGGAAGTGGCCGGCAGCGAGCAGGTGCTCAAGGCCGACCTCGTGCTGCTGGCCATGGGTTTCATCAGCCCCGTGGCCACCGTGCTCGACGCCTTCGGCGTGGAAAAGGACGCGCGCGGCAATGCCCGGGCGACGGTCGACTTCATCGGCGGCTATGCCACCAACGTGCCGAAGGTTTTTGCCGCCGGCGACATCCGCCGCGGACAGTCGCTCGTGGTGTGGGCAATTCGCGAAGGCCGTCAAGCGGCGCGTTCGGTGGATGAGTTTCTGATGGGATTCAGCGACTTGCCGCGCTGATTTTTGTTTCAGTTTCGCGGTCGCTGTCGCGGCCCCGTTATCATCCGCTGCAAAACCGCACGCCGGGATGCTTGAAAGAGCGCCCCGGCTTTTTTATTGAGATGGACCCAGCCACACAGCCACATCCCTTCGTAGAGTTTCGCGACGTCACGTTCGGCTACGGTGCGCGCGCCATCCTCGATGGCGTGTCTTTCTCCGTGCCGCGCGGCAAGGTGACGGCGCTCATGGGCGCATCGGGTGGCGGCAAGACCACGGTCCTGCGATTGATCGGCGGGCAGCAGCGCGCGCAACGCGGCGCGGTCCTGTTCGATGGTCAGGACGTCGTCAGGTTCGACGCGGCGGCGCTCTATGCGGCGCGCCGGCGCATGGGCATGCTCTTCCAGTTCGGTGCGCTGTTCACCGACATGAGCGTGTTCGACAACGTGGCTTTCCCACTGCGTGAGCACACACAACTCTCCGAAGCGCTGGTGCGCGACATCGTGCTCATGAAGCTCGACGCGGTCGGCCTGCGCGGCGCGCGCGACCTGATGCCCAGCGAGGTGTCGGGCGGCATGGCGCGGCGCGTGGCACTGGCGCGTGCGATCGCCCTGGACCCCGACCTCGTGATGTACGACGAACCCTTCGCCGGGCTCGACCCGATCTCGCTGGGCACTGCCGCGCGGCTGATCCGGCAGCTCAACGACACGCTCGGTCTCACCAGCATCATCGTGTCGCACGACCTCGAGGAAACCTTCCGCATCGCCGACCACGTGATCATCCTGGCCAACGGCGGCATCGCCGCGCAGGGCGTGCCCGACGATGTGCGCAACAGCGCCGATCCGCTGGTGCACCAGTTCGTGAACGCGCTGCCCGACGGGCCGGTGCGCTTCCACTACCCCGGCGTCAGCATCGAAGCGGATTTCGGCAATGTCGAAGGGGGCCGCTCATGAGTTGGTGGAAGCCTGCCGATGTCGGCTTCGCGGTGCGCCGCCATCTGGCCAACCTGGGCTACGGCGCAAAGCTCTTCATGCGCCTGGTCGGTCCCGGCGCGCGGATCATGCGGCGCTTCGGGCTGGTGCGCGACCAGATCCATTTTTTGGGCAACTACTCGCTCGCGATCATCGGCGTGTCGGGGCTGTTCGTGGGCTTCGTGCTGGGGCTGCAGATGTATTACGCGCTGCAGCGGTACGGCTCGTCGGAGGCGCTCGGCCTGCTGGTCACGCTGAGCCTGGTGCGCGAGCTCGGGCCCGTGGTGGCGGCGCTGCTGTTCACCGGCCGCGCCGGTACTTCGCTCACCGCGGAAATCGGGCTCATGAAGGCCGACGAGCAATTGAGCGCGATGGAAATGATGGCGGTCGACCCCGTGCAGCGCATCCTCGCGCCGCGCTTCTGGGCCGGTGTCATCACCATGCCCCTGCTGGCGGCGGTGTTCAGCGCGGTCGGCATCATGGGCGGCTACGTGGTGGGCGTGCTGATGCTGGGTGTCGACCCGGGCGCGTTCTGGGGCCAGATGCAAGGCGGCGTCGACGTGTGGCGCGACGTCGGCAACGGCGTCATCAAGAGCATCGTGTTCGGCTTCACCGTTACCTTCATCGCGCTGCTGCAGGGCTATGAAGCCCAGCCCACGCCCGAAGGCGTGTCTCGGGCGACCACCAAGACCGTGGTCACGGCGTCTTTGGCGGTACTGGGGCTGGACTTCCTGCTCACCGCCATGATGTTCAGTATCTAAAAGGGGCCGGGCCCCAATCGTTCTAGAGAGTGCAAACCATGCAACGTTCCAACAACGACATCTGGGTCGGCCTGTTCGTCCTGATCGGCGCGGCGGCGCTGCTGTTTCTCGCGCTGCAGTCGGCCAACCTGCTGAGCCTGAACTTCCAGAAGACCTATTCGGTGACGGCACGCTTCGACAACATCGGCGGGCTCAAGCCCCAGACCGCGGTCAAGAGCGCCGGGGTGGTGGTCGGCCGCGTGGAGTCGATTTCCTTCAACGACAAGACCTTTCAGGCCAACGTCACACTGGCTTTGCAAAACCGTTACAGTTTTCCCAAGGACAGCTCTCTGAAGATCCTGACCAGTGGTCTGCTCGGCGAGCAGTACATCGGGATCGAGGCGGGCGCCGACGACAAGAACTTGCAGGCAGGCGATACCGTTACCGCGACCCAGTCGGCCGTGGTGCTGGAGAACCTGATCAGTCAGTTCCTGTACAGCAAGGCGGCGGAAGGTAATACGTCGTCGCCTGGAACAGCCAACAAAAAATGAAAACACGATCAAATCTGTCAAACGCCGTGCACCGCATGGGTGGCGGCGTACGCTGGGCAAGTGCCGCGGCGGTCTTCGCGCTCGTGGCCGGATGCGCCACCGGCCCCAACGCCAATCCGGCCGACCCGCTCGAGCCGTTCAACCGCGGTGTCACCCGCTTCAACGACACCGTCGACGACGCGGTGCTCGTTCCCGCGGCTACCGCCTACCAGAAGGTATTGCCCTCGATGGTGCGTACCGGCGTGAACAACTTCTTCGGCAACATCGGCGACGTCTGGAGCCTGGCCAACAACGTGGCCCAGCTCAAGCTGCAGGACAGCGCAGAGACCTTCATGCGCCTGAACGTCAACACCTTCTTCGGCCTCGGCGGCCTGCTGGATGTCGCGACCGAAGCGGGCATTCAACGCCACGAGAAGGACTTCGGCCAGACGCTCGGCTACTGGGGCGTGGGCCCCGGCCCGTACCTCGTGCTGCCGCTGCTGGGCTCGTCGACCGTGCGCGATGCCGCCGCCAAGCCGCTGGACTTCTACGGCGACCCGCTGAACCACGTGCACGACATCCCCTGGCGCAATTCGCTGACCGTGCTGCGCGTGGTCGACACCCGCTCACAGTACCTGCGGGCCAGCCGCCCGCTCGGCGATGCGGCGCTCGACAAGTATTCATTCACGCGCGACGCGTTCCTGCAGCGCCGCCGCAACCAGATCTACGACGGCAATCCGCCCGACGACGGCAGCGGAAAGTAAGCGTACGGTGTGCATGGGAGGCTTGGCCGCTTGCATCCGGTTGCAAGGCTTCACCTCCCGGACAGGAACCTGGTCGGCCCGGTGCCGCTCGAATCCGTTCCTGTCTCAGCACATCGCTGCTTTGACGTGCTTCGCAGATTTTCAAACTTGACCGAGGGACTCTCCATGAACAACAAGACCTTGCAACGACGCGATCTGGGCCGCCTGGTGCTGGCCGGTGCCCTGCTGTTCGGTGCCGCTGTCGCCTTCGTCCAGCCCGCGCGCGCCGCGGACGAAACGCCCGACGCGCTGGTGAAGCGCCTCTCGACCGACGTGCTCGAGACCATCAAGTCCGACCCGACCATCAAGGCCGGCGACGTCAACAAGATCATGCTGCTGGTCGACAGCAAGATCATGCCGAACGTCAACTTCCAGCGCATGACGGCATCGGCCGTCGGCCCGGCATGGCGCACCGCCACGCCCGAGCAGCAAAAGCGTCTGCAGGACGAATTCAAGACCCTGCTGGTGCGCACCTATGCCGGCGCGCTCGACCAAGTGACCGACCAGACCGTCACGATCCGTCCGTTCCGCGGTTCGCCCGATGACACCGACGTGCTGGTGCGCACCGAGGTCCGTGGCCGCGGCGACCCGGTCCAGCTCGACTACCGCCTTGAAAAGACCCCCGGCCAGGGCGCCGGCTGGAAGGTCTACAACCTGAACGTGCTGGGCGTGTGGCTGGTCGATACCTACCGCACCCAGTTCGCGCAGGAAATCAACAAGAGCGGCATCGATGGCCTGATCTCCGCGCTGGCCGCGCGCAACAAGGGCAACGCCAAGGGCTGAGGGCCGCGCGATGTTGGTCCTGCCCACCCGGCTCACCCATGACGAGGCCCCCGCCTGCATGCGCATGCTGCAGCAGGGGCTCAAGGGCCAGACCGATTCGTCGTCCACCGTGGTCGACGCGACCGCGCTGGCCCAGTTCGATTCGTCGGCGCTGGCCGTGCTGCTGGAGTGCCGCCGCGAATCGAGCGCGCTGGGCCGGGGTTTCTCGGTCAAGGGCCTGTCGCCGCGCCTGCGCGAACTGGCCACCTTGTACGGCGTTGCGGGCCTTTTGCCCGCCGCGCCCTGAAAAAGTAACAGCCCCGTAAAATCGCGGGCTCCCATGCCCGCGATCTCATTCCAATCGGTCTCCAAGACCTACCCCCCCTCCAAGCAGCAGAAAGCCCAAGGCAAGCAAGGGCTGAAGGCGGTCGACGAGGTCAGCTTCCAGATCGAGCCGGGTGAATTCTTCGGCCTGCTCGGCCCGAACGGTGCCGGCAAGACCTCGCTGATCAGCATGCTCGCGGGGCTTTCGCGCCCGACGTCGGGCACCGTCAGCGTCCACGGCTTCGACGTGCAGCGCGACTACGCCGAGGCACGCCGCCAGCTGGGCATCGTGCCGCAGGAGCTGGTTTTCGACCCCTTCTTCAATGTGCGCGAGTCGCTGCGCATCCAGTCGGGTTACTTCGGCATCAAGAACAACGAAGCCTGGATCGACGAGCTGCTGCAGAGCCTGGGCCTTGCCGACAAGGCCACGGCCAACATGCGTCAGCTCTCGGGCGGCATGAAGCGCCGGGTGCTGGTGGCGCAGGCGCTGGTGCACAAGCCGCCGGTGATCGTGCTCGACGAGCCTACCGCCGGTGTCGACGTCGAGCTGCGCCAGACGCTCTGGCAGTTCGTCGCCCGCCTCAACAAGCAGGGCAGTACCGTGCTGCTGACCACCCATTACCTCGAGGAAGCCGAGGCCCTGTGCAGCCGCATCGCCATGCTCAAGCTGGGCAAAGTGATCGCCCTGGCTCGCACCGGCGACCTGCTGAAGGCCGCCTCGAGCAACGTGCTGCGGTTCAAGACGGACGCCATGCTGCCCTGGGAGATCGCGAAGAACGCGCGCATCACCGGGCGCATCGTGCAGCTGCCGGCGCAGAACGCCCATGAAGTCGAACAACTGCTGGCCGCGATCCGCGAAGCCGGCGTCGCGGTGGAAGACGTGGAAATGCGCAAGGCCGACCTGGAAGACGTGTTCATCGACCTGATGGCGGGCGAGCAGACGCCGCTGGAGGTCGCGAGATGATGGCGGTAACCGGGTGGCGCGCGCTGCTCTACAAGGAAACGCTGCGCTTCTGGAAGGTCGGTTTCCAGACCGTCGGCGCGCCGGTGCTCACCGCGCTGCTGTACCTCATGGTGTTCGGCCATGTGCTCGAAGGCCGCGTGACGGTCTACGGCACGGTCGGCTACACGGCCTTCCTGGTGCCCGGCCTCGTGATGATGAGCGTGCTGCAGAACGCCTTCGCCAACAGCTCGTCGTCGATCATCCAGAGCAAGATCATGGGCAACCTGGTGTTCGTGCTGCTCACGCCGCTGTCGCACTGGGGCTGGTTCTTCGCCTACGTGGGCTCCTCCATCATCCGCGGGCTGGCCGTGGGGCTGGGCGTGTTCCTGGTGACCATGCTCTTCGCCGTGCCCGACTTCGTGGCGCCGCTGTGGATCATCGTGTTCGCGCTGCTGGGCGCGGCCATGCTGGGCACGCTGGGCCTCATCGCCGGGCTCTGGGCCGAGAAGTTCGACCAGATGGCGGTGTTCCAGAATTTCCTGATCATGCCCATGACCTTCCTGTCGGGCGTGTTCTATTCGATCGGCTCGCTGCCGCCGTTCTGGCAGAAGGTGAGCCACCTGAACCCGTTCTTCTACATGATCGACGGCTTCCGCTACGGTTTCTTCGGTGTCAGCGACGCCTCGCCCTGGCTCAGCCTGGGCATCGTCGGCACCGCCTGGCTGGTGGTGAGCGCCATCGCCGTCCACCTGCTTCGAATCGGCTACAAAATCCGAGGCTGAACGCCTCTTTTCCAGACCCCATGACCGCCGAACAACTCCAGGCCCTGATCCAGTCCCACCTCCCTTGCGAGCACATCACGCTCGAGGGCGACGGCCGACATTGGTACGCCACCATCGTCTCGGCCGAATTCGAGGGCAAGCGCGCGATCCAGCGCCATCAGCGGGTCTACGCCACCCTCGGTGCGAAAATGCATACCGACGAGGTGCATGCGCTTTCGATGAAGACCTACACGCCGGCCGAATGGGCGGCGGTGGAAAAATAACGTTTCGCCCCTGCAGGGGCCCTGATTTCGCTGGAACTTCGATGGACAAACTTCTGATTCGCGGCGGGCGAGAGCTCCGCGGCGAAGTACTCATTTCCGGCGCCAAGAACGCCGCGCTGCCCGAGTTGTGCGCGGCGCTGCTGACCGACCAGCCCGTGGTGCTGCACAACGTGCCCCGCCTGCAGGACGTGTCGACCATGCTCAAGCTGGTGCGCAACATGGGCGTGACGGCCGAGCGCGACGACAACGGCACGGTGCGCCTGAACGCCGCCGACCTGACCAACCCCGAAGCCCCCTACGAACTGGTGAAGACCATGCGGGCCTCCGTGCTGGCCCTGGGCCCGCTGCTGGCGCGCTTCGGCCATGCCAAGGTGTCGTTGCCGGGCGGCTGCGCCATCGGCTCGCGGCCGGTCGACCAGCACATCAAGGGCCTGCAGGCCATGGGCGCGGAGATCGTGGTCGAGCACGGCTACATGGTCGCGCGCCTGCCGGAAGGCCGCACCCGCCTGAAGGGCGCGCGCATCCTGACCGACATGGTCACCGTCACCGGCACCGAGAATTTCCTCATGGCCGCCGCGCTGGCCGAGGGCGAAACGCTGCTCGAGAACGCCGCGCAGGAGCCCGAGATCGTCGACCTGGCCGAAATGCTGATCCGCATGGGCGCGAAGATCGAAGGCCACGGCACCAGCCACATCCGCGTGCAGGGCGTCGAGAAGCTGCACGGCTGCGAGCACGCCGTGGTGGCCGACCGCATCGAGGCCGGAACCTTCCTGTGCGCCGTCGCGGCCACGGGTGGCGAGGCCTTCCTGCGCCACGCGCGCGGCGACCACCTCGACGCCGTGATCGACAAGCTTCGCGACGCGGGCTGCACCGTTTCCTGCGAAAAAGACGGCGTGCGCATCGGCTCCAGGGGCCCCGCCTACGAACACCTGAAGGCGCAGAGCTTCAGCACCACCGAATACCCCGGCTTCCCGACCGACATGCAGGCCCAGTTCATGGCCCTGAACGTGATCGCGCGCGGCGCCTCGATGGTCACCGAAACCATCTTCGAGAACCGCTTCATGCACGTGAACGAGATGGTGCGCCTGGGTGCCCACATCCATGTCGAAGGCAAGGTCGCGATGGTCAACGGCGTGCGGCAACTGTCGGGCGCCACCGTGATGGCCACCGACCTGCGCGCCTCCGCCAGCCTCGTCATTGCCGGCCTCGTGGCCGAGGGCGAGACGCTGGTCGACCGCATCTACCACCTGGACCGGGGCTACGACCGCATGGAATCCAAGCTGCGCGGCCTGGGGGCCGATATCGAACGACTGACCGGAGCCGCCGCCGCATGATCACTTTGGCTCTTTCCAAAGGCCGCATCTTCGAAGAGACGATGCCCCTGCTGGCCGCGGCCGGCATCGAGGTCACCGAAGACCCCGAGAAGTCGCGCAAGCTGATTCTCGAAACCACCCGTCCCGACGTGCGCGTGGTGCTGGTGCGCGCTTCCGACGTGCCCACCTACGTGCAGTACGGCGGTGCGGACCTCGGCGTGACCGGGCTCGACGTGCTGCTGGAGAACGGCAACCAGGGCATGTACCAGCCGCTGGATCTGCGCATCGCGGCCTGCCGCCTGAGCGTGGCCGTGCGCGCCGACTACGACTACGCCTCTGCAGTGAAGCAGGGCTCGCGCCTGCGCGTGGCCACCAAGTACGTGGGCCTGGCGCGCGACTTCTTCGCGAGCAAGGGCGTGCACGTCGACCTGATCAAGCTCTACGGCAGCATGGAACTGGCGCCGCTCACGGGCCTGGCCGATGCCATCGTCGACCTGGTCTCCACCGGCAACACGCTCAAGGCCAACCACCTCGTCGAGGTGGAACGCATCATGGACATCAGCGCCCGCCTCGTGGTGAACCAGGCGGCGCTCAAGCTCAAGCGCGAGCCCATCCGTCACATCATCGACGCGTTCGCGTCCGCCATTCCGTCCTCCTGAAACCCACCCACTCCACGCACATGACTCTGAAAGCAGCCCCCGCCCGACTGTCCACGACTTCAGCCAGCTTCGACGCTGAATTCAAGGCGCGGCTGCATTGGTCCGCGGACGACGACGCGGCCATCGAGAAGGTGGTGGCCGACATCCTCGCCGATGTGCGCAAGCGCGGCGACGAGGCGGTGCTGGAGTACACCAACCGCTTCGACAAGCTGGATGCGAAGACGCTGCCCGAGCTGGAACTCACCCAGGCCGAGCTGAAGGCCGCCTTCGAATCGCTGCCCGCCGCGCAGCGCGACGCGCTCGAAGCCGCCGCGCGCCGCGTGCGCAGCTACCACGAGGCCCAGAAGAAGGCCAGCGGCGAGAGCTGGAGCTACCGCGACGCCGACGGCACGCTGCTCGGCCAGAAGGTCACGCCGCTCGACCGCGTCGGCATCTACGTACCGGGCGGCAAGGCCGCCTACCCGTCGAGCGTGCTGATGAACGCCATTCCCGCGCACGTCGCGGGCGTGGGCGAGATCATCATGGTCGTGCCCACCCCCAAGGGCGAGAAGAACCAGCTCGTGCTCGCCGCCGCCTACGTGGCCGGCGTGACGCGCGGCTTCACCATCGGCGGCGCCCAGGCCGTGGCCGCGCTGGCCTACGGCACCGCCACCGTGCCCGCCGTCGACAAGATCACCGGCCCAGGCAACGCCTACGTGGCCGCCGCCAAGCGCCGCGTGTTCGGCACCGTGGGCATCGACATGATCGCCGGCCCGAGCGAGATCCTGGTGCTGGCCGACGGCAGCACGCCGCCCGATTGGGTGGCCATGGACCTGTTCAGCCAGGCCGAGCACGACGAGCTGGCCCAGAGCATCCTGCTGTGCCCCGACGCGGCCTACATCGACCGCGTGCAGGCCGAGATCGACCGCTTGCTGCCGGCCATGCCGCGCGCGGAAATCATCGCCGCCTCGCTCAACGGCCGCGGCGCGCTGATCCACACGAAGAGCATGGAAGAGGCCTGCGAGATCAGCAACCGCATCGCCCCCGAGCATCTGGAAGTGAGCAGCAGCCAGCCGGACCGCTGGGAGCCGCTGCTGCGCCACGCCGGCGCGATCTTCCTGGGCGCCTTCACCAGCGAAAGCCTGGGCGACTACTGCGCCGGCCCCAACCACGTGCTGCCCACCAGCGGCACGGCGCGTTTCTCGAGCCCTCTGGGCGTCTACGACTTCCAGAAGCGCTCCAGCCTGATCGAGGTCAGCGAGGCCGGCGCCCAGGTGCTCGGCCCGATCGCCGTCACCCTGGCCGAGGGCGAGGGCCTGCAGGCGCACGCCGAGGCCGCGCGAATGCGCCTGCGTAAGATCTGAGGCTCCACAACCCTCCGGGAGGAGCCAGCAAGATGATTGATCGTCTCTATCGTTCGCGTCTTTTCAAGTTCGCCACGGGCATCGTCGCCGGTGCGGCATTGCTTGCCGCCTGCAGCCAGATGCCGCAGGCGGTCACCACCAGCACCGCGCCCAGCGCGGCAGCGCCCGCGCCGCGGCTCGGCACCCAGTGGGGCGAGGGCCTCGAATCGAAGACCCGCGAGGTCGCCGCCAAGCGCCTGTCCGAGCAGCCGGACGACATGGCCTCGCTGGGCTACAACGAAGCCTCCGCCGTGCGCCGCGCGGTGGGCAACAACCCCGAACGCCGCCTGAACCTGCTGCTGGCAGACGGCGATGTCGAATGGTCGGTGCTCGACGAGAGCGGCAGCCCGCTGCCGCTGCAGCGCGCCCGCCGGGGCAGCGGCGGCGACGACACCTTCCGCCTTGCCGGCATCGAGGGCTCGCGCTACACGCTGCGCTTTCGCAACCTGAGCGAGCGCAGCTACGAGGTGATTGCCACGGTCGACGGCCTGGACGTGCTCAACGGTAAGCCCGGCAGCCTGCGCAACGGCGGCTACGTGCTGGGCCCGATGCAGGCGCTGACCATCGAGGGCTTCCGCAAGAGCCAGAACGAGGTCGCCGCCTTCCGCTTCGCCACGCCCGGGCGCGCCTATGCCGCCAACACCGAAGCCGGTGACGTGCGCAACATCGGCGTGATCGGCGCCGCGCTGTTCGAGCTGGAGCAGCGCAACGTGCCGCGCCGCCAGCGCCGTGACGCATCGCCGTCGCAGCCCAGTGCCTTCCCGGCCGACGGCACTTACGCGCCGCCGCCGCGCTATCGCCAGTGACGCTGCCGCCATGAAACGTGTTGCCGCCTTCCTGCTGCTCGCGCTGGCTGCCGCCACCGGCGCGCAGGCCATGAGCATCCGCGAACTGCGCACGCTCGAGGCCAGCGAGAAGGACGGCAAGGCCTATGCCGGCTATTACCTCGTGGGCGTGCTGGAAGGCCTGCGCGAAGGCGTCGAATCGTCGCAGCGCAACGGGCAGAAGCCCGTGTTCTGCGTCGAGGGGCGCCGCCTCGAGCCCTCCATGGCCCGCTCGCTCTACCAGACCGAGCTGAGCCGCAACGCCGACAGTTACGAAGCCGACATGCCAGTGCAACTGGTCATGGCCGGCGCCCTGAAGAACAGCTACCGCTGCACGAAATGACCGCTCCCGAATCCGCCCGCCCGCCGCTCGACCGCATCCGCTCCGACGTACGGTCCATGCATGCCTATGCGGTACAGGACGCGCGCGGCCTCATCAAGCTCGACGCGATGGAAAACCCCTTCGGCCTGCCGCTCGCGCTGCAGGCCGAGCTGGGCGCCCGCCTGGGCGCGCTGGCGCTCAACCGCTATCCGGGCGACCGCGGCGCCGAGCTGCAGCGCGCGCTGGCGGCCCACGCGCAGATGCCCGAAGGCTTCGCGCTGATGCTGGGCAACGGTTCGGACGAGCTGATCTCGCTGCTGGCCATTGCCTGCGACCTGCCCGGCGCGACGGTGCTGGCGCCGGTGCCCGGCTTCGTCATGTACGCCATGAGCGCGCAGCTGCAGGGCCTGAAGTTCGTCGGCGTGCCGCTCACGGCCGATTTCGAGCTCGACGAGGCCGCCATGCTGGCCGCCATCGCGCGCGATAAGCCCGCCATCGTCTACCTGGCCTACCCGAACAACCCGACCGCCAACCTCTGGAACGACGCCGTCGTCGAGAAGATCGTCGAGGCCCAGGGCGCGCAGGGCGGCCTGGTGGTGATCGACGAGGCCTACCAGCCCTTTGCCGCGCGCAGCTACATCGACCGGCTGGCCCGGCACCGCCATGTGCTGCTGATGCGCACGCTCAGCAAGTTCGGCCTGGCCGGCATCCGGCTGGGCTACCTGATGGGGCCGGCCGCGCTGGTCGCCGAGATCGACAAGGTGCGCCCGCCCTACAACATCAGCGTGCTCAACTGCGAGTGCGCGCTGTTCGCGCTGGAGCACACCGAGGTGTTCGAGGCCCAGGCCCGCCAGATCCGCGAGGAGCGCGAGCGCCTCATGACCGGGCTCGGCCGCCTGCCGGGCGTCAAGACCTGGCCCAGCGACGCCAACATGATCCTCTTGCGCGTGCCCGATGCCGCCAAGACCTTCGAAGGCATGAAGGCTCGCGGGGTTCTGGTGAAGAACGTTTCTAAAATGCACGAACTGCTCGCAAACTGCCTGCGCCTCACCGTCGGAACGGCCGACGAGAATGCGCGGATGCTCGCGGCGCTCGAAGCCTCACTATGACCACCCCCACCAGCCAGGACAGCGGCGACCGCATCGCGTCCGTCACCCGCAACACCGCCGAAACGAAGATCACCGTCACCGTCAACCTCGACGGCACCGGCAAGGCCAAGCTCTCCACCGGCATCGGCTTCTTCGACCACATGCTCGACCAGATCGCCCGCCACGGGCTGATCGACCTCGACATCGACTGCCAGGGCGACCTGCACATCGACGGCCACCACACGGTGGAAGACGTCGGCATCACGCTGGGGCAGGCCGTGGCCAAGGCCATCGGCGACAAGAAGGGCATCCGCCGCTACGGCCATGCCTACGTGCCGCTCGACGAAGCCCTGAGCCGCGTCGTCATCGACTTCTCGGGCCGCCCCGGCCTCGTGATGCACGTGCCCTTCACCAGCGGGATGATCGGCACCTTCGACAGCCAGCTCACCTACGAGTTCTTCCAGGGCTTCGTGAACCACGCCTTCGTCACGCTGCACATCGACAACCTCAAGGGCGTCAATGCGCACCACCAGTGCGAGACCGTCTTCAAGGCCTTCGCGCGCGCCATGCGCGGCGCGCTCGAGCTGGACCCGCGTTCCGTCGGCGTCATCCCCTCGACCAAGGGCTCGCTCTGAACGCGGTCGTCCATCAGCTATGAAATCTGTAGCAAATACCGTTGCCGTCGTCGACTACGGCATGGGCAACCTGCATTCGGTGTCGCAGGCCGTGCGCCATGCGGCCGACCAGGTGGGCGTGGAGGTGTTCGTCACCTCCGACCCGGACGTGGTCCGCAAGGCCACCCGCGTGGTGCTACCGGGGCAGGGCGCCATGCCCGACTGCATGCGCGAGCTGCGCGACTCCGGCCTGCAGGAATCGGTGCTCGAGGCGGCGGCCAGCAAGCCGCTGTTCGGCGTGTGCGTGGGCATGCAGATGATGCTGTCGCGCAGCGACGAGGGCCCGACCGAGGGCCTCGGCCTCATTCCGGGCGAGGTCGTCAAGTTCGACCTGGCCGGGCGGCTGCAGGCCGACGGCAGCCGATTCAAGGTGCCGCAGATGGGCTGGAACCAGGTGCGCCAGGCCCGGCCGCATGCGGTGTGGGCGGGTATTCCCGACCTGAGCTACTTCTATTTCGTGCACAGCTTCTACGCCCGGCCGGCCGACGCCCGGCACAGCGTGGGCGAGGCCGATTACGGCGCGAGCTTTACCGCAGCCATCGCACGCGATAACATTTTTGCTACCCAGTTCCACCCGGAGAAGAGTGCGGACCACGGGCTGCAGCTCTATCGCAACTTCCTCCACTGGAACCCCTGAACCCATTTTTCCGACCGGGCCGAACCTTTCACAGCCCGGATTCCGCTCACTCGCGTCACTTCCATGCTCCTCATTCCCGCCATTGATCTCAAAGACGGCCACTGCGTTCGCCTCAAACAGGGCGACATGGACCAGTCCACTGTCTTCAGCGAAGACCCCGCCGCCATGGCCCGCAAATGGGTCGAGGCCGGCGCACGTCGGCTGCACCTGGTCGATCTGAATGGCGCCTTCGCCGGCAAGCCGCAGAACCACGCGGCGATCAAGGCAATCCTTAAAGAGGTGGGCGACGACATTCCGGTGCAGCTCGGCGGCGGCATCCGCGACCTCGACACCATCGAGCGCTACATCGACGACGGCCTGCGCTACGTGATCATCGGCACCGCCGCGGTCAAGAACCCCGGTTTCCTGAAAGACGCCTGCAGCGCCTTCGGCGGCCACATCATCGTGGGCCTGGACGCCAAGGACGGCAAGGTCGCCACCGACGGCTGGAGCAAGCTCACGGGCCACGAGGTGGCCGACCTGGGCAAGAAGTTCGAGGACTACGGCGTCGAGTCGATCATCTATACCGACATCGGCCGCGACGGCATGCTGTCGGGCATCAACATCGAGGCCACCGTGCGGCTCGCGCAGGCGCTGACCATTCCGGTGATCGCCTCGGGCGGCCTGTCGAACATGGCCGACATCGACCAGCTCTGCGCGGTCGAGTCGGACGGCATCGAGGGTGTGATCTGCGGCCGCGCCATCTACTCGGGCGACCTCGACTTCGCCGCCGCGCAGGCCCGCGCGGACGAACTGGCCGCCTGACGCCTTCCCACCTTTAGGCCAGGCCCTGCAGCGCGTGCTTTCCGCGCTCGCCATTGCCAACTACCGCTCGCTGCGGCAACTGACGGTGCCGCTGGGCCGGCTCACGGTCGTGACCGGGGCCAACGGCAGCGGCAAGTCGAGCGTGTACCGGGCGATGCGCCTGCTGGCCGACATCGCCAACGGCGGGGTGATCCGTTCGCTGGTGCGCGAGGGCGGCCTGTCTTCCACGCTGTGGGCAGGGCCCGAGCGCTTCTCGGCCGCCATGCTGCGCGGCGAGATGCCGGTGCAGGGCACCACGCGCAGCGAGCCGGTGGCTCTCCAGCTCGGCTTTGCCGGTACCACGGCCGAAGACTTCGGCTATGCCATCGACATCGGCCTGCCGCCGCCGATTCCGTCGACTGCCTTCTCGCACGACCCCGAAATCAAGCACGAGGCTATCTGGAGCGGCCCCTTGCTGCGGCTGTCGACGCAACTGGTCGACCGCAAGGGCGCCGCGCTGCGCCTGCGTGAGGGCAAGGGCTGGCAGGCCGTGGGCCGGCCGATTCCGGCCTTCGCCAGCATGATGACCGAGCACGCCGACCCGCGCGACGCGCCGGAGATGCTCACGCTGCGCGAGCAGATGCGCTCATGGCGCTTCTACGACCACTTCCGCTCCGACGCCGAGGCGCCCGCGCGCCAACCGCAGCTCGGCACCCGCACGCCGGTGCTGGCCAACGACGGCGCCGACCTGGCAGCGGCGCTGCAGACCATCCGCGAGATCGGCGACGGCGGCGCCCTCGACCGCGCGGTGGACGACGCCTTTCCGGGCGCAAGCATCGAGGTGCGTGCGTCCGGCGACCGCTTCGAGACGCTGATGCATCAGCACGGCCTGCTCAGGCCCCTGACGGCCGCCGAGCTGTCCGACGGCACGCTGCGCTACCTGCTGTGGATCGCGGCGCTGCTCACGCCGCGTCCACCCGCGCTGCTGGTGCTCAACGAGCCCGAGACCAGCCTTCACCCCGACCTCCTGCCGGCCCTCGGCCGCCTCATCGCGCAGGCCGCGCGCGGCTCGCAGGTGATCGTGGTGTCGCACGCCGCGCGGCTGATTGCCGCGCTGGAGGACAGCGACGGCGTGCAGCCCGTGGTGCTGGAGAAGCGGTTCGGCGAGACGCGCATCGCCAACCTCGACATGAGCGAGATTCCGCGCTGGGAGTGGCCGGCACGGTGACGGCTGCCGCCTGGCGAAGGCCTACTCGGCCTTCACCGACATCGTCTGGATGATCGTCTCCAGCTGCGCGCTCATCGGCAGGTTGATGCTCTCCCCGGTCGGCAGCTTGCGCAGGAACCAGCGCTTGTACTGCCGCTCGATCTCGCCGTCTTCCGCGAGCACCTGGAAGGCATCGATGACCACCTTGTTCAGTTGCGGGTCGTCCTTGCGGTACATGATCCCGTAGGGGTCGTAGGAGAGAAAGTCGCCGACCACCTCGTAGTCGGCCTTGGCCGCGTCCTGGGCGATCAGGCCGTAGAGCAGCACATCGTCGGTCGCGAAGGCGTCGGCCTGGCCGCTCTTCACGAGCCCGAACGACTCCGCGTGGTCACGCGCCACCAGCAAGTCGATGCCGAGCTTGAACTTCGCCGACAGGTCGCGCAGCGTCTTCTCGTTGGTGGTGCCGGCCGTCACCGCCACCTTCCTGCCCGCGAGGTCGCGGAACGACTTGATGGGCGAGCCCTTGCGCACCAGCACCTTGGTGCCGGAGACGAACATGGTCGGCGAGAAGCTCACGCGCTTCTGGCGCTCGAGGTTGTTGGTGGTCGAGCCGCATTCCAGGTCGACCTTGCCGCTCACGACCGCGTCGATGCGCGAGTCGGACGTGACGGGCACCCACTGGATGGCGAGGCTCTTGTTCACCGCGTCTTCGATGGCGCTCACCAGCGAGCGGCACAGTTCGATCGAATAGCCGATGGGTTCCTTGCGCGTGTTGAGGAACGAGAACGGCACCGACGACTCGCGGTAGCCGATGGCGATGGTGCCGCTGGCGCGTGCCTTGGCCAGCGTGCCGATGAGTTCCTGCGCCTGGGCGGCAACGGCCGCCGTGGCCAGCGTCACGGTTGCGAGCAGCAGGCCGGCGATGCGCTTCATGATGGCGCCTTGGCTCATGCGTGCGCCGGATGGGCGAGGGTGGCGCTGGCCTCTTCGTCGAGCGCCTTGGCGTTGATCTCGGCGTCTCTCTCGGAGAGCAGTTCGCCTTCCCACTTGGCAACCACGGCGGTGGCGATGGAGTTGCCCACCGCGTTGGTGGCCGAGCGGCCCATGTCGAGGAAGGTGTCCACGCCCAGGATCAGCAGCAGGCCGGCCTCCGGAATGTCGAAGTGGTTCAGCGTGGCGGCGATCACCACCAGCGAGGCACGCGGCACGCCGGCCATGCCCTTGGAGGTGAGCATCAGGATCAGCAGCATCGTGACCTGCGTGCTGATCGGCATGTGGATGTTGTAGGCCTGTGCGATGAAGAGCACGGCAAAGGTGCAGTACATCATGGAGCCGTCGAGGTTGAACGAGTAGCCCATGGGCATCACGAAGCTCGAGATCTTGCGTTTCACGCCGAAGCGGTCGAGCGCCTGCAGGATCTTGGGGTAGGCCGCCTCGGAACTGGCCGTGGCAAAGGACAGCAGGAAGGCTTCCTTGATGAGCACCAGCAGCTTGAACACGCGCGGGCCGAGGAACAGGAAGCCCGCCAGCGTCAGCACGCTCCACAGCACGAACAGGCCCAGATAGAAGTCGCCCATGAACACCGCGAACTTGATCAGGATGCCCAGCCCGTTCACGGCCACCGTGGCGGCCATGGCCGCCAGCACCGCGAGCGGCGCGAGCTTCATGACGTAGCCGGTGATCTTGAGCATGGCGTGCGACAGCTCCTCGATGGCCGCCACCAGCGTCTTGGCCTTGTCGCCCAGCGAGGCGAGCGCCACGCCGAAGAACATCGAGAACACCACGATCTGCAGGATCTCGTTGTTGGCCATGGCCTCGACAAAGGACTTGGGCACCGTGTGGCTCACGAAGTCCTTCAGCGTGAACTTGGAAGTCGCGAGGTTGGCCGAGGCGCCGATGTCGGGCAGCGGCAGGCCCAGGTTCTCGCCGGGCTTGAGCAGGTTGGCCATGATCAGGCCGATCACCAGCGAGATCAGCGAGGCCGTGAGGAACCAGCCGATGGCCTTGCCGAACACGCGGCCGACCGACTTGGCGTCGCCCATGTGCGCGATGCCCACCACCAGCGTGGAGAACACCAGCGGGCCGATCAGCATCTTGATCAGGCGCAGGAACACGTCCGAGACAATGGAGACGTAGTCGGCGATCTCCTTGGCGGCTTTCTTGTCCGGAAAGCTTGTGAAGATCATGTAGCCCACGAGGATGCCCAGGACCATGGCGATCAGGATCCAGGCGGCCATCGGCAGCTTCTTTTTCATGCGTATCCCCTTTTGTCGTGTATGAGTATTTCTTCGGCCACAGGGTATCGAAGAAGCCCCATGGCACGCAATGGCTCCAGAGGCCCAATTCCATGCGGCGGCCATGCGGCTGGCGCTGCCTACAATTCCTTGCATGGAAATCAGCTCGATCGAGTTTCGCGGCCAGCTCGCCGTATGCGCCCGTGGCGCCGACGGCAGTAGCCTCACCGTGGCGCTGCACGGCGCGCAAGTACTCTCCTGGATCACGGCCGACGGGGTGGAAAGGCTTTACCTGAGCCCGCGCGCCGTGTTCGACGGGCAGGCGGCCATCCGCGGCGGCGTGCCGATATGTTGCCCGCAATTCAACCAGCGCGGCATGCTGCCCAAACATGGTTTCATGCGCAATCTGCCTTGGGAAGCCGAAGCCGCCGGCATGCCCGGCACGCTCCGGCTCACGCTGCGCGACAGCGAAGCCACCCGCAAGCTCTGGCCGCATGCCTTCGAGGCGCGGCTCGAAGCCACCCTGGAAGCCGGCAAGCTGCGCACGGCGCTCACGCTGCTCAATACCGACAACGCGCCCTGGACCTTCGCCGCGGCGCTGCACACCTACCTGCGGGTCGACGACATCGCTCAGGTGCGGCTCGAAGGCCTGCAGGGTGCCAACCGCTGGGATTCGCTGCGCGACGATCGCCATGTGGAAACCGAGCCGGCGCTGCATTTCGACGCCGAATTCGACAGCGTCTATGCCGCGCCGCCCGAGCCGCTGCGGCTGGTTCAGCCCGCCGGCACCCTCGAGATCTCGCAAAGCGCCAGCTGCACCGAAACCGTGGTCTGGAACCCCGGTGCCGTGCTCGGTGCGAAACTCGCCGACATGCCCGAAGACGGCTATCGCCACATGCTCTGCGTCGAGGCGGCCCGCATCGACGAGCCGGTGCTGCTGGCACCCGGCGCCCAATGGCAGGGCTGGCAACAGCTTTGCGTTCTCTGATTCTTTTCCGGTTCATCCCATGCTTGCCAAACGCATCATTCCCTGCCTCGACGTCACCGGCGGCCGTGTCGTCAAGGGCGTCAACTTCCTCGAACTGCGCGACGCCGGCGATCCGGTCGAGATCGCGGCGCGCTACAACGCCCAGGGCGCGGACGAACTGACCTTCCTGGACATCACCGCCACCAGCGACGGCCGCGACCTGATCCTGCCGATCATCGAGGCCGTGGCCTCGCAGGTCTTCATTCCCCTGACCGTGGGCGGCGGCGTGCGCACCGTGGCCGACGTGCGGCGGCTGCTCAACGCGGGCGCCGACAAGACCAGCTTCAACTCGGCCGCCATCGCCGACCCGAACGTGATCGACGCCGCCTCGCAGAAATACGGCTCGCAGTGCATCGTGGTGGCCATCGACGCCAAGCGCCGCACGCCTGAAGAGGCCGCCACGCGCGGCGCCGGCTGGGACGTGTACAGCCACGGCGGGCGCAAGAACACCGGTCTCGATGCCGTCGAATGGGCCACCGAGATGGTCCGCCGCGGTGCCGGCGAGATCTTGCTGACCAGCATGGACCGCGACGGCACCAAGAGCGGCTTCGACCTGGCGCTGACCCGCGCGGTGAGCGACGCGGTCGGCGTGCCGGTGATCGCCTCGGGCGGCGTGGGCAATCTCGACGACCTGGCCGACGGCATCCAGAACGGCGGCGCCGACGCGGTGCTGGCCGCCAGCATCTTCCACTACGGTGAATACACGGTCGGGCAGGCCAAGGCCCGCATGGCCGAGCGCGGAATCCCTGTGCGCAGCTGAGCTTTAAGGGTCTTTTTCTATCCCTGACAATACCTCCATGAATTGGCTCGATGAAGTGAAGTGGGACGCGAACGGCTTGGTGCCGGTCATCGCGCAGGAACAGGGCAGCAACGACGTCCTGATGTTCGCGTGGATGAACCGCGAGGCGCTCGAAAAGACCGCTGAGCTGGGTCGCGCCGTGTATTTCAGCCGTTCGCGCAACAAGCTCTGGTTCAAGGGCGAGGAATCCGGCCACGTGCAGACCGTGCACGAGATCCGCCTCGATTGCGACAACGACGTGGTGCTGCTCAAGGTCACCCAGCTCGGCCACGAGCCCGGCATCGCCTGCCACACCGGCCGCCACAGCTGCTTCTTCAGCAAGTACGAGAACGGCAACTGGACCGTGGTCGAGCCCGTCTTGAAAGACCCGGAGTCGATCTACAAATGATGGCCGCCGTGAACACCGAGATCTCCGATGCCCTTGCCCGACTGGCCGCCGTCATCGAGACGCGCCTGCCCGCGCAAGGCGGCGACCCCGAAAAAAGCTACGTTGCGCGCCTGCTGCACAAGGGGCCCGACGCCTTCCTCAAGAAGATCGGCGAGGAAGCCACCGAGGTCGTGATGGCCGCCAAGGACGCCGACCACGGCGGCGACCGTTCGAAAATAGTGAACGAAGTGGCCGACCTGTGGTTCCACACCATGGTGGCGCTGGCGCACTACGGCTTTTCGCCGGCCGACGTGGTGGCGGAACTGGAGCGCCGCGAAGGCACCAGCGGCATCGAGGAAAAAGCCCTGCGCAAGGTGCAGCAGCGCAGCAGCGAAGAAAAAGGCGGGGTATCCGGATGAGCGACATCACCACCATCGACGACTTCTCCTCGGGCAAGACGCCCGAGCAGATCGAGAGCTTGCGCCAGATCACGCTGGCGGTCTACGTGCTGTATGCGCTGTCGTGGTTCACCGGCGGCCTCACGGGCATCGTGGGCATCGTGCTGAACTACGTCAAGCGCGAAGACGCCGCGGGCACGCTCTACCAGAGCCATTTCACCTGGCAGATCCGCACCTTCTGGTGGGGATTGTGCTGGTCCATCCTGGGGTTCATCACCATCTGGATCCTGGTCGGTTTTCCCATTCTCTTTGCCACGGCCGTGTGGATGATCTACCGGCTGGTCAAGGGATGGCTGAACTGGAGCGAACGCAAGCCCATGGCTGTCTGAGCATGTCACACGATCCCAACTGCATCTTCTGCAAAATCATCGAGGGCAAGATTCCCTCGCGCAAGGTCTACGAAGACGAAGACCTGTTCGGCTTTCACGACATCGCGCCGTGGGCGCCGGTGCACTTCATGCTGGTGCCCAAGAAGCACATCGCCTCGATGGCCCAGCTGACGCCCGACGACGCGGCCCTCATGGGCAAGATCATGACCCTGGCACCCAAGCTGGCGCTGGAACAGGGCTGCAGGCCCTATCCGGAAGGCGGCTTCCGGGTCGTGGTCAACACGGGCGCCGAGGGTGGGCAGGAGGTCCAGCATCTCCATGTCCATGTCATGGGCGGTCCCCGGCCATGGCTTCGCGGCTGAGCCGCATTAAGCCAAACTGTCACATTACGCCCGACTAAAATCGGGCACATTCTTAGGAGTCTTCCATGGGTTCTTTTTCTATCTGGCACTGGCTGATCGTGCTGCTCGTCGTGGTCATGATCTTCGGCACCAAGAAGCTGCGGAACATGGGTTCGGACCTTGGTGGCGCCGTCAAGGGCTTCAAGGACGGCATGAAGGACGGCAGCTCGTCCGACGCCGCCGCTTCGTCGGCCCCTGCGCAGCAAGTGACGGGCCAGCCGGCCAACAGCGACAAGTCGACGATCGACGTCGAAGCGCGTCAGAAGTCCTGAGCGCGGCCCGCACGTGCTCGACCTCGGCATTGAGAAGCTGGCGCTGATCGGCGTCGTGGCGCTGATCGTCATCGGCCCGGAAAAGCTGCCGCGCGTGGCCCGCACCGTCGGCACCTTGCTCGGCAAGGCGCAGCGCTACGTCAACGACGTCAAGGCCGAAGTCAACCGCTCGATGGAGCTCGACGAACTGCGCAAGATGAAGACCACCGTGGAGGATGCGGCGCGCGACGTCGAGCACAGCATCCACACCGGTGCGAGCGAATTCGAGAAGCAGTTCTCCGGGTCGGGCGAAACCCTCTCGGCGCTGGCCGAACCAGAGCCGCCACCGCCGCCCGAATACAAGCACCCGCGCAAGAACTGGCGCCTGAAGCAGGGCGCCACGCCGCAGTGGTACAAGGCGCGCAACGGCGTGCGCACCAAGGCGCTGTCGGGCGCCGCGCGCGTCGCGCGCTTCCGTCCGCACACGATCAACAAGATCAACTAGCGCATCCACAACACCGCGTTCTGAGCGCGCCGCACGCCGGCCGACGTCACGCTTTCTTCTTTTCCAATGGCCGATTCCGACAACAAGAACAAAGACAAAGAAGACGAGCTGGCGGGCACCGAGCAGCCGTTCGTGGCGCATCTGGTCGAGCTTCGCGACCGGTTGCTCTACTGTGTCTACGGGCTCGTGGTCGCCGGCATCCTGCTGGCCATCTGGCCGGGCCCCGGCGGGCTGATCGACCTGATCGCCATGCCGATCAAGGCCCACATGCCGCACGACGCGAAGCTCATCGCCATCGGAGTGTTCTCGCCGTTCTTCGTGCCGCTCAAGGTGTTGATGATGGCGGCCGTGCTGCTGGCGCTGCCCTGGCTCATGTACCAGGCGTGGATGTTCGTGGCGCCGGGCCTCTACAGCCACGAAAAGAAGTTCGCGCTGCCGCTGATCTTCTTCGGCAGCCTGCTGGCCTACGCCGGCATCGCCTTCGTGCAGCTCTTCGTGCTGGACAAGATGTTCAGCTTCATCCAGCGTTTCGCGCCCGCCGCGGTGCAGGCGACGCCGGACATTTCCTCCTACGTCGAGGCCATTCTTTCGCTCTACATCGCGTTCGGCGTCGCCTTCCAGGTGCCGATCGTCGTGATGCTGCTGGTGCGCTTCGAGATGGTCACCATCGAGAAGCTGAAGTCGTTTCGCGGCTACTTCATCGTGGTGGCCTTCGTGGTGGCCGCCGTGCTGACCCCGCCCGACGTGGTGTCGCAGCTCGCCCTGGCCGTGCCGATGTGCCTGCTTTACGAGGTGGGCATCATCGGCGCCAAGTATTTCGCCAGCAGCGGCAAGAAGCCGGAAGACGAAGAAAGCGCCGATTCGGCATCATCCAGCTGATCCGCTGAATGGGATAGCCGCAGGCGATCCCAATGTCCAGAACACCGAGGAACCGGCTTAGCCGGGTCTCAGGTGTTGCCCCCGGTAGGGGGAAGGCGAAGCGGACACGAAGTGCCGCGCAGCCTGGGGGCGAGCCTATTCTTGTTGATTGGGCACTTGCCGCACCGGGCTCTTTGGTCGAAGCCCCGGCGTCACATCCAGTTCCATCTTGTCGCTGCCGCGTTGCAGCGCGAAGCGCGAGGTGCTGCCGGGCTTCAGGCCGGCCACCGCGGTCAGCAGCGCCTGCACGTTGTCCGTCTTCTTCTCGCCCACCGAGGTGATCACGTCGCCCGGGCGAATGCCGGCCTTGGCCGCGGGGCCGTTCTGCAGCACGCCGGTGATGATCACGCCGGAGTCGGCCTTCACGCCGAAGGTCTCGGCCAGTTCGGGCGAGAGGTCGCTCGGCTCCACGCCGATCCAGCCGCGGCGCACCTGGCCTTCCTTGACGATGCCTTCGAGCACGATCTTGGCCATCGAGACCGGGATCGCGAAGCCGATGCCCATGCTGCCGCCCGAGCGCGAGTAGATCGCGGTGTTGATGCCCTGCAGGTTGCCGTGCACGTCGATCAGCGCGCCGCCCGAGTTGCCGGGGTTGATGGCCGCGTCGGTCTGGATGAAGTTCTCGAAGTTGTTGATGCCCAGCTGGTTGCGTCCCAGCGCCGAGACGATGCCGCTGGTCACGGTCTGGCCCACGCCGAAGGGGTTGCCGATGGCCAGCACCTGGTCGCCCACCTGCAGCGCGTCGGAGTCGCCCAGCACGATCACCGGCAGCTTGTCGAGCTCGATCTTGAGCACGGCCAGGTCGGTGTCGGGGTCGGTGCCGATCACCTTGCCGCGCGCGTGACGGCTGTCGTTCAGCGTCACTTCGATCTCGTCGGCGCCCTCGACCACGTGGTTGTTGGTGAGGATGTAACCGTCGGTGCTGACGATCACGCCGCTGCCCAGGCCCACCTGGGGCTGGTCGTCTTGGTCGCCGAAGAAGAAGCGGAACCACGGGTCGTTGCTGCGCGGATGGCGCTGCGCCGCCTTGCTGGTGTTGATGCTCACCACCGCCGGCGAGGCCTTCTTGGCCGGCACGGCCAGGCTGCCGGGCGTTGCGATGGCCGGGTTGGCGGTGGGCGCCTGCACGACCGACACCACGCCGCCCAGCGAGGTCGCGCGCTTGTTGAGCCATTCGGGCTTGAGCGTCGCGACGACGAAGTACGCCGCGAGCAGGACGGTCACGGCTTGGGCAAAAAGCAGCCAGGTACGTTTCATGAAAACTTGCTGAAAAGACGTTCGGAGAGCGCCATTCCAGGCGCGGCACTGCCTCCGATTGTCCCTCAACGGCACTGTCCATAGACCGCGCCGGGCGGTCGAGATTGCGGCCGGTCGGCTGCGTGAATCCGGGATAACCCCTAGTATTCCGGGTCGGTTCCGATCCGGACCGTGCTTTCCAGGCCTCCCGCGCTGCCCACCCGGCGGATGCGGCCAGGCGTTTCGTCGGCGCGCCGCCTCCCGTTCCCACCCGGTCTCGCGGACCGGTGCGCGCAGCAACGATATCTCCGTCAGCCATGACCCCAGAAGCAACCCTCCCGGACGGCGCGCAGCCGGCGCCGGCACGCACGCTCGGCACGAGCGACTACAAGACCCTGGCCCTGTCCGCCCTCGGCGGCACGCTGGAGTTCTACGACTTCGTCATCTACGTCTTCTTCGCCACCGTGCTGGGAGCGCTGTTCTTCCCGACGGACATGCCCGACTGGCTGCGGCAGCTGCAGACCTTCGGCATCTTCGCGGCCGGCTACCTGGCGCGGCCGGTGGGCGGCATCGTCATCGCGCATTTCGGCGACATCTTCGGCCGCAAGCGCATGTTCACGCTGTCGATCTTCCTGATGGCGGCGCCCACGCTGGTCATCGGCCTGCTGCCGACCTACGCGAGCATCGGCGTGGCGGCGCCGCTGCTGCTGTTGCTGATGCGCGTGCTGCAGGGCGCGGCCATCGGCGGCGAGATGCCGGGTGCCTGGGTGTTCGTGGGCGAGCATGTGCCGGCCAGGCGCTACGGTTTCGGCATCGGCATGCTGACCTCGGGCATCACCGGCGGCATCCTGCTGGGTTCGCTGATCGCGGTGGCCATCAACCGCCATTACTCGCCCGAGCAGGTGAGCGACTTCGCCTGGCGCATTCCGTTCATCCTGGGCGGGGTGTTCGGGCTGGTGTCGGTGTACCTGCGCCGCTTCCTGCATGAGACGCCCGTGTTCAAGGAGCTGGCCGGCCGCCGCAGCGTGGCGCGCGAACTGCCGCTGCGCACCGTGCTGCGCGAGCACCGCCTGGCCTGCGTGTACGTCGCGCTGCTGACCTGGGTGCTGTCGGCCGCCATCGTGGTGGTGGTGCTCTACACGCCCACCTACCTGCAGAAGGTGCACCACATCCCGGCCGCGCTGTCGCTGGAAGCCAATGCGCTGGCCACGCTGACCCTGACGCTGGGCTGCATGCTCGCGGGCTGGGCCAGCGACCGTTTCGGCACGCGCACGGTGATGCTGGTGGGCTGGGGCGGACTGTTCGCGACCGCCTACCTTTTCTACACCGGCCTGCCCGGCACGCCGGCCACGCTGTTCTGGCACTACGGGCTGGTCGGCCTGTTCGTGGGCACCATCGCCACGGTGCCGATCGCGGGCGTGCGCGCGTTCCCGGCGCCGGTGCGGTTCACCGGGCTTTCGTTCGCCTACAACATGTCTTATGCCGTCTTCGGCGGGCTCACGCCGGTGATCCTCACGCTCTGGCTGCAGCACGACACCATGGCGCCCGCGCACTACGTGGCGGTGCTGGCGGCGCTGGGCTTCCTGCTCGCGCTCCTGCCCCTTGCCGTGCGCGGCCATGCCATGCGCGACGGCGTGGCGCCCGCGGGGCGCGCGACAATGTCGCGATGAGCACCACCCGCCACGAACTGCTTCACGCATTCGACCTGCTGCTCGCCCCCGGGCGCTTCAAGGATTACGGACCCAACGGCCTTCAGGTCGAGGGGCGCACCGTGGTCCGCAAGATCGTCTCGGGCGTGACCGCCAGCCGCGCCTTGATCGAAGCCGCCATCCGCGCCGAAGCCGACGCCATCTTCGTCCACCACGGCCTGTTCTGGCGCGGCCAGAGCGGCTGCGTCACCGGCTGGATGAAACAGCGCCTGGGCCTGCTGCTCGGCCACGACATCAACCTGTTCGCCTACCACCTGCCGCTCGACGCGCACCCTGAGTTGGGCAACAACGCGCAGCTTGGCCTGCAACTGGGGCTCGTGGCCCATCCTGGCGCCACCGGGCGCTTCGGCGAGCAGGAGCTGGGTTTCCTGGGCACGCGCGAGAACGGCGAGGGCTTTGCCGATGCCAAGGCGCTTGCCACCCATGTGGAGGGCGTGCTGAAGCGGCCCGTCACGCTGCTCGATACCGCGCAGCGTCCCATCAAGACCGTCGCCTGGTGCACGGGCGGCGCCCAGGGCTATTTCGAGGCCGCCATCGCGGCCGGGGCAGACGCCTTCATCACCGGCGAGATCTCGGAACCCCAGGCCCACTACGCACGCGAGATGGGTGTGGCCTTCCTGGCCTGCGGTCACCATGCCACCGAGCGCTACGGCGCCCAGGCGGTGGCCGGGCACGTGGCGGCGCAGCTCGGGCTGACGCACGAGTTCATCGACATCGACAACCCCGCATGAGCGCAGTGAACAGCCCCATCGCCATCACCCTGGGCGACCCCGCGGGCATCGGCCCCGAGATCATCGCCAAGGCTTTCCGCGAGGCGCCGGATGCCACGCGTGGCGCCTTCGTGGCCGGCGACGTCGGCACGATGCGCCAGGCCTCCCAGGCGCTGGCCGCGCCGGGAGAACTGGCGTGGCCGGTGCTGGAGATCGAATCCGTCGCCGAGGTTGCCACCGTGCCGCCGCGCTGCATCCCGGTGCTGCAGGTCATCGCGCCGCCTTCGGGCATCGAGATAGGGCAGGTCAGCGCCGAGGCCGGCCGCGTGGCGGGCGAATGCGTGGTCTGGGCCGCGCGGGCCGCGTTGCGCGGCGAGGTGGCCGCCATCGTGACCGCGCCGCTGCACAAGGAGGCGCTGTCCGCCGCTGGCTTTCCGTATCCCGGCCATACCGAATTGCTGCAGGCCGAGGCCGCCGCGCACCTGGGCCGCACCGTGGCCGACGTGCCGGTGCGCATGATGCTGGCCAACGACGAGTTGCGCACCGTGCTCGTCAGCATTCATGTGTCGCTGCGCCAGGCCATCGAGGCGGTCCGCTTCGAGGGCGTGCTCGAGACGCTGCGCATCACGCACCGCGCGTTGACCCATGCGCTGGGCCGCATGCCGCGCATCGGCGTGGCGGGCCTGAACCCGCATGCGGGGGAGGGCGGCCTTTTCGGCTCGGAGGAGCGGGAGGTCATCGTGCCGGCCATCGAGGCCGCGCGCGCCGAAGGCATTGACGCCCATGGGCCCTATGCGCCCGACACCGTGTTCATGCGCGCGCGCGCCAAGGGCGGCGTGCCGTCCAGCGGCGAGTTCGACGTGGTGATTGCGATGTACCACGACCAGGGCCTGATCCCGGTCAAGTACCTGGGCGTGGAGAAGGGCGTGAACGTGACGCTGGGGCTGCCGCTGGTGCGCACCAGCCCCGATCACGGCACCGCGTTCGACATCGCGGGCACGGGGCAGGCCGATGCGTCCAGCCTCGTCGAGGCATTGCGCATGGCCCGTCGGCTGAGCTGAAAGCGAGAGCCGCCGGGGCTTTCAGGAACACCGAGGAACCGGCTCTGCCGGGCCTCTGGTGTTGCCCCCGGTAGGGGGTAGGCGAAGCGACACGAAGTGCGCGCAGCCTGGGGGCGAGCAACAGTTATCGCTTGAGGCTATCGCGAATTTCGCGCAGCAGTATCACGTCTTCGGGCGTTGCGGGGGCGGCGGCCGGTGCCGGCTCTTCGCTGCGCTTGAGGCGGTTGATCTGCTTGACCATCATGAAGATGATGAAGGCGAGGATCACGAAGTTGACCGCGATGGTGATGAAGTTGCCGTAGGCCAGCACGGGCACGCCGGCCTTCTTCAGGTCGGCCAGCGTGTTCGCCACGCCGGCCGGTGCGGTGCCCAGCACCACGTAGAGGTTGGAGAAGTCGAGCTTCCCGAACACCAGGCCCACCAGCGGCATGATGATGTCGGCCACGAGCGAATCGACGATCTTGCCGAACGCGCCGCCGATGATCACGCCGACCGCCAGGTCGATGACGTTGCCCTTGACGGCAAATTCCTTGAATTCACTGAGGATGCTCATGATTCAAAAGGCTGCTGGAGCTCTGCTGTTGAAGGAGAGCCGAGTATGCCCGCGATTGTTCACTTCCCAGGCGGGCGCAACGCGACATCGACGTGCGCGGTGGGTAACCCTTCACGACTGCGCGCGGCAATCTGCCTGAAGCCGTCCTCGAGGTGCCGCACGAAGCGCGGCGTGTCGAAGTAGCCGCGGCGCGCCTCCTTGGCCGCGGCCAGCCGCGCGCGCAAGGCAGCGAGTTCGTCGGGGTGCGTGGCGTAGTGGATGGCCTTCTGCACGTACTCCGCGTGGTTCGTGGCCACCAGCTCCGGCAGCCCGATGGCGCCCAGCAGGCTGCCCGCCATGCGCGACACCATCGTCGAGCCCGTGAGCGCCAGCAGCGGAACGCCCGACCACAGCACGTCGTTCGCGGTGGCGCCGCTGCTGTAGGGGAAGGTGTCGATGAACAGGTCGGCCAGGCCGATGCGCGCCAGGTGCTGGTCGACCGGCATGCGCGGCGACACGATCAGGCGCTCGGCCGGCAGGCCGGCCTTTTCCCAGTGCGCGCGCAGGTTGCGCTCGAAGCCGTTCGGGCCTTGCGCGAGCCATAGCACTGAGTTCGGAATGCCCCGCACGATGCGGACCCAGGCGTCGAAGGTTTCGGGCTGGATCTTGAAGGACTGCGAGAAATTGCACAGCACGAACGCGTCTTCCGGCAGGCCGTGCGCCTCGCGCGTGGCCTTGTGCGGGTTGACGGGGCGCTTCGTGTCGATCACCTGGAAGGTCTCGGGCAGGCGCAGCAGCTTCTCGGTGTAGCAGTCTTCCGTGCCCTGCGGCGAGAGAAAACCGTCGGACACCAGGTAGTCGTAGTTGGTAGAGCCGCTGGTGCCCATGTAGCCCAGCCACATGAGCTGCGCGGGCGCCGTGTGATAGGCCATGACCTGCGGCTTGGCGCCGCGCGTGTCGCCCGAGAGGTCGACCAGGATGTCGATCTCGTCCTCGCGGATGCGCTCGGCCATCTGCTGGATCGACTGGCCGTGCATGTCCACGAAATGCTCCGCCGACGCCGCGATGCGCGCGCGCGCCGGGTGGCCGTCGTCCGGGCCGTAGGAGTACACGAAGACTTCGAAGTCCTTTCGGTCGTGCAGGCTGTAGAGCTCGGCCGTCAGGTGGGCCACCGGGTGGTTGCGGAAGTCGAACGAGTAGTAGCCCACGCGGATGCGCGGCGATGTGCGGCGCGCCCCGGCATCGGCAAAGGGCTTGATGGCCGTGTTCCTGTCGGCCAGCGTGGCGGAGCGCTGGGTCCAGTGCATCAGCCGGTGGGCGTCGTCGTAGTTCGACATCAGGATGAACGACGACGCTGTCTGGTCGTCGACCGGATTGTCCAGGCGGGCCGCGATCTTCGCGCGCAGCTCGGGCACGCCCTCCCAGCGGGCGATGTGCGCCTTTTCGCCGAGCAGCCACACCATGGCCGGCATGAAGTCCGGGTCGTCGCGCAGGCACTGCTCGAACTCCGCGATGGCGGCCTCCGACTGCCCGGCCATCACGTAGGTCACGCCGAGGTTGCAGCGCGCGAGCACCTGGCGCGGATGCAGTTCGAGGGCCTTCTTGAGCACCTCGATGGCCGCGTCGTAGCGGCCCTGGCGGAAGTTCGTCGCGCCGAGGTTGTTCAGCAGCGCTTCCTGTTCGGGCATCGACTCCAGCGCGAGCTTGTACAGCTCTTCCGATTCGTCGAAGCGCATCGCCGCGCCCTCCAGCGCGGCGCAGACGCCGTAGAGCGCCGCCACCGCTTCGGGGTCCGACAGGGCCCTGGCCCGCACTTCGACTGTCGAATGGCGCATGGCGCGCTGCATCGGCGCGATGGCCTCTTCGTTGCGGCCGCAGGCGATCAGCGCGCGCGACAGCAGATAGGCCGCCTCGAAGTCGGGCGGATCGGTCTGGGCCTGCTCCAGCGAAGTCAGCGCGCCGGCCCAGTCCTTCTGGTGGGCGCGGATCTTCCCGATGTTCTTGTGGGCGGCGATGTAGCCGGAGTCCAGCTTCAGTGCCTGGCGGAACTGCTCGACAGCCTCTTCGAGGCGGTCCTGCTCCATGTCGATCGCGCCGGCGTTGTTCCATGCCGCGGGTGACTGAGGCGCCAGCCGCGTGGCCTCGCCGGCGGCTTCGCGTGCCTGGCGGAATTTTTTCTGCTGGCGGTAGACCGCCGACAGGTTCACATAGGCCTCGGGATAGTTCGGCAGCGCCTTGATCGCGCGGCGAAGGTCTTGCTGCGCTTCGGCCAGCAGGCCCATGTGCATGAAGATGGTTGCGCGCGTATTGAAATAGAAGTGGTGCGGCGACTTCGCGATCGCACGGTTCACGTAGTTCAGCGCCAGCTTCGGGCGGCCCTGCCGGTAGAGCGCCTCACCCGTGAGGTGCAGTGCGTCGGCGTGCTCGGGGAATTGCGACAGCAGGTTTTCGTAGATCCGCAGGGCTTCGGTGAAGCGGCCCATGCGGTGCTGCGTCAGCCCCTGTTCCAGAAGACGGCTTGCCTCATCGGCGGAGGCGGTGGGCGCGGGGGCGAGAGAAGGTGAGTTCATGAAGCCGTGGGTTGGACGGGTCAGAAGATCGGCCGCTGAAATTCCGGCCTGGAGGCATGAAAAAAGACCGGCCACCCAGTATAGGTGGCCGGCCTCGTGTTGTAACCGTTGGCAACCCCCGGCAGCGCACAGGCGCCGCCCGGGGATCGCCGCGTGGATCACCAGGACCAGGAAGCGCCGACCCCGCCGCCGACCTTGCCGCTCTGGCCGGTGCCGAGGTTGACCTTGATCTGCGACGCCTCGCCGAGGCGGAAGCTGATCGCGGCCGCAATCGCCGAGCGGCCGTCGTAGGAGCCGACGCCCACGCCCACGCCGAACTGCTTGCCCGCTTCCAGGGCCGGCACCGAGGCCGCGGCCATCGCGATGGCCGCGCCGGTGCTGCCGACCTTGCGCGCGTCCTGCACTTCGCTGCGCACCTGGTTCAGCTGTTGCATGTTGGCTGCGTCCGTCGGCAGGATGCCTGGGGCCACGTTCTGCACGCGGCCGTTCGCCACCACGCCGTTGCCCGCCGTGATCGTGCCGCCGGCGTTCACGTTGCCCGTCACGTTGACCGTGCCGGCATTCAGCGTCGTGACGTTGCCCGTCACCGCGTTGATCGTCGTGATGTTGCCGGTCTGCGTGTTGAGCACCGTGATGTTGCCGTTGGCCGCGGTGATCGTCTGGAAGTTGCCGGTGGTCGCGTTCACCGTGCCGGCATTGACCGTGCTCGCGTTCACCGTCGTTGCGCTCACCGTGTTGGCGGTCAGTGCGTTGATGGTGGCGCTGGCCGCCGTCAGGTTGGTGGTGCTGACGTTGGTCGAGTTCAGCGTGTTGATCGTGCCGTGGCCCGCCGACAGGTTGGCCGTCGTGATGTTGGTCGACGTCAGGTTGTTGATCGTGCCGTTGGCGGTCGTCAGGTTGTTGGTGCTGACGTTGGTCGCGCTCAACGTGTTGATCGTGCCGTTGTTTGCGGTCAGGTTCGTGGTGCTGACGTTCGTGGCGTTCAGCGTGTTGACCGTACCGTTGCTCGCCGACAGGTTCGTCGTCGTGACGTTGGTAGCGCTCAACGTGTTGATCGTGCCCGCGGTCGCCGACAGGTTGGATGTCGTGACGTTGGTCGCGTTCAGGGTGTTGATCGTGCCGTTGCTGGCCGTCAGGTTGGTGGTGCTGACGTTGGTGGCGTTCAGCGTATTGACCGTGCCGTTGCTTGCCGACAGGTTCGTCGTCGTGATGTCGGTGGCGTTCAGCGTGTTGATGGTGCCGCTGCTGGCCGTCAGGTTCGTCGTGCTGACGTTCGTGGCATTCAGCGTATTGACCGTACCGTTGCTTGCCGACAGGTTCGTCGTCGTGATGTCGGTGGCGTTCAGCGTGTTGATGGTGCCGCTGCTGGCCGTCAGGTTCGTCGTGCTGACGTTCGTGGCATTCAGCGTATTGACCGTACCGTTGCTTGCCGACAGGTTCGTCGTCGTGATGTCGGTGGCGTTCAGCGTGTTGATGGTGCCGCTGCTGGCCGTCAGGTTGGTGGTGCTGACGTTGGTGGCATTCAACGTATTGACCGTACCGTTGCTCGCCGACAGGTTGGTCGTCGTGATGTCGGTGGCGTTCAGCGTGTTGATGGTGCCGTTGCTGGCCGTCAGGTTGGTGGTGCTGACGTTGGTGGCATTCAACGTGTTGACCGTGCCGTTGCTTGCCGACAGGTTCGTCGTCGTGATGTCGGTGGCGTTCAGCGTGTTGACCGTGCCCGTGGTCGCCGACAGGCTGGACGTCGTGACGTTGGTCGCGTTCAGCGTGTTGATGGTGCCGTTGCTGGCGGTCAGATCGGTCGTGCTGACATTGGTCGCGTTCAGCGTGTTGACCGTGCCCGTGGTCGCCGACAGGCTGGACGTCGTGACGTTGGTGGCGTTCAGCGTATTGATGGTGCCGTTGCTGGCGGTCAGGGCCGTCGTGCTGACGTTGGTCGCGTTCAGCGTGTTGACCGTACCGGTGGTCGCCGACAGGCTGGACGTCGTGACATTGGTCGCGTTCAGCGTATTGATGGTGCCGTTGCTGGCCGTCAGGTCCGTCGTGCTGACGTTGGTGGCGTTCAGCGTGTTGACCGTGCCCGTGGTCGCCGACAGGTTGGATGTCGTGACGTTGGTCGCGTTCAGCGTATTGATGGTGCCGTTGCCGGCGGTCAGATCGGTCGTGCTGACATTGGTGGCGTTCAACGTGTTGACTGTGCCAGTGGTTGCCGACAGGCTGGACGTCGTGACGTTGGTCGCGTTCAACGTATTGATGGTGCCGTTGCTGGCGGTCAGGGCCGTCGTGCTGACATTGGTCGCGTTCAGCGTGTTGACCGTACCCGTGGTCGCCGACAGGCTGGACGTCGTGACGTTGGTCGCGTTCAGCGTGTTGATGGTGCCGTTGCCGGCGGTCAGATCGGTCGTGCTGACATTGGTGGCGTTCAACGTGTTGACCGTGCCGGTGGTCGCCGACAGGCTGGACGTCGTGACGTTGGTCGCGTTCAGCGTGTTGATGGTGCCGTTGCTGGCGGTCAAGTCCGTCGTGCTGACATTGGTAGCGTTCAGCGTGTTGACCGTACCGGTGGTCGCCGACAGGCTGGACGTCGTGACGGTGGTCGCGTTCAACGTATTGATGGTGCCGTTGCTGGCGGTCAGGGCCGTCGTGCTGACATTGGTCGCGTTCAGCGTGTTGACCGTACCCGTGGTCGCCGACAGGCTGGACGTCGTGACGTTGGTCGCGTTCAGCGTGTTGATGGTGCCGCTGCTGGCGGTCAGATCGGTCGTGCTGACATTGGTGGCGTTCAGCGTGTTGACCGTACCGGTGGTCGCCGACAGGCTGGACGTCGTGACGTTGGTGGCGTTCAGCGTATTGATGGTGCCGTTGCTGGCCGTCAGGTCCGTCGTGCTGACGTTGGTGGCGTTCAGCGTGTTGACCGTGCCCGTGGTCGCCGACAGGTTGGATGTCGTGACGTTGGTCGCGTTCAGCGTATTGATGGTGCCGTTGCCGGCGGTCAGATCGGTCGTGCTGACATTGGTAGCGTTCAGCGTGTTGACCGTACCGGTGGTCGCCGACAGGCTGGACGTCGTGACGTTGGTCGCGTTCAGCGTATTGATGGTGCCGTTGCCGGCGGTCAGATCGGTCGTGCTGACATTGGTGGCGTTCAGCGTGTTGACCGTACCGGTGGTCGCCGACAGGCTGGACGTCGTGACGTTGGTCGCGTTCAGCGTATTGATGGTGCCGTTGCTGGCGGTCAGATCGGTCGTGCTGACATTGGTGGCGTTCAGCGTGTTGACCGTACCGGTGGTCGCCGACAGGCTGGACGTCGTGACGTTGGTCGCGTTCAGCGTATTGATGGTGCCGTTGCCGGCGGTCAGATCGGTCGTGCTGACATTGGTGGCGTTCAGCGTGTTGACCGTACCGGTGGTCGCCGACAGGCTGGACGTCGTGACGTTGGTCGCGTTCAGCGTATTGATGGTGCCGTTGCTGGCCGTCAGGGCCGTCGTGCTGACGTTGGTGGCGTTCAGCGTGTTGACCGTACCCGTGGTCGCCGACAGGTTGGACGTCGTGGTGTTCGTCGCGTTGATGGTGCCGGCAGTGAGCGTGCCGGTACTGATGCTGGTCGACGTGAGACTGGTGATCGTGCCTGTCGCGGCGGTCAGCACGTTGGCGCCGAGGGTGCCGGTGAAGGTTCCGTTGGTTGCCTGGACACCGTTGGCCGTCACGGTGCCGGTGATGTTGGCGCTGCCTGCCGTCAGGGCCGCGATGTTGGCGCCGGCCGCGGTCACGTTGCCGGTGACGTCGACGCTGCCGGCGGAAACGGTGGCAGACGTGATGCTTGACGCGCTGAGCGTATTGATGGTGCCGGTGTTGGCGGTGATGGTGCCCGCGCTGATGCTGCCGGCAGTCAGGGAGGTCGTACTCACGCCCTGGGGCGCGTTCAGCAGGCCACCGGTGTTGGTTGCGTTGCCACCGTTATTGATCCGGATGGGGTCGCCCCCGATCGTCACTGCCTGCGCGTACGCCACTGGCAGCGTCATTACATATCCCGCCCCCACCAATACCGAGGCAAGCAGGTGGCTGATGCCCGTGCTGCGCGTGCCGGAAGACGAACGTTTGGAAGAGCGCTTGGGTGTAGTCATTTGGACCTTTTTCCTTGATGTATCGATGGCGACTTCCGGGCTCCCAGAGTCCCTTGTCGCGTGAAAGCAGGGTCGGGTTTCATTGCGTTACCCGGTGCAACCGATGCTAGGAATCGAGGTACTTGCTGAACATCACCGGGATCCGTAGTTCTGCGGTCCCGCGAGCGCTTCGATGCGTGTTCGAAAAAAAGTGGAGAGGTCCGCAAAGCCAATGCCCATGCGGCTTCGCGGGCATCACATGAATCCGTGGGCCATGCGTCGACACGCGATGTCGAGCGCGTTTCGTGTTGCGCGGTGCTACGTAACGTGCGCTCAAAACGCCACGTAACAACCGCGCGAAAACGACCTTTTCAGAGCCCTCTCAAGACCGCGTTGCACGGTCCGTTTGCGTCAATTTCTTCAATGAAATCAAAGTACTACAGGCAATGGCATGCCTGTTCGCACGGTGCTTTTTCGCGCAGGCATCGTTCCTGCGACATCTGAAACGAAAGACAACATTTCGAAGCTACCCGCAGGTAGCAATGAGCAAGAGGGGATGTCGCGTGGTCAATCTGTTTTCGAGCTTTGCCAATGCCTACATGGACACGGTTTTCCGTGTCGCCAGGGGAGTGCGGTCATGGAAATGAATATGAGTGTCCGTTGCCAACCCGTGCGGCCGATGCCGTCGGTTGCGCAGATGTATGGCGGTGTCTTCCATGCCGCGCTGATCGTCGCGGACGATCTTGCGGTCGCCGATCGCATGCGTCGCATCCTGGCCGAGCTCGCGCCGCGCCGCCGCATCGTGGTGGCGTCGAGCCGCGCCGAAGCCTGCAACCTGCTGGCCGCGCTGCCGTATGACCTCGCCCTGGTCGATATGCGGCTGCCGTCGAACGAAGGCATCTCGCTGCTTCATCATGTGCGCCAGAACTACCCGGGCATCGAAAGCGTCGGCATGTCCGATATCGACGACCAGGAACTGGTGGGCGCCGCGATTGCCGCGGGCGCCATCGGCTATCTGCTGACGGAAGCGGACGACATCGAGCTTGCCTATCTGCTGCGTTCGGTGGAACGCGGCGGCGCGCCGATGGACTCGCGCATCGCGCGGCGCATACTGAGTTCGATCGCCGCGTCCGCCAAGGCGCGCACGATCGAGCCGATCCGCGTGCAGGAGCCGCAGCAAGACGAGCCCGTGTCGGCCACGAAGCTGCCGCGCGGCCTGCTGTCGCCCAGGGAGCTCAAGGTGCTGCGGCTGATTGCGCAGGGCTGGAGCAACCGGCAGATCGCGGAAGCGGTCTATCTGTCGGTCAACACCATCGAGTTTCATGCCAAGAGCATCTACCGCAAGCTGTCCGTCAAGTCGCGGACCCAGGCGGTTCATGAGGCGATGCAGCACGGTCTTCTGAACTGAAGACGGCATCGGGGACAACCCTTGTCGCCAGGCGCCGCGCCGCCCTGCGCGCGCCTTGCAGCCCGCCTGCAGGCGGGCCGGACGCAATTCGGCCGTTGAATTCTCCCCCAGCGCCCCGCTACAATCGCTGGTTGACCCTGTTCAAGCCAAGGGTTGGCCCTGCTCCAGCGAAGAAGACAAGAGGATCCCCATGAGTGACATGACCTCCGGCTCGCCCCGGATCGACACAGGCAAACGAACCTGGCTGATCGCGTCCAGTTGTGCCGGCGTGGTGGGTGGCGTGGCAACCGCCATTCCCTTTGTGAGCACTTTCCAGCCTTCCGAGAAGGCCAAAGCCGCCGGCGCAGCGGTAGAGGTCGATATCTCGGGCCTCAAGGTCGGCGAGAAGATCACCGTCGAATGGCGTGGCAAGCCGGTCTGGATCCTCAAGCGCACCCCCGAGCAGGTCGCGGAACTCCCCAAGCTGGACGGGCAACTCGCCGACCCCCTGTCCAAGCGTCACCCCGACGAATTCACCCCCAAGTACGCACAGAACGAGCACCGTTCGATCAAGCCCGAAGTGCTGGTCGTGGTTGGCATCTGCACGCACCTGGGCTGCTCCCCGAGCGACCGCTTCCAGGCCGGCCCGCAGCCCTCGCTGCCCGCCGACTGGGAAGGCGGCTTCCTCTGCCCCTGCCACGGTTCCACTTTCGACCTGGCTGGCCGAGTCTTCAAGAACAAGCCCGCGCCCGACAACCTGCCGGTGCCGCCGCACATGTACCTGTCGGACACCAAGCTCCTGATCGGTGAAGACTCCAAGAAGGCCTGAGGCGGAAGAAGAACATGGCTGAATTCCACGAGATTTCCCCCAACGCACCGACCAGCGAAAAACTGCTGAACTGGGTCGACAACCGGTTCCCGCTCAGCAAGCTCTGGAACGACCAGTGGGGCAAGTACTACGCGCCGAAGAACTTCAACTTCTGGTACATCTTCGGCTCGCTGGCCATGCTGGTCCTGGTGATCCAGATCGTCACCGGCATCTTCCTGGTCATGCACTACAAGCCCGATGCGGCCCAGGCGTTCGCCTCGGTCGAGTACATCATGCGCGACGTGCCATGGGGCTGGCTGATCCGCTACATCCACTCGACGGGCGCCTCGGCGTTCTTCATCGTGGTGTACCTGCACATGTTCCGCGGCCTCATGTACGGCAGCTACCGCAAGCCGCGCGAGCTGATCTGGGTGTTCGGCTGCGCGATCTTCCTGTGCCTGATGGCCGAAGCCTTCATGGGCTACCTGCTGCCCTGGGGCCAGATGTCCTACTGGGGCGCCCAGGTGATCGTGAACCTGTTCGCCGCCATCCCGTTCATCGGCCCCGACCTGGCCCTGCTGATCCGCGGCGACTACGTGGTGAGCGACGCCACGCTGAACCGCTTCTTCAGCTTCCACGTGATCGCCGTGCCGCTGGTGCTGCTCGGCCTGGTGGTGGCCCACCTGATCGCGCTGCACGAAGTGGGTTCGAACAACCCCGACGGCATCGAGATCAAGGCCAAGCGCGGCCCCGACGGCCATCCGCTCGACGGCATTCCGTCGCACCCGTACTACACGGTGCACGACATCTTCGGCGTGGTGGTGTTCCTCACGATCTTCTCGGCCGTGATCTTCTTCGCGCCGGAAGCTGGCGGGTACTTCCTCGAGTACAACAACTTCATTCCGGCCGATTCGCTGAAGACGCCGAACCACATCGCCCCGGTCTGGTACTTCACGCCGTTCTATTCGATGCTGCGCGCAACCACCGACGACATGGTCAACGTGTTCTCGCTGATCATCGCCGCGGGCGCCATCCTGAACTTCGTCAAGGGCAAGTCGGGCACGGCGTTCAAGGTCGCGCTCATCGTCGTGGCGGCCGTGGTCATCTTCCTGCTCAAGTCCTTCGACGCCAAGTTCTGGGGCGTGGTCGTGATGGGCGGCTCGGTCATCATCCTGTTCTTCCTGCCGTGGCTCGACCACAGCGAAGTCAAGTCGATCCGCTACCGTCCGAGCTGGCACAAGTACGTGTACGGCGCCTTCGTCTTCTTCTTCCTCATCCTCGGCTACCTGGGCATCCAGCCGCCGGGCGTCTGGGGCAACCTGGTCATCGGATCGTTCGCGCTCGACATCGCGCAGACCATCTCGCAGATCGGCACGCTGGTCTACTTCGGCTTCTTCCTGCTGATGCCGTGGTGGAGCCGCAAGGGCGAGTTCAAGACCGTGCCCGAGCGCGTTGTCTTCGCCGCCCATTGAGACATGCTGCCCAAGAGAGCTGAGAGAAACACGATGAAGAAGAAAAGCATTTCCGGCTGGCTCGCGGTCCTGGGTCTGGCGCTGGGCCTGACCTTCTCCGCAGCCGCGTCGGCCGAGTCCGAAGGCATCGCCTGGGACAAGGCCAACACCAAGACCAACGACATGGCCGCGCTGCAGAACGGCGCCAAGCTGTTCGTCAACTACTGCCTGAACTGCCACTCGGCGGCGTTCATGCGCTACAACCGACTGCAGGACATCGGCATCACCGAGCAGCAGATCAAGGACAACCTTCTGTTCACGACCGACAAGGTCGGCGAAACCATGAAGGCCAACATCGATCCGCGCCAGGCCAAGGACTGGTTCGGCACCACGCCACCCGACCTCACGCTGGTCGCGCGCTCGCGCGCCGGCCACGGCGGCACGGGCGCAGACTACCTCTACACGTATCTGCGCACCTACTACCGCGACGACACAAAAGCCACCGGCTGGAACAACCTTGCGTTCCCCAGCGTCGCCATGCCGAACCCCCTGTGGGAACTGCAAGGCGAACGCCGCCCGGTCTACACCAAGGTCGAACAGCACGGCCACGAAACCGAAGTGTTCAAGGGCTGGGAGCAAGTCACTCCCGGCACCCTGACACCCGTGCAGTACGACAATGCCGTCGGCGACCTGGTGAGTTACCTGCAATGGATGGCCGAGCCGGCTCAGAACACCCGCATCCGCATCGGCGTGTGGGTGCTGCTGTTCCTGGCCATGTCGGTGGTTTTTGTGTGGCGACTGAACGCCTCGTACTGGAAAGACGTCAAGTAGTTCCGTCCACGCCGACCGGGCGCCCCGCCAGGGCATCCGGTCCCACAGAGTGGGTTGCCAACGCGACCCACTCTTTTTGATTTTTAGGAGTCTCTCGCCATGATGGTCTTGTATTCAGGAACGACCTGCCCCTTTTCCCACCGCTGCCGCTTCGTGTTGTTCGAAAAGGGCATGGACTTCGAGATTCGCGACGTCGATCTCTACAACAAGCCCGAAGACATCAGCGTGATGAACCCGTACGGCCAGGTGCCGATCCTGGTCGAGCGCGACCTGATCCTGTACGAGTCGAACATCATCAACGAGTACATCGACGAGCGCTTCCCGCATCCGCAGCTGATGCCCGGCGACCCGGTCGACCGCGCCCGCGTGCGCCTGTTCCTGCTCAACTTCGAGAAGGAACTGTTCGTGCATGTGTCGACGCTCGAAAACCGCACCGCCAAGGGCAACGACAAGGCGCTCGAAAAGGCCCGCTCGCACATCCGCGACCGCCTGACGCAGCTGGCACCCGTGTTCCTCAAGAACAAGTACATGCTGGGCGACAACTTCTCGATGCTCGACGTGGCCATCGCGCCGCTGCTGTGGCGCCTCGACTACTACGGCATCGACCTGAGCAAGAACGCTGCGCCGCTGCTGAAGTACGCCGAGCGCATCTTCTCGCGCCCGGCCTACATCGAAGCACTGACGCCGTCTGAAAAGGTCATGCGAAAGTAAGTAAGCTCCGTGCTTGCTTTCATCGTTTTTCGCCGTCTTTCATGATCAACGCGCTCGAGTCGTCTTCCACCCGCCCGTACCTTATCCGGGCGCTGTATGAATGGTGCACCGACAACGGGTTCACCCCCTATGTCGCCGTGCAGGTCGACGACACCGTCCAGGTTCCGCGCGAGTACGTGAAGAACGGCGAGATCGTGCTCAACATCAGCTTCGACGCGACCAGCTCGCTCAAGCTCGGCAACGATTTCATCGAGTTCAAGGCCCGTTTCGCGGGCAGTGCGCGCGAAATCAGCGTGCCGGTGGGGCGCGTGATCGCGATCTACGCGCGTGAAAACGGGCAAGGCATGGCGTTTCCCGCGCCGGTGCCCGCCGCTTCCGCGTCGGACAGCGGCAACGGCGAGGTGCCGTCATCGGCACCGTCTTCGCCGCAGGGCCCCGCGCGCATGCCGCTGCGCGATGCCTCGCGCGGCACTGAAGGCGACGCCAGCAAGATCGTCCACCTGGTGACGGGTGATGACGCCGACGAAACGGTAGATGCGGGCCCGGCCACGGACCCTGCCGACGAGCCGCCGCGCCCGCCGGCCGGTGGCGGATCCAGGCCGTCGTTGAAACGCATCAAGTGAGCTGGGCGGCCGGATCATGCCGGCCACGCCACTAGAATCACGCTCTGAAGAAATTCACCAGCCGCTTTAGCTCAATTGGTAGAGCACCCGCCTTGTAAGCGGAAGGTCGTCAGTTCGATTCCGACAAGCGGCACCATTCGAAAACCCCTGGCTCACCCGTGATCCAGGGGTTTTTTCATGCGCCGCGCGCCGAGCCTCCGTGCTCGCCCGCAAACGCATACGCAGGCCCCATGCGTTGCTGCTTGCAGTGCCGCAGCGCTTCCGCCGCCGAAGCCATCAGGCTGGCGAGCGTGTCGCCGTCGGCGGGATGGCAGGCGATGCCCATGCTCAGCTCGCCGCCCGCGAGCAGGCGGCCTTCGTATGTGACTGGCGTCGCGCCCGCGGTCTCGATGCGGATGGCCATTTCCGCGAGTTTCTGGCGTGTCGGGCTGCCGACCAGCAGCAAGGCAAATTCGTCATCGCCCAGGCGCGCCACCATGTCGTCGGCACGCACCTGCTGGCGCAGCCGCTGCGCAATGGCCGCGAGCACCGCGTCGCCGCCTGCGCGGCCATGCCGTTCGTTCACGCGGCTGAAACCGTTCAGGCCGACCAGCATCAGCGAGAACGGCCGGCCTTCGCGCAGCCATTCGTCGCCGCGGCTCTCGAAGCCGGCGCGGCTGGTGGCGCCCGTGAGCGCGTCGGTGCCCATGGCGCCCATCAGCGCATGCGTGTGCGCCTCTTGCGCCTTTGCGGAATTCAGCACGTGGCGCAGCCGGGCGCCGACGGCCAGGGCGAGCATCGCGAGTTCGGCGATCGCGGCGGCTTGCGCCATGTTCAGCCGGCCGGGCACCCAGGGCTGTTCGCTCCAGACCGGCAGACGCGTGACCGAGATGCCCGCCAGCAGCAGCAAGGCGCCGATGCAGAACAGTACTGCCGGCCAGCGCAGGCGGGGCAGTGCGATGAACGCCCCCGCCGTCAGGACCACCGTGGCCGCGACCAGCAGCCCCTGCACGGCGCGCAGCGTCCATGCCAGTTGTGTCTCGGCCGCGGCGTACAGCAAGGTCAACACCAGCGCGATACCGACGCCCTGCGCCACCCGGTCGAGCCGGGGCGCGAAATGCCGCAGCCGCAGCAACTGCCGCGCGAATTGAAGCCGGAAGATCGCCCAGAGCGCCAGCGCCGCCGCCGCCCAGTGCGCGAGCGGATCGTCCGGCGCCAGGCTGTTCATGCCGGCGAAGCCGAGCAGCGCGAAGGCGCAGGCCAGCACGTAGTAGCCGTGGATCAGCGCGCCGAACACCAGCAGCAGCACGAGGCCGCAGACCATGAGGCCGGCCAGCAGGCCGTAGCTCACACCGTCGATCATGATGGGCGACGGCCCTTGGCGGAAAGCAGGCGAGGGGGGGACATGGACGGCATCCGGACAGTTCGAGGCAAGAGGCCTTTGAAAGGCGGGTAACCGATCGTATCCGCCGGGCAATGCCGCGCCATGCATTCCGTCTCACAAAAGCGTCAGTCCCGGGCGTCGGCGGGCGACTTTCTTCCTGCTTTCTTCTTCTAGAACTCCGCGCCTTCGACCAGGAAGCGCAGCCGCCGCACGCCCTGCCATTCGTCCGCGTCCAGCCGGAATGCCAGCTTGACCCTGGGCGGCAACGGCTCGGTGTGGCTGAACCACATGGCGTCGATCGGCTGGCCCTGGTGCCGCAGCTTGAGCGACAGGTGCTTTTCGCCCACCAGCCGCTGCGACACCACCTCGACCTCCTCGCTGAAGGTTGGCGGCGCGAAGCCCTGGCCCCAGACCTCGCGGTGCAGCGTGTCGACGAGGTCAATGCGCATGTACTCGCGGGCGATGGGCCCGTCGGTCTCGATCTGCCGGGTGAGCGCGGCGTCGGCCAGCAGCTCGCGGGCGACCTGGGCGAAGCCTTTCTCGAAGGTCTCGAAGTGCTCGCGCGCCACCGTGCAGCCGGCCGCCATCGCATGGCCGCCGAAGCGCAGCAGCACGCCCGGATGGCGTTTGGCCACGAGGTCGAGCGCGTCGCGCAGGTGAAAGCCCGGGATCGAGCGGCCCGAGCCCTTCAGCTCCTGCTCCTTGCCCGGCGCGCCGCTCGCGGCGAAGACGAAGGTCGGACGGTGGAAACGGTCCTTGATGCGCGAGGCCACGATGCCCACCACGCCTTCGTGGAAGCCCGCATCGAACACGCTGATGGCCGGCGGCGGTGCCGCGATGCCCTCGCCATCGGTGCCGTTGGAAAACAGCGACTCCGCCAGCAGCAGCGCCTGGTCGCGCATGCCGCCCTCGATGTCGCGCCGTTCGCGGTTGATGCCGTCGAGCATGCGCGCGAGTTCCTCCGCGCGGCCGGCGTCGTCGGTCAGCAGGCATTCGATGCCCAGCGTCATGTCGGCCAGCCGGCCGGCCGCGTTGATGCGCGGGCCCAGCGCAAAGCCGAAGTCGAAGGTGGTGGCTGCCGATGCATGGCGGCTCGCCGCCTTGAACAGCGCGGCCACGCCGGCAGGCATCGCGCCGGCGCGGATGCGGCGCAGGCCCTGCGCCACGAGGCGGCGGTTGTTGGCGTCGAGCTTGACCACGTCGGCCACGGTGCCGAGCGCGACCAGCGGCAGCAGCGCATCGAGCTTGGGTTGCGTGGCCGTGTCGAACACGCCGCGCTTGCGCAACTCGGAGCGCAGCGCCAGCAGCACGTAGAACATCACGCCGACACCGGCGATGCTCTTGCTCTCGAATTCGCAACCTGGCTGGTTCGGGTTGACCAGCACGTCGGCCAGGGGAAGTTCGGGGCCGGGCAGGTGGTGGTCGGTCACCAGCACCTGCAGGCCGCGCGCCTTGGCGGCGGCCACGCCCTCGACGCTGGCGATGCCGTTGTCGACGGTGATCAGCATGTCGGCGCCGCTCGCGGCCACGCGTTCGGCGATGGGCGGCGTGAGGCCGTAGCCGTCGACCACGCGGTCGGGCACGAGGTAGCTCACGTTCTTGGCGCCCAGCAGGCGCAGGCCGCGCACGCCGACCGCGCAGGCGGTGGCGCCGTCGCAGTCGTAGTCGGCCACGATGCACAGGCGCTTGTCCTGCGCGATGGCGTCGGCCAGCAGCACGGCCGCGTCGTGGGTGCCACGCAGGGTGTCGGGCGACAGCAGGCGGGCGAGGCCGTCGTCGAGCTCGTCCTTGGCGCGCACGCCGCGGGCCGCGAACAGGCGGGCCAGCAGCGGATGCACGCCGGCCTGCTCCAGCGCCCAGACGGTGCGCGGCGGGATTTCCCGGTCGATGATTTTCATAGCGACTCCAGCACGTCGGCCGCGCGCTTGCGGTCGAACAGGCTCTTGGCCCAGCGGCTCAGGCCGCGTTGCTGCACGGTGTAGCGCTGGGCCGCACGGTCGCCGCACAGCGTGAGCGACACGTCGGCACCGCGGGTGTAGTCGGCCAGCAGCGAGGCGATGTCGTTTGCGTCCAGTGCCTGCCAGGCGGCGGCCCAGCCGGCGCCGTCGTCGCGCAGGGCGGCGACGCGCAGTGCCTCGCTCACCGTGGTTTCCGAAGCGGCGGGCGGCAGGGGCTGTGCTGTCAGCGCGCCGGTGCCGCTGAGCCAGAAGGAGTTGATGGGCGGCACGCCGCGCGCGGCGCGGTCGTCGTTCACGCGCTGGGTGTAGAGCAGCATCTGCATTTCGTTCTGCAGGCGGCGCAGCGGGCGGGCCGCATCGGCCAGCGGCGACCACTGCGAGATGGGCCAGCCCACGGCGCGGTCGATGGAGGCCGTGGCCAGCCCGTCGAAGATGCGCGCGCGCGCCAGCCAGCGGCCGGGCACGGGCGAGGGGTGCAGCGCGATGCCGTCTTCCTCGAAGAAGGGCCGGGCGGCTTCGAGCAGCGTGGCCGATTCGGCGGCGTCGATCTCGATGGCGGACGGATCGCCCAGCACCACGTCGTCGATGCCGACCAGCCAGTTGCACAGCGTGACCACGCCCCAGCCCTCGGTGTCGCCGGCGGCGGCGATGCCCAGGCGCCGCGCCTCAAGCGCGGCCCAGGGAATGCAGCCGTCGGCAGCGGGGATGCCCAGCGCCCGCGCGAGCGCGCGTTCGTGCGGCGGTGAGCGCGTGCTTTCATCCTGCGTGTCGGTGTCCGCGAGGGTCAGGCGCAGCAGCAGGGTTTCGAGATTGGGGAGCCGCAATGTGGGCAGCGCCGCGCGGCATGCCGGGGAACCGCGGCCGGCAAAGGGGATCAACAGGTGACGTGGGAGGGTTTCGGCCATCTCCCTATTGTCCGGGAAGCCCTGAGGTCATCCGGAATGCCACAATTCCGACCCTATGCGATTTCCCTATGAACTGCAGCTCGGCTGGCGCTACACGCGCGCAGGACGGGCGACGCGGCGCAACGGCTTCATCTCCTTCATCTCCGGTGTCTCGATGCTCGGCATCGCGCTGGGCGTGGCGGCGCTGATCATTGTGCTCAGTGTGATGAACGGCTTCCAGAAGGAAGTGCGCGACCGCATGCTCGGCGTGGTGTCGCACATCGAGATCTTCTCGCGCGACGGACAGGCGCTGCCGCAGCTCGAAGAGATCATGGCGGCGGCGCGCAAGCATCCCGAGGTGATCGGCGCGGCGCCCTTCATCAACACCCAGGCGCTCATCGCGCGCGGCGAGGACATGAAGGGCACCGTGGTGCGCGGCATCGATCCCAAGCTCGAGCCCGAAGTGACCGACACCAACAGCATTGCCGCCCACGGCACCTTCGACAAGCTGGTGCCGGGCGAATTCGGCATCGTGCTGGGCGCCGAGCTGGCGCGCTCGCTGTTCGTGCAGCCGGGCGACAAGGTCACGCTGGTGGCCCCGGGCGGTCAGGTCACGCCGGCCGGCGTGGTGCCGCGCCTGAAGCAGTTCACCGTGGTCGGCACCTTCGACTCGGGCCACTACGAATACGACTCCGCGCTCGCCATGGTCCACGAGCAGGACGCCGCCAAGGTGTTCCGCCTCGAAGGCCCGACCGGCATCCGCCTGAAGCTCAAGGACCTCAACGAGGCGCGCGACGTGGCCGACCAGCTGGCCGTGAGCCTGCCGGGCGAGTTCCTCATTCGCGACTGGACCCGCCAGAACAAGACCTGGTTCGCGGCCGTGCAGGTCGAGAAACGCATGATGTTCATCATCCTCACGCTGATCGTGGCGGTGGCGGCCTTCAACCTGGTCTCCACGCTCGTCATGACCGTGACCGACAAGCGCGCCGACATCGCCATCCTGCGCACGCTGGGCAGTTCGCCGCGCAGCATCATGGGCATCTTCGTGGTGCAGGGCGCGATGGTGGGCGTGATCGGCACCGTGGCCGGTTTGCTGCTGGGCCTGGGCATCGCCTTCAACATCGACGTGATCGTGCCCTTCCTGGAGCACCTGTTCCACGCGAGCTTCCTGCCGAAGGACATCTACCTGATCAGCAAGATGCCAAGCGATCCGCAGCAAAGCGACATCGTGCCGATCGCCATCATTTCCCTGGTGCTGTCCTTCGTGGCCACCCTGTATCCGAGCTGGCGCGCCAGCCGCGTGAACCCCGCCGAGGCCCTGCGCTATGAGTGAAGTCGTATTGAAGGCCCGCGGCCTCACCAAGCGTTTCCACGAAGGCAGGCTGGACCTGACCGTGCTGCATGGTGTCGATCTCGACGTGCACGCAGGCGAGACCCTGGCCATTGTCGGCGCCTCGGGCTCCGGCAAGAGCACGCTGCTGCACCTGATGGGCGGATTGGACGCGCCCACCTCGGGCAAGGTCGAACTGCTGGGCAAGGACATCGCCCATGTCGACGCGGCCGAGCAGGGCCGGTTGCGCAACCAGCACCTGGGCTTCGTCTACCAGTTCCATCACCTGCTGCCCGAATTCAGCGCGCTCGACAACGTGGCGATGCCGCTGAAGATCCGGCGCACGGAGCCCGCCACGGCCGCGCATGCGGCATCGAAGATTCTCGAAAGCGTGGGCCTGGGCCAGCGCTTGCACCACCGGCCGGCCGAGCTGTCGGGCGGCGAGCGCCAGCGCGTGGCGATTGCGCGCGCGCTGGTCACCCAGCCCGCCTGCGTGCTGGCCGACGAGCCCACCGGCAACCTCGACCGCAGCACTGCGGACACGGTGTTCGCGCTGATGCTTGACCTGGCGCATCGGCATGGAACGGCGTTCGTGATGGTCACGCATGACCAGGAGCTGGCGAAGCGGTGCGACCGGGTGCTGCAGTTGGTGGCTGGGCGCTTGGCCGGCTGAGCTGCTATCGGTCGGAGCCACCGGCTTCGCGGCGCTGCATGACGGCTCGAAGCTGCGTCAGGTGGCGGCTGGTCCGCCAGCGTGACCAAATAGCCAGCAGCGCCAGCAACGTGCCACCCGTCGCAATGGAGAGCGTCCATTGAAGGTTGCTGCTTCGTGCCTGCGCCAGGATCTGGACAGTGGACGCATAGGCGCACTGCGCCTGGCCATCAGCCGTCATCTCGAAGAGCCTGGAGCCATCGTGGAGAACGGAAACCGAGGTGCCTCTTGCCACTCGGACGATCTGCTGTTCGCATGCATGGATGGAGAACCGCTCGGAGCGGCCGTCGGACTCGATGACCGCATAGTTCGTGGATCGCGCCCGTCCTTTTCCCGGCTCGACACCGACAAACAGCCCTGAGGCGACTGAAAGCTCCTCTCTCTTTGCTTCCTGGATGATTGTCTGTGAGCTGAGCGCGGCAAAAAACACCGCAATCCAGAGTCCGCCCAAGAGCGCTCCCGTCATCCCCCACAAGCTTCTGTTCATTGTCGGATTTTGCCGTCGGACCGGTTTCACCCGACGGTCAGACCGACGCGTCCTCGTGCACATACCGCGTGCCCAACGGCAGCATGCAGACGAACTGGTTGCCCAACGTCAGCACGAGGCCGAGCTGCCCGCCAACGTGAGTGACCTGGCAGACAGCATTCGGTGCGGCCGTCGTCCCTGCTGCGGCTGAACGCACGACAGCGCGGGTCGCGGGTTGGCACAGCATGGCGAGCAGTACGTTCGCGTCGCGGTTGAGCAGAGACTGGCGATAGAGCTGAAGCGCCGCCTCCGTTTCGGGGTCGTCTTGCGTGCGCCCTGACGACGGCGCTTCACGGCCGCGCAAGCGCATCAGAGCGCGATGCAACTGCTGCCGGCAACCGGCTTCAGTCTTTCCGCTGACTTTGGCGATCTCGCTGTAGCTCAGTTCGAAGACTTCGCGCAGCAGCACTGCGGCGGCGTCGGTCCGACTGAGGCGCTCTGCCAGTAGGCGCAATGCGTGATCGGCTTCCTGGGCCTGTGCCGCCTCAGTCTCCGCTGATGGCGCTTGGGGGGAAAGCCCTTCGGCATCCTTCAGCCACCACTGCATCCACCTATCCCGCCGCAGCCGGTCGACGGCCAGGTTCTGCATCACCGTGGTCAGCCACGCCTGCGCCGAATCGGGCGCGGGCTTGTCGGCCGCCTCCAGCGCACGCAGATAGGTGTCCTGCACCACGTCCTCGGCATCCGCCGTGCCGCCCAGCATGCGCGCTGCCGCGCGAACCAGCCGGCTTCGCAGTGCCGGGAATTGCGAGAGATAGCGTTCATCGAGCATCGGCGCAGCTTGCCATAGCCCGCAATGTCACGAAACTGTGGGCTTGTTCGTCAAGACAGTCCAACCACAGGAGCTTTCTTCATGCCCAACATGCCCATGTTCTCGATGGAATCCGACGAAGACGACACCAAGCCCGCGGCCACGGCCGAGCCGCGCAACTCCTACCTGGAGGAAAAGGCGTTCAAGTCGCGCACGCTGTTGATCTTCGGCACCATCAGCGATTCCGTGGCCGCCGACGTCACGCGCCGGCTCATCGCGCTGGACGCCGACAGCGCCGACAAGCCCATCGACATCCTCGTGAGCTCGCCGGGCGGGCACCTGGAGTCGGGCGATGCCATTCACGACATCGTGCGTTTCATCAGCGCGCCGGTGAACATGATCGGCACCGGCTGGGTCGGCAGCGCCGCCACGCACCTGTTCCTGGCGGCGCCGCGCGAGCGCCGGGTGTGCCTGCCCAACACGCGCTTTTTGATCCACCAGCCCAGCGGCGGCGCGGGCGGGCAGGCGACCGACATCGCCATCCAGGCGCAGGAAATCATCAAGGCCCGCCAGCGCATCGCGCACGAGATCGCGCGCGAGACCGGCAAGCCTATCGACGTGGTGCTGGCCGACATCGAGCGCGACCGCTGGCTGTCGGCCCAGGAGGCCGTCGAATATGGATTGGTCTCGCGCATCATCCAGCGCAAGACCGAACTGCTGCAGGGCTGATCAGGCCTTGGGCTTGTAGGCGACCACGTCGATCTCGACGCGCGCATCGATCATCAGCCGCGCCTCGGTGGTCGAGCGCGCCGGCTTGTTCTCGCCGAAGTAGCTCATGTAGATGCGGTTGAAGGCACCAAAGTCGCGCGCGTCCTGCAGCCACACGGTGCTCTTGCACACGTCGTCCAGCGTGGCGCCGGCCAGCGCCAGCACGGTCTTGATGTTTTCCATCACCTGGCGCGTCTGTGCCTCGATGCCGCCCACCACCAGCTCGCCGTTCTTGTCGACTGGCACCTGACCCGACACATAGACGAAGTCGCCGGCGCGCACGGCCGGGGAGAACGGACGCACCTGGCGGTCGGAGGCGAGGGGCGGGGCGCCGAGGTATTCGAGAGGCATGGGGACTCCTGGAGGTTGAAGAAAGCTGTCTGTGGGAAAGGGAAGCCGCGAGTATCCATCCAATCTGAAAATCTATTTCAGAAAAACCCTCGTGCAAGGGTTAACACGGATGATTTGGCATGGATAGTGCTTCAAAGTCCGGGCCGAAAAGAAAATTTCTTTCACAAACTCGCACGCCTCATGAAGGAGTTCCCCATGCCCCACGTCGGTCCGGTCCAGCGCCTTTCCTTGCCCAAGCTGTCCAAGCGCAGCCTGCTGGGCGCTTCACTGCTCGCGATGCTGTGCGCCGCGCTGCCCCAGCAGCAAGCCCATGCCCAGGGCCCGCGCAATTTCGCCACGCTGGCGATGGTGGCCGAGCCGCAGACGCTCGACCCGATGGCCTCCACCGCCGACCTGGTGGGAACCATCATGCAGCACGTGTACGAGACGCTCTACACCTTCGACGCCAAGTGGAACGTGGTGCCGATGCTGGCCGAGGGCATGCCCAAGATCTCGGCCGACGGCAAGACCTACGCCATCGCCCTGCGCAAGGGCGTGATGCTGCACAACGGCCGCGAACTCAACGCCGACGACGTGGTCGCCAGCCTGCAGCGCTGGATGGACCAGTCGCCGCGCGGCAAGGCGGTGGGCAAGGAAATCGACAGCCTCAAGGCCAAGGGCCCGCTGGCGGTCGAGATCGTGCTGAAGGAGCCCTATGCGCCGCTGCTGTCGCAGCTCGCGCTGCCCAGCGGCATGGCGGCCATCATGGCCAAGGACTCCATCGCCTCGCCGCTGAAGGACTTCGTCGGCACCGGCCCCTACAAGTTCAAGGAGCGCCGCCCCGACCAGTTCGTGCTGCTCACGCGCTTCGACAAATACTCGGCCCGCAAGGAAGCCGCGAGCGGCTACGGCGGCAAGCGCGAAGCGGCCATCGAAGAACTGCGCTTCGTGCCCGTGCCCAACGCCAGCACCCGCGTCGAGGGCGCACTGGCCGGCCAGTACGACTTTGCCGACCTGCTGCCGGTCGAAGCGCTGCCGCGCCTGGAAAAGTCGGGCGGCAAGACCGTGCCGATCATGACGCCCTCGTTCGGCTTTCCGTACCTCGTGCTGAACACCAAGGAAGGCGTGGCCGCCAGCCAGCCGGTGCGCCAGGCGATCCAGACCGCGCTGGGCGAAGGCGAGATGCTCGCGGCCGGCTTCGGCGACACCCGCTTCTTCGTGGCCGAGGCCAACCACTTCCCCAAGGGCTCGCCCTTCTATTCGACCGCCGGCGCCGACCAGTACAACCAGCGCAACGCCGCAAAGGCCAAGGAAGCCGCCGCCAAGGCCGGCTACAAGGGCGAGCCGATCCGCGTGCTCACCAGCCGCCAGTACGACTTCCACTACAACATGGCGCTCCTGATGGCCGAGCAGCTCAAGCGCGCCGGCTTCAAGGTCGACCTCAACGTGGTCGACTGGGCCACGCTGGTGCAGCGCCGCAACGACCCCAAGCTGTGGGACGTCTACGTGACCCACTCGGGCCAGTTCCCCGAGCCCATGCTCTCGCCGCCGCAGCTGGGCGACGGCGCGCCCGGCTGGTGGGAAACGCCTGCCAAGAAGTCGGCGCTGCAGGCGTTCAATGTCGAGAGCGACCCTGCCAAGCGCGGTGCGCTGTGGGGCAAGGTGCAGCAGGTGGTGTACGACGAGGTGCCTTACATCAACGTCGGCAAGTTCAACGGCCTCTCGGCCAAGAGCCCGGCGCTGGACAACTACACGCCAGCGACCTGGCCGTTCTTCTGGAACGCGAAGATCAAGTAAGAAGGCACGGAACACCGCCATGCCATCGCGTCGCCAACTTCTGCAAGCCAGCGCACTGGCCTCCGGCCTCGGAGCCCTCGGCCTCACCGCCTCTACCGTTCAGGCGGCCACCTCCGGCCCCGTCTACGCCTACGTCGGCACCTACAGCGACGGCGGCAAGCCGTGGCGCGGCGGGCGCGGCCAGGGCGTGCATCAGTTCGTGCTCGACAGCGCGACCGGTGCACTCAAGCCCATTCCCGGCGCGCCAGTGGCCGCGGCCAGCACGGGGGAGGGCGCCAAGCTGCGCAACCCCGCGTCGCTCGCGCGCCATCCGACGCTGCCCATGCTGTATGCGGCCAACGAGTTCGAGGCCGGCTCGGTCTCCGCCTTTCGCATCGGCGCCAACGGCGCGCTGTCGTTCGTGGCCGAAGTGCCCTGCGGCGGCAAGGACCCGGCCTACATCAGCGTGCACCCCGACGGCCGCTTTCTGTTCACGGCCAACTATGCGAGCGGCGACGTCAGCGTGATCGCGCTGCGTGCCGACGGCACGCCCGACGCCGAGCGCGCAGCCGTCGTCTACAAGGACGCCGAAGCCTGCGGCGCCACCGCGTGCAAGCCCGGCGCCGACGTGGTGCCGGCCGCCGCGCGTTCGCACGAGGGCTTTGCCACCAGCGACCACGACGGCCCGCATGCCCACATGGTGCATGCCGACCCGAAGGGCAACTTCGTGCTGGTGGCCGACCTGGGGCTCGACCGCGTCATCTCGTACCGCTTCGACCGGGGCACCGGCGTGCTGAGCCAGCCCAGCACGGTGGCCGTGTCCGAGAGCTCGGGCGCGCGCCACTTCATCTTCCATCCGAACGGCAAGTGGTTCTACCTGGTGAACGAGGAAGCCTCGACCATCGCCTTCATGCGCTACGACGACGCGAGCGGCATGCTCACGCCGGTGAGCGAGACCTCGGCGCTGCCCAAGGGCTTCAAGGGCACCAGCTACGCGTCGGGCATTCGCATGCTGCCGGACGGCCAGCACTTCGTGTCGCTCAACCGCCTGCACGACTCGATCTCGATCTTCAAGGTCGACGCCCGCACCGGCGCCCCCACGCTGGTGCGCGAGGAATGGTCGCGCGGCAACTATCCGCGCAGCTGCACGCTCGACCCGAGCGGCCGCTTCCTCTATGTGTGCCATAACAAGCAGGGCGACAACGTGACGGTTTTCCGCGTGAAGGGTGGCGACATCCAGTTCACGGGCCAGTACGTCGCGGTCGGCTCCGCCGCGGCCATCGAGTTCTCCGCGTGATGAAGAAATCGCTGTTCCGCTACATCGCCTCCCGCGCGGCGGGCATGCTGGTCGTGCTGGCCATCGTGGCGGTGCTCGTGTTCGTGCTCACGCGCGCGGCCTCGGGCGACCCGGTCTCGGTGCTGCTGGGCGATCAGGCCACCGCGGCCGACATCGCCCGCGTGCAGAAGGAATACGGGCTCGACAAGCCGCTGCCCGTGCAGTTCGGCTACTGGCTGCGCGAGGTGCTCCAGGGCAACCTCGGCACGTCGATCTTCCTGCAGCGCCCGGTGACACAGGCGCTGTGGGAGCGCTCCGAGCCCACCACGCTGCTCGCGCTGATGGCCGTGGCCATTGCGGCGTTGATCGGCGTGCCCTGCGGCATCGTCTCGGCCGTGTTCCGCGGTCGCGTGGTCGACCAGTTGTTCACCGGCATCGCGATGCTGGGCGCGAGCATCCCGAGCTTCTGGCTGGGTATCGTGCTCATACAGATCTTCGCGGTGTCCTTCGGCTGGTTCCCGGTGTCCGGCTACGGCGCGCCCGACGCGCCATTTGCCGAGCGGCTGCATTCGCTGGTGCTGCCGGCCACGGTGCTGGGCCTTCTGAACTCGGCGCTCATCATCCGCTTCACGCGCGCCTCGATGCTCGACGTGCTGGGCGAAGACTATGTGCGCACCGCGCGCTCCAAGGGCCTGAGCGAAAGCGTGGTCGTGCTCAAGCATGCGCTGCGCAACGCGCTGGTGCCCATCGTCACGGTGATCGGCCTCACGGTCGCGCTGATGATCGGCGGCGCCGTCATCACCGAAACCGTGTTCGGCCTGCCCGGCGTGGGCAACCTCGTGGTCAGCGCCGTGCTGCGGCGCGACTACCCGGTGATTCAAGGCGCGCTGCTGGTGATTGCCGCGATCTACGTGCTGATCAATTTCTCGATCGACCTGCTGTATGCCGTGGTCGATCCGCGCGTGAAGGTCTGAAGAACATCATGCAAATGCCAAGAATGCTCCGCCAGCTGATGCACCGACGCATCGTGATGGTCTCCGCGCTGGTGCTGCTGGTGATTGCCGTCATGGCCATCGGCGCACCGCTGTTCGCCTCCGCCGACCCCAACGACACCGCGGTGCTGGAACGCCTGAAGGCGCCCAGCGCCGAGCACCTGCTCGGCACCGACGAACTCGGCCGCGACATGTATTCGCGCATCGTGCACGGCGCGCGCTACTCGCTGGCCATCGCCGCGCTCACGGCGCTCGGCGCGGTTGTCGCTGGCACGGTGCTGGGCCTGATGGCCGGCTTTTTCCGCCGGCTCGACGCGCCGCTGATGCGCGTGGTGGACGCGATGATGTCCTTCCCAGACATCCTGCTGGCCATCGCGCTGGTGGCCATCCTGGGGCCTTCGCTCGTCAACACGGTGCTGGCGCTGGTGCTGGTCTACACGCCGCGCGTGGCGCGGGTGGTGCGCGCATCGACGCTGGTGGTGCGCGAACTGCTGTTCGTGGAAGCCGTGCGCGCGCTGGGCGTTCGCACCTCGCGCATTTTGTGGCGGCACATATTGCCGAACCTGATGTCGCCGATCCTGGTGCAGGTGTCCTTCATCTTCGCCTACGCCATCCTGGCGGAAGCGGGGCTCTCGTTCCTCGGCGTCGGCGTGCCGCCCGAGATCCCGACCTGGGGCACCATGGTCGCGGGCAGCCAGCAGTATGCGCACCAGGCCTTCTGGGTGGTGCTGTTCCCGGGGCTCGCGATCATCTTCACGGCGTTGTCGCTGCAACTGCTGGGCGACGGCGTGCGCGACCTGCTCGACCCCAAGCTCAAGAAGACCTCGTGATGACGACGAACGCCAACAACACCCCACGTCTCGCGGTCAGCAACCTGAGCACGAGCTTCCCCACCGAAGACGGCCTCGTGCGTTCGGTGGCCGACGTGAGCTTCTCGATCCAGCCCGGCAAGACGACTGCGCTGGTCGGCGAATCGGGCTCGGGCAAGTCGGTCACCAGCCTCACGCTGATGCGCCTGTTGCCCAAGACGGCCAATGCGCAGGTCAGCGGCAGCGCATCGTTCGTGACGCGCGAGGGCAAGACGCTCGACCTGCTGCGCATCGGCGAGCGCGAGATGCGCTCGCTGCGCGGCAACCAGCTGTCGATGATCTTCCAGGAGCCGATGACCAGCCTGAACCCGGTGTTCACCATCGGCGAGCAGATTGCCGAGAGCGTGCGGCTGCACAAGGGGCTCGACCGCAAGGCGGCGATGGCGCATGCCAGGCGCATGCTCGAGCTGGTCGAGATTCCCGCCGCGGCGCAGCGCATCGACGAGTATCCGCACCAGCTTTCGGGCGGCATGCGCCAGCGCGTGATGATCGCGCTGGCCATGGCCTGCGACCCGACGCTGCTGATCGCCGACGAGCCCACGACCGCGCTCGACGTGACCATCCAGGCGCAGATCCTCGAGCTCATGCGCCGGCTGCAGGCCGAGACGGGCATGAGCATCCTCTTCATCACCCACAACCTGGGCGTGGTCGCGCACCATGCGGACGACGTGGTGGTGCTGTATGCGGGCCGCGTGGTCGAGAGCGCGCCGGTGCGGCCGCTGTTCGTGCAGCCGGAGCATCCGTACACGCAAGGCCTGCTGGCCTGCCTGCCGGGCAAGGCGCGGCTGCCGAGCCAGCCCAAGCCCAAGCGGCTCTTCGCGATTCGCGGCCAGGTGTCGAGCCCGCTTGCGCCGCCGCCGGGCTGCGCCTTCGAGCCGCGCTGCGACCAGGCGCTGGCCGAATGCAGTGCGGCGATGCCGCCGCTGATCGAAACGCAGCATGGCCGCGAGGCGCGCTGCGTTCGGGTGCAGCCGGTGCAACCTTTGGCGAGGGTCGCATGACGCTCACGCTGCTGTCCCCGTCTTGCTCCCTCCCCGTCTGGGGGAGAGCCAATACAACAAGCCCACGATGACCACCGCAGCTCCCCTCATCGAAGTCCGCGGACTCAAGAAATACTTCGGCAGCAGCGACCGTCCGGTGCGCGCGGTCGACGACGTGTCCTTCGCCATCCAGCCCGGCGAAACGCTGGGCCTGGTCGGCGAATCGGGCTCGGGCAAGAGCACCATAGGCCGCACCGTGCTGCGGCTGCTCGAACGCACGAGCGGGCAGGTGCTGTACCGCGGCGACGACATCGGCGCGCTGTCGGGCGAACGCATGCGCAAGCTGCGCAGCAAGCTGCAGATCATCTTCCAGGACCCGTACGCCAGCCTGAACCCGAAGATGCGCATCAGCGCGATCCTCGGCGAGGCGCTTTCCACGCACGGCCTGCACAAGGGCGCCGCCGCGCGCGACAAGCGCATCGCCGAGCTGCTCGAGACGGTGGGCCTTCGCGCCGAACATGCGAGCCGCTTCCCGCACGAGTTCTCCGGCGGGCAGCGCCAGCGCATCGGCGTGGCGCGCGCGCTGGCGGTGGAGCCCGAGTTCATCGTGGCCGACGAGCCGCTGTCGGCGCTCGACGTGTCCATCCAGTCGCAGGTCATCAACCTGCTGGCCGACCTGCGCGAGCGGCTGGGCCTGACGATGCTCTTCATCTCGCACGACCTCGACGTGGTCGAGTACCTGTGCGACCGCGTGGTGGTGCTGTACCTGGGCAAGGTGATGGAAGTCGCGACCACCGACGAGCTGTTCGCTCGCCCCTCGCACCCCTACACCCGCGCGCTGCTGGCCGCCAGCCCCAAGCCCGACCCCGAGGTTGCGACCGAGCGCATCGCGCTGAAGGGTGACATTCCCAGCCCCATCTCGCCGCCCTCGGGCTGCGTGTTCCGCACGCGCTGCCCACATGCCATCGAGGCCTGCGCCCAGACCGTGCCCCCTCTCGAAGAAATTTCAGCAGGACACTACAGCGCCTGTATCCGCAAAGAACTGCACTCCAACACCGCCGCATGACCATGACCGACACGAACGTGACCGTCTCCAACGATTTCACCGACCCGCTGCTGGGCAGCAACTTCAAGGGCTACCCGCGCACGCAGGCGCCGCGCCGCCGCAGCGAAGTCGGCGCCGCCGGATGGAACGTGCTGGCCGGCGACCTGCCGCTGCCGCTGGCCGTGCTCAAGCGCGAGGCGCTGGAGCACAACCTGGCCTGGATGCAGTCGCGCGTGCGCGAGTGGGGCATCGACCTCGCGCCGCACGGCAAGACCACCATGTCGCCGCAGCTCTTCCAGCGCCAGCTCGACGCCGGCGCCTGGGGCCTGACCTTCGCCACCGTCACGCAGCTGGCGGTGGGCGTGGCGGCCGGCGCGCGCCGTACGCTCATCGCCAACCAGGTGGTGAGCGACGAAGACCTGGCCGGCATCCAGATGCTGCTGAAGGCGAACGCCGGGTTGCGCATCGTGTTCCTGGTCGATTCGCTGGCGCAGCTCGCGCTCATCGAGGACTGGGCCGCGCGCCATGCCGGCAGCGTACCTTTCGAGGTGATGCTGGAGATCGGCGTCGAAGGCGCGCGCACCGGCTGCCGCACGCACGAGGAAGCCGTTGCCCTGGCCACGCGGCTGCGCGCCAGCGGCGCGGTGAAGCTCGTCGGCATCGAGACCTACGAAGGGCAGGGCGCCACGGGTGCCAGCGAGCCCGACACGGCCTATGCGAAGACGCTGATGGACCGCGTGGAGGCTGTGGCGCGCCATTGCGACACCCATCAGCTCTTCGAGACCGACGAGGTGCTGGTCTCGGCCGGCGGCTCGGCCATCTTCGACCTGGTGGCCGGCCGGCTCAAGCCCGCGCTCGGCGCGCCGGTGCGCGGCCTGCTGCGCTCGGGCTGCTATGTCACGCACGACCATGGCTTCTACAAGCGCATGGTGAGCGCCGTCGACGAGCGCCTGGGCTGCGGTTGCGGCGAGAGCCTGGTGCCGGCGATGGAAGTGTGGGCCACGGTGCAGTCGCGCCCCGAGCCCGGCCTGGCGATCCTGGCCGTGGGCAAGCGCGACATCTCCTTCGACCTCTCGCTGCCGGTGCCCATCGCGCGCGCGGCGCGCGGCGCGCTGCAGCCGGCAGGCGTGCCGGCCGGCTGGAAGATCACCGCGCTGAACGACCAGCACGCCTACCTGCGCTGGGACGCCGGCGAGGAAGCCGAGGCGCCCAAGGTCGGCGACCGTGTCGGGCTGGGCATTTCGCACCCCTGCACCACCTTCGACAAATGGCACTGGATGCCGGTGGTCGAGAACGACTACCGCGTGAGCGACGCCGTCGCCATGCACTTCTGAGCGCGCACCGATGACACCCTCCCTGCTCCAGAAGATCGCGCAGATACGCAGCGACGCCCCGGCGACGCGGCGCGCGATTCTCGACCTGATCCTCGAAGACCCCGACCGCGTGCTCGAAGAAAGCTTCGAGCAGCTGGCCGAGCGCTCGCGCAGTTCGGTGCCGACCATCATGCGCACCTGCCGCGACCTGGGCTTTGCCGGGCTGCGCGAATTCAAGCTGGCGCTGGCGCAGGAACTGGCGCTGGGCGGCTCGCCGCTGCACCGCCGCGTGAACATCGAGGACGCGGCCGACGAGGTGGTCGGCAAGATCGCGCGCAGCGCGGCGGCGTCGGTGTCGGGCGTGCGCGGGCAGCTCGACATGCAGGTGCTCGACGGCGCGGTGGCGGCCATCGCGGCGGCGCCGCATGTGGACCTGTACGGCGCTGGCGCCACATCGTGGTTCATGGCCAACGACCTGCAGGCGCGGCTCTTCCGCCTGGGCCTGTCGGCCAATGCCTGGGCCGACTACCACCTGCAGCAGGTGGCCGGCGCGGCGCAGCGCCCGGGCGGCGTGGTCATCGCCATCTCGCACGTGGGCGGCATGCCCTCGCTGCTGGACGCGGTGGACATCGCGCGCGGGCAGGGCGCCAAGGTGGTCGCGCTCACGCGGCCCGGCACGGCGCTCGCGGCCAAGGCGGACTTTCTCTTGGGCCTGTCGGTGCCCGACGACGCGGTGATGCACGTGGGCATCGACGCCTACCTGACGCACCTCACGGCCATCGAGATATTGACGGTGCTCGTGGCGCAGCGGCGCGGCGAACCCGCGGTGCAACGCCTGCAGCGCGCGCGCGATGCGTTTCAGCGGCACGGCATCGATGCGACCACGCATCCGCTTCAGAGCTGGGACGGCGGAGGAGTCAAGCATGGCTGACAACAACACATCATCGAAGGCCGTGCTGCTCGAAGGCGGCCTGGTGGTCGACGGATCGGGCGGCCCTTCGTGGCCCGGCGACGTGCTGCTGCAGGGCGACCGCATCGCCGCGCTCGGCGAGGGCCTGCGCGAGCGGCTGCCGCAAGGCCTGGCGCTGGCGGACATCGACATCGTCGACTGCCGCGCGAAGGTCATCGCGCCCGGCTTCATCGACGCGCACACGCACGACGACGCCATCGTGCTGCGCGATCCGCTGTGCCTGCCCAAGGTGTCGCAAGGCATCACCACGGTGGTGACGGGCAACTGCGGCATTTCGCTCGCGCCGTACCGCACGCCGCAATCGCTGCCGCCGCTCACGCTGCTGGGCGCCGATTCGTTCAAGCACGCGACCATGGCCGAGTACCGCGCCGCCGTCGATGCGACGCAACCCGCGCTCAACGTGGCCGCGCTGGTGGGCCACACCACCTTGCGCTTCGCGGCCATGGAGGCGCTCGACCGGCCCGCGAGCGGCGACGAACTGGCGCGAATGGAAGCGCTGCTCGACAGCTGCATGGCCGACGGTGCGCACGGCATGTCCTCGGGCCTCTTCTACGAGGAAGCCTTCGCCGCGCCCGCCGAAGAAGTGACGGCGCTGGCGCGCGTGGTGGCGCGCCACGGCGGCGTGTACGCCACGCACCTGCGCAGCGAGATGCAGCAGATCATCGAGGCGCTGCACGAGGCCGGCGACTCGGCCTTCGCCGCCGGCGTGCCGCTGGTCATCTCGCACCACAAGTGCGCCGGTCCGGCCAACTGGGGCCGCACCAGGGAAACGCTGCCGCTGATCGAGTCGCTCGCGCAGCGCCAGAAGATCGCGATGGACGTGTATCCCTACGTGGCCGGCTCCACGGTGCTGCGCGAAGACCTGGTCGACGGCGTGATCGACGTGCTGCTCACATGGTCCGACCCGCATCCCGAGATGACGGGCCGGCTCATTTCCGACATCGCGCGCGAGTGGGGCACCACCGAGCAGGAAGCCTGCCTGCGGCTCAAGCCCGGCGGCGCCTGCTACTTCCAGATGCAGGAGGAAGACGTGGAGCGCGTCATTGCGCATCCGCTCACCATGATCGGCAGCGACGGCCTGCCGCACGACCGGCATCCGCATCCGCGGCTGTGGGGCGCCTTCCCGCGCGTGTTCGCGCGCTACTGGCGCCAGCGCCGGCTGTTCACGCTGGAGCAGGCGGTGCACAAGATGACCGGCATGACCGCGCGCAACCTGCGCATCGCCGACCGCGGCCTTCTGCGCGCCGGCAACATGGCCGACGTGGTGGTGTTCGACCCCGAGACCATCGCCGACACCGCCACCTACGACCAGCCGCACGGCGTGAGCCTGGGCGTGGAGCGCGTGTTCGTGAACGGTGTGCTGGCCTATCGCGGCGGTGAGCCGGAGGCGCGGGTGTTGGCGCGCGCGGGGCGGATGCTCACGCGCGGAGCCTAGGCCGGCAGGGGGCTGCCGCTCGCCGGCTAGCGCCCTTTGCTTACGGTTATTCACAGAGTTGTCACCTTAAGTTCACAAAATCGGGCCGCTTTTCAGCAGCTCCGGGCAAGCCTTGTCCCGGCGTGTTCAGCCCCTTTTCTGTGGACTCACATGACAAAAAATAAATGGACTCGCGCCCGTGTCGCGGGCTTGGCGGGCCTGGCGGCCATTTCGCTCGCGGCCTGTGGCGGCGGTGGTGGCGGAGGTGGAGGTACTTTCTTCCCGGCCAGCGGCCCTTCGGCCGGCAATGGCGGCAACAACAATCAGGCCGCGCCGGCCGCTGTGGCCCTCCAGCCGCTGGTGGGCGGTTCGCAGTATTCGGGCACGGCCAGCTTTGGCGACACCGTGTCCATCGCGCTCGACCAGCCTGCCACCGGCAAGCTCACCCTGCGTTTCGTCGACTCGCGCTTCGGTCTCGCGGGCTCGGTGAGCGCCAGCTACGCCACCCAGGCCGACGGCTCGCTGCTGGCCAGCAACTTCGCGGCGGTCGCCGGCACCGGCGTGCCTGACGCACTGGTCGCCGCGCTGCCCAAGCTCAGCCTGCGCTTCCAGCTCGACGGCAGCCTGCTCAGCGGTTCGCTGGCGCAGGTGCCCAACCTCAAGGCGGGCAACGGCGCGGTGCTGCAAGGCGAGATCGCCGCATCGAACCAAGGCGTGGCCGACGTGGCGCGCCTGGCCGGCGTCTACAACTTCATCAAGCTCACCAGCGCGTACAACGCCAAGGGCATGGTGCAGGGCGCCCCCGCATCCGACTTCGGCCAACTGAGCATCAAGGCCGACGGCAGCGTACGTGCCTGCATGGGCCAGGCCTATGCCGACAGCTGCAGCTCGGGCCAGGCCGGCCTGCTCGCCGCCGAAGACGACCAGAAGACCTACCCCGGCGCATTGGCGCTGACCCTGGGCGGCCAGCGCATCGGCCGCGTCATGGTCAACGCGCAGTCGGGCGCGGCCACGCTGCTGGCAGACGAATTCACCAGCGCCGCCGACGGCAGCTTCCGCACCGGCACCTGGGTGCTGCAGAGCGCGCCGAGCGCCCTGGCCGCCACTGCGCTGGACGGCGAATGGCTGTGCAGCCAGCCCGAACTCGACGCCGCCACCGGCGCGCTCACGGGCCGCACGCAACGCAACTTCGTGTCGATCGGCGCCAATCTGTTGCAGACCGACACCATCGACAACGACGTCAAGCTCAGCGTCAACGCCGGCATCGGCGGCTCGGCGACCTCCACCGTCAGCGGCATGAACGGCCTCGTCGCCGGACAGTGGGTCGACAGCCAGAAGATCGGACGCGTGCTGCTGCCCGTGGGCAAGCAGACGGCGTACTACATCGGCTCGGGTGCGAGCACGGGCGTGGCGGCTACGCATATCTCGGGTGTGTGCCGGGCGTTGCCGGTGCAGCCGGTGATCAATACCTACGCGGCGGCGGCTGTCAACGTTCCCATGACGATTCGCATCGGCGATGCCCATCCGACGCAACCGGCGATTGGCTACGACCAGGTCTATTACAAGCAGGCGCGCTATCGCAACAACAAGAACGGCTCGACCGAGTGGAAGAAGGAGTTCGCCGACTTCTGCGAAGCCGCCGGCCTGTCCGACTCGAAGGGCAGCACTGTCATCGCGGGCACCTCGAAGCTCACCGACACCACTACCTTCACATGCTCCGGAAAAACGGTCGACCAGACCGCGATGAAGTCCGCGGTCGTCGGTCCGCGCGGCGTGCTGTATCTCACCGATGGTCATCACACCCTCACCAGCTTCTGGGACGCACCGGACGGTGGCGGCGCGGAAGTCAACATTCCCGTGGTGATGAAGGGTAACTTCATGAGCCTGAGCAACGCGGCATTCTGGCGCGAGATGCGCAAGAGCAAGAAGGTGTGGCTCAAGCTGCCCGATGGCCGCGCCATCACGCCTGCGGAACTGCCGCAGCAACTGGGCCTGAACAACGGTCTGCAGGACGATCCGTACCGCGCGCTGCTGTACTTCACGCGTGGTCTGGGCTATGACCAGCCTACGGTAAGCACCGACCCCGCCAATCTCACCCCGAGCCCTGAGTTCCTGGAGTTCTACTGGGCCGAATGGCTACAGGCGAACCCGCAGAACCTGAAGCTGTCGGCCTACAACCTGACGAATTCCGACAGCTATATGCAGGCCATTGGCGCGGCATCGGACCTGATGAACCGTGCGGATCCGAACACGATCATCGGCTCGTCGGGTCTGACGGCAACGGCCATGGGCCAGCGCCCGATGCCATACGCTCCTGCGGATCTGGCTGCGCTCTATGTGAGCGCCGACCCACTCAAGCCAGGCAAGCTGGCCTATGCGCTGAGCTACCGCGCTTCGCTGGCAGCCAAGTAAACCTCGCGCACTCCGCTGCATGAGATCCAAGGCCGGGCAGATGCCCGGCCTTTTTCTTTGTCGCCGGTAGTTAGGATCAGGCCCCACCGCCCAACTCCCGCCGCCCATGCCCGCAGCCGCACGCCATCTCGTTTTCCACGCAGCCATCGTCCTGCTGTTCGGCCTGCTGCTGGGCGCTCCTTATGCGAAAGCCATCAAGCGCGAGGCCGCCGCGCATATCGTCAACTCCTGGCGCGTCGCGCACCTGAGCCTGCCCATCGGCGCGACGCTGATGCTCGCGACGGCGGCGGTGCTGCCGTCGCTCGCGGTGCCGGCATGGGCGATGTGGCTCATCGCCATTGCGCTGATCGTGTCGGCCTACGGCTTCTGCGTATCCACGCCGCTCGCGGCCATTTCGGGGCAGCGCGGGTTGTCGTCGGGTGGCACGGGGCTGGGCCGGCTCGTGTACCTCGGCAACATGGTCGGTGCGGTGGCGTCCATCGTCGCGGCGGTGGCGTTGCTGGGCGCGGCTTTCGTCTCGCTCTGAGCGGCGCATGCAGCAGGCGCGGGCGGTTCCCGTTGTTCAGCTCGTCGGTCCCGGCGGTGCTGGAAAGACGACCGTCGGAAGCGAGCTTGCCCGGCAACTCGGCTGGCAGTTCGTGGACCTCGACCGGGAGTTCATGTCGCGCGAAGGCGATATCTCCGGCTACATGGCCGTCCACGGCTATGCCGGCTACGCGAGGCGCAACCTCGCCCTGCATGCGGAATTGCGCGGTGCATTCACCGCACCGACCGTGTATGTGCTCTCGTCCGGCTTCATGACCTACCCAGCCGACGTGGACGCGAGCTATGCCGGCATTCGCGCCGCCGTGGAGCGCGACACGCTGACCTTGCTGCTGCTCCCCTCCTTCGAACTGGAGACTTGCGTCCAGGCCATCGTCCGGCGACAGTTGTCCAGGCCTTATTTGCCGGGCAACGCCGCGAGCGAGGAGGCACGTATCCGCCAGCGCTTTCCGGTGTTCATGGCCTTGCGGTGCGCGCGTTTCCTCAATGACGGCGCACCGGAAGAAGCAGCGGCGCACATGGCCCGCTTTGTGCGCGAACGCGTCGACAACTGAGGAGGATAAGACCCGATGGAATCCCGAAGAAGAAACCTCGTGCTTGCCGGTGGCGCCACCCTGCTGGGCGCGGCAAGCTTCGCCGGTGCCGCCGAGGAGCCGCGCATCCCGGCGGAAGCCCTCGACAAACTGCTTGCGGACGCGAGCAGCAACGCGCCCGCGCTTCGCGCCGTCGTGGTCATGCGCAACGGCGTGCTGGCCGGCGAGCGCTACTACGCGGGCGCTTCCGCCAACGACTTGCTGGCGATCAACTCGGCGACCAAGAGCGTCTGTGCGATGCTGGTGGGGCAGGCGCTGCAGCAGGGAAAGATCCAGGGCCTCGGGCAGACCGTCGGCGAACTGCTGCCGGAAGCCGTGCGCAATGCGCCGGACTCGCCGGCAGCGCGGGTCACGCTGCAACAGATCCTCACCGGCACCACGGGGCTCGCTTACAACTGGCGCACGGGGATCGAGCTGCTGTTTTCGGCGGCCGACCCCGTCGCCCATGCGCTGAGCCTGCAAGCCGATGGCGCCGCGCCCGGCATCTGGTCGTACAACGACGCGGCGGTGTCGCTGCTCACGCCGATCCTCGAGCGCGCACACGGCGGCATGCCGGTCGCCGATGTCGCGAAGCGCGACCTGTTCGCACCGCTGGGCATCGAGCGCTTCACCTGGCGCAACGACAAGTCCGGCCATGCCACGGCCTACATGGGCCTGAGCCTGCGCACGCGCGATCTCGCGAAGCTGGCGTGGACCATGGCCGACGGCGGCCGCTGGAACGGCGCGCAGGTGGTGTCGGCCGACTGGGCCGCGGACAGCACGCGCCGTCATGTACCGGCACTGTGGCGCAATCCGCCGCTCACCGACATCGGCTACGGCTACCTCTGGTTCACCGGGGTGCTCGATGGCCGCGAGGTGGCCTGGGGCTGGGGTTATGGCGGGCAGTTCTCGCTGTTCGTGCCGTCGCTGCGCCTCGTGGTCGCGACTGCCGCCACGTCGCCCGCGCCTCGGGACGTGGCCGCGCAGACCGCCACGGTGGCGGCGCTGGTGCGGCAGATCGCGACGCTGGCCGCCGCTTCCGCCTAGCCTTTCGCGGCGCGCGCCTCGTCTTCCGCCGCCGGCTGCGCCTGAAACATCCGCGAAAAGTCGCAGCACTCCTGCGCCAGCATGACGATCGACGAGGTGAGGGCGCTGCGGTGCTCGCCCTTGTGCATCGCCACGTAGTGCACCAGCGGCAGCGCGGGCGTCACGTCGATCACCGCGAGCATGCCGGCCGCCACCAGCGGTTCCAGGCACTGGCGCGGCAGGTAGCTCACGCCCAGGCCCGACACGGTGAGCCCGGTCAGCGCCACCAGGTTGCTCACCACGATCACGTCCGCCGGCTGCACGCCTTGCTCCTTCATCCAGGTGTCGTAGGCGCGGCCGGTGCCGGAGCTGTTGCCCTGCACCAGCATGCGGTGGCGCGCCAGCTCGTGCAGCCGCATGGTGCCGGTGGCGGCCACCACACCGGGCTTGCACATCCACATGCTCTTGACCTTGCCGATGACCTTGTGCGGCATGCGCGAGTCGGCAAAGGTCTCCGGCACGATGACCAGGTCGAGCTCGTCGGCCCGCAGCTTGTCGCGCAGCTTGAGGCTGTCGTCCACGTCAGGCTCCAGGATTACCTTGGGGTAGTGCTGGCGGATCAGCCCCACCAGCCGCGGCAGCCAGGTCATGGCCGTGAGCTCGGTCACGCCGATGCGGATGCGCCGCTCCACCACGCCGGGCTTGCCGAACTGCTCGATGGCCGCGTCGCGCTGCGCCAGCAGCTTCTGCGCGAGCACGTACATCTCCTCGCCCTTCTCGGTGAGGCGCGCGGTGCGCTGGCTGCGGTCGAACAGTTCGGTGTCGAACAGCAACTCCAGTTCGTGCACTCGTTTGGAAATGGCCGACTGCGAGGCATGCAGCTGGTTGGCTGCCTGGGCGAAGCCGCCCAGCCGGGCGATCCAGTAGAGGGCTTCGAGTTGCTTGAAGGTCATCACGGTGCGCGGCTCCCGAAAATGGGCAAATAGAACGCTTTATTTCATGCAATTCGATCACAAAAAATCGCTTTTAGAAATTCAATGCGAGGCAGAAGATTCGCCCAAACCAACGTCATCGACTCTTCAAGGAACCACCATGGACCTCAGGAAACTGCCCCTCGCGCTCGGTCTCACCCTCGCTTTCGCCTGCGGCGCCGCCAGCGCCCAGGACGGCGGCACGCTTCAGAAGATCAAGGACAGCGGCATCATCCAGATCGGCGGGCGCGACAGCCAGATCCCCTTCTCGTACAAGCTCGGCTCCGACAGCGCGTCCATCGGCTTCACCAACGACATCTGCCTGAAGATCGTCGACGCGGTGAAGGCCAAGCTGGGCCTGCCCAAGCTCGAGGTGCGCTACACCATGCTCAACTCGGCCAACCGCATTCCGCTGCTGCAGAACGGCACCGTCGACCTCGACTGCGCGACCACCACCAACACCACGCAGCGCCAGGCGCAGGTCGATTTCGCGCCCAGCCACTTCGTGACCAACATCACCGCCGCGGTGCGCAAGGACTCGGGCATCAACACCTTCGCCGACCTCAACGGCAAGAACGTGGCCACCGTCACCGGCAGCACCTCGATCCAGCTGCTGCGCGGCGCGCGCAAGAGCGGCGCCATCGAGGTCCACGAGATCGCGGGCAAGGACACCTCCGACGGCTTCCTGCTGCTGTCCAGCGGCCGCGCCGACGCCTACGTGCTCGACGACGTGCAACTGGCCGGCATGATCGCCAGCGCGCCCAACCCGGGCGACTACAAGATCCTCAAGGAATCGCTGCGCCAGGAGCCCTACGGCATCATGCTGCGCAAGGACGATCCGCAATTCAAGGCCGTGGTGGACGAGACCGTCACCGGCCTCATGAAGTCGGGCGCCATCGAGCAGCTCTACACCAAGTGGTTCATGTCGCCGATCCCGCCGAGGAACGCGAACCTGAACTTCCCGATGACGGATGCGGTGCGCGAGATCTACAAGAACCCCAACAACAAGGGCGTCTGACCGATGGCAGCCGAACACAACCAGCAATACCCGCGCGGCCTGGCTTTTTCCGACGCGCTGATGCGCGAGGTGCGGCAGCGCTTCCTGGGCGTCGAGCATGATCACCACGGGCGCGAGCGCCTGTACTTCGACAACGCCGGCGGCTCGTTCCGGCTGAAGGCGGCGGTCGAGCGCTTCGCGCAGGTCGACGCCATTCCCGACAACGCCGAGCGCATCCACGCCACGGCCGTCGAGCTGCAGGACATCCAGGCCAAGGGCAGCGAAGACCTGCGCACCATCCTCAATGCCAAGGGCGGCAGCGTGTACGCATCGTTCTCCGCCTCGGGCGCCATGTTCGACATGGTGCGCGCCATTGCCGAGAACGTGCCGGGCACGAACATGGTCACCACCGTGCTCGAACACCCTTCGGCCTTCGACGCGATGAGCCTCTACGCCGAGCGCCTGGGTCGCGAGCTGCGGGTGGCGCCTAGCAACCCGGTCACCGGCGGCATCGATGTCGAAGAAATCGTGCGGCTGGTCGACAAGGACACCTGCCTGCTCAACGTGATCTACGCGTCGAACATCTCGGGCGCCAAGCTCGACATGGAGGCCATCGTGCGCCGCGCGCGCGAGATCAAGCCCGACCTGTACATCCTGGTCGATGCCGTGCAGCACGCGCCGCACGGCCTCATCGACCTGCAGAAGACGCCGGTGGACGGCATCAACCTCGCGCCGTACAAGTTCTTCGGCTGCCGGGGTTCGGGGCTGTCGTGGCTGTCGGAGCGCGCGGCCGTGCTGCCGCACCACAAACTGGCCGGCAAGAAGGCCGGCTACTGGGACCTGGGCAGCTCGGCGCCCTGGCAGTTCGCGGTGCTCACCGAGATCGTCGACTACGTGTGCTGGCTCGGCGGCCAGTTCAGCGACGCCACCGACCGCCGAGGCCTGTTCGTGGCCGGCATCACCCACATCGAGCTGCACGAGCGCGCGCTGCTGGCCCTGCTGCTGGACGGCAACGAGAACGCCACCGGCATGCGCGAGATGCGCGGCGTGGAAGTGTTCCTCGACCACGAGGACCTGACGAAGCGCGACCTGATCCTGGGCATCGGCTTCGAGCGCATCGACTGCACGCAGGCGGTGGTCGAGTACGCGAAGCACGGCGTGACGGTCTACGAGCGCGTGGCCACCAGCATCTACTCGAAGCGCATGCTCGAATCCTTCGGCATCGCGGGCACCGTGCGGGTGTCGCCGCTGCACTGCAATTCGGTCGCCGACGTAGAGAAATTTCTGCAGATCACCGCCCGGATCGCCGCTGACACCTGACTGTCATATTCAGTCATATTGCGTCGGTAGGATGTTTCTCGACCCCCGCTCACAGGGGGCGAGGAGCATGAGACTTGGAAATTCGCAAGCTGATCGCGCCGGTGCTGGCCGCGGTCCTGCTGGCCGCTGTGGCGGGCGGCGTCTGGTATTCGAACACCCGCCTGCACGATGACTCGGCCACCGCCGCGGCCGCCCGCATCGAACAAGACAAACAGGTCACGCTGCGCGGCCTGATCGGCTCCGAGAAAGAAACCTTCTTTGCCGACCCGCGCGTGCAGAAGGCCCTTGCCGCGCAGGGCATCACCGTGACAGTCGAGAAGGCCGGCTCGCGGGCCATTGCCAGCCGCTACGACGCCAGCAAGTTCGACTTCGGATTCCCCTCGGGCGCGCCCGCCGCGGCGCAGCTCAAGACGCTGGCCAAGGCGCCCAATGTCTTCAACCCGTTCTACACGCCCATCGTGCTGGCCAGCTGGCGGCCGATCGCGGAAATTCTCGTGGCCAACGGCATCGCGCAGAAGCAGGGCGACTTCTACTACGTGGTCGACCTGCCGGGCCTGATGGCCATGATCGAGAAGGGCACGCGCTGGAAGGAGCTCAAGGCGAGCAGCGCGTTTTCCACCAGCAAGTCGCTGCTCATCAACTCGACCGACGTGCGCACCTCCAACTCGGCGGCCATGTACCTGGCGCTCGCGAGCTACTTGGCCAACAGCCAGCAGATCGTGCAGAGCCAGCAGGACGTGGACCGCGTCATGCCGGTGGTGGCGCCGCTCTTCCTGCGCCAGGGCTTCCAGGAGCAGTCGTCGGCCGGCCCGTTCGAGGATTACCTGGCGCTGGGCATGGGCAAGGCGCCGCTGCTGGTGGCCTACGAGTCGCAGATGGTCGAGTTCTGGCTCAAGAACCCCGACCGCCTCAAGAGCGACATGGTGCTGATGTACCCCAAGCCCACCGTCTTTTCCAAGCATGTGCTGGTGCCCTACACGCCGGCCGGTGCGCGCCTGGGCGCGGCATTGGAGAACGACGCGGCCCTGCGCGAGCTGGCCCACGAATACGGCTACCGCACCGGCGGCGACACCAAGGGCCCCGAGACCTGGGCCGCGCGCGGCGTGAAGGTGCCCGAGGTGCTGGTCGACGTGATCGACCCGCCGAGCTTCGAGTGGCTCGAACGGATGACCGCGGGCATCGAAGCCCGCTTCAAGTGAATCGACGAACAAACAACGAACGGACCGAGGATCGACCATGAACGCGCCTGTCACCACCGCAACCACCACCACCGCAACCGCTCCCATCGACCTGCAGCCGCCGCAGGCCTTCACGCTGGAGCCGCCCGCGCCCGTCGCGCCGGTACCGGTCGAATCGGCCAGCGGCAAAGTGCGCCTGAAGCCCGAAGACGTGGCCGAGCTCGACGCGCAGGTGGCGCGCTTCATCGACGACATCACCCAGCACGACAGCCAGCATCCGCAGTTCAAGGAAGCCGTGGAGCGCATTCATTCGATGGGCAGCAAGGACATCCAGGCCTCGGCCGCGGTGTCCAACCGCATGCTCGACCGGCCCGTAGGCTCGCTGCGCAACGGCCTGTTCGACAAGGGCGCGCAGATCGGCCAGTCGCTCATCGACCTGCGCCACCAGGTGGAAGACCTCGACCCGTCGAAGCAGGGCGACCTGTTCTCCGCGCGCAAGCTGCTGGGGCTCATTCCGCTGGGCAACAAGCTGATCGCGTACTTCGAGCGCTACCAGTCGTCGCAGTCCCACCTGAACGCCATCATCGAATCGCTCAAGCGCGGCAAGGACGAGCTGCTGCGCGACAACACCGCCATCGAGCAGGAAAAGGTCAACCTCTGGACGCTGATGGAGCGGCTCGAGAAATACGTGCACATCGGCAAGGCCCTCGACGGCAAGCTCGATGCCAAGGCGCGCGAACTCGACGCCACCGACCCCGAGAAGGCCCGCGTGATCCGCGAGGAAATGCTGTTCTATTCGCGCCAGAAGGTCACCGACCTGCTCACCCAGCTCGCGGTGAACATCCAGGGCTACCTGGCGCTGGACATGATTCGCAAGAACAACCTGGAGCTGATGAAGGGCGTGGACCGCGCCACCACCACCACCGTGGCCGCGCTGCGCACCGCGGTGATCGTGGCGCAGGCGCTGTCCAACCAGAAGCTGGTGCTCGACCAGATCAGCGCGCTCAACGCGACCACGGGCAACCTCATCGCCAGCACCAGCGAGATGCTGCGCGACCAGAGCAGTGCCATCCACCAGCAGGCCGCTTCCAGCACCATCGAGATCGCCAAGCTGCAGCAGGCCTTCGCCAACATCTACCAGACCATGGACACCATCGCCGACTTCAAGAGCCGCGCGCTCGACTCCATGCAGACCACGGTGGACACGCTGACGAACGAAGTCGCCAAGAGCCGCACCTACCTCGACCGCGTGCGCCGCCAGGAAACGAACGAGGTGCTGCAGGAGCCGCGCGGCGAGGTCGCACTGTGAGCCTGTGGTCGCGCCGGCTGGCGCTCGCGTTCGTCGCGGCCCTGTCGCTGGGCCTCGCGGCCTGCGGCAAGGACGATTCGCAGGGCACCGCAGGCAGCGGGTCGCCCGTCGCCGATACGGCCGCCTTCACCATCCTCGCGGGTTCCGAGCTGAAAGACATCGAAGGCCCCATCGTCGATGCCGCCAAGGCGGCCGGCGTGGAAGTGAAATTCTCATACGCCGGCACGCTGGACATCGTCGAGCGCATCAACGCCGGCGAGCGTTTCGACGCCATCCTGCCGCCCAACGGCGCCTACCCGGCGCTGGCGCTGCAGAGCAAGCCGGTGGCGCGCGACAAGCTCTTCTACTCGCGCATCGCGCTCGGCGTGAAGAACGCCAAGGCCGCGCAGCTCGGCTGGAACAGGAAGCCGCCGGGCTGGGCCGAGATCGCCAAGGCCGCGGGCTCCGGGCAGTTGCGCTACGGCATGACCAATGCCACCAGCTCCAACACCGGCATGAGCGCGCTGTTCGCGGTGGCCTCCGCGCTGGCCGGCAAGACAGAAGACCTGACGGCGCAGGACGTGGACGAGAAAACGCTCAAGGCCTTCCTCTCGGGCCAGAAGCTCACGGCGGGCAGCTCCGGCTGGCTGGCCGACGCCTACGTGAAAGATCCGTCCGCCATCGACGCGATGGTCAACTACGAAGCGGTGATCCTGCGCGCCAACGAGAAGCTGCCCAAGGCCGACCAGCTCGCGCTGATCTACCCGCGCGACGGCATGATCTCGGCCGACTACCCGCTGATGCTGCTCAACGACCGCAAGCGCGATGCCTATACCCAGCTGGTCGGCGCGCTCAAGGCCGCGCCGTTCCAGCGCGATGCGCTGTCGGCCGCCTTCCTGCGCCCCGCCAACCCCGAGGTGCCCGCCGCCGGCGCGCTGCCCACCGCCGCCGTGGCCGAACTGGGCTTTCCCAACCGGCTGGAGGTGATCGACGCGGTACTCGGCACCTACCAGTCGCAGTGGCGCAAGCCCGCCACCTCGATCTTCGTGCTCGACCTCAGCGGCTCGATGCAGGGCGCGCGCCTGGAGTCGATGCGCGAGGCGCTCAAGCTGCTGTCGGGCGCCGACGGGGCCAGCACCGCCGCGGCCACCGCCAGCACGCGCTACAGCGCCTTCCAGAGCCGCGAGCGCGTGGTGCTGATCACCTTCGCCACCCAGGTGCAGGCCCCGGTGTGGGTACGCTTCGAAGCCGACAAGATCGACGCCGCCCGCGCCGAGCTGCGCCAGCGCGCCGATGCCATGAAGGCCGACGGCGGCACCGCCATCTACTCGGCGCTGGCCGCCGCCGAAGACCTCGCGCGGCAAGAGCAGCAGAACGACCCCGGCCGCTTCGTCAGCATCGTGCTGCTGACCGACGGCGAGAACAACTCGGGCCTGCGGCCCAATGAGTTCCGCGACCGCTATGCGGCAGGCGGCCTGCCGGCGCGCATCTTCCCGATCCTGTTCGGCGAAGGCAATGTGGACGAGATGCGGCAGATCGCGCAGCTCTCGGGCGGCCGCGAATTCGACGGCCGCAAGCTGCGGCTGGCGCAGGTGTTCAAGGAAATCCGGGGCTACCAGTGATGCCGGAGCGTTCGCTGAAGTTGCGCGCGCTGCTGTTCCTCTACGGCAACGGCAACATCCTGGGCTGCGCGCTGGCGCTGCTGGGGCCGGCGCTGCTGTTCGCGGGCGTGATCGACCGGGGCTGGCTGCTGATCACCGCGGGCCTGTACGTGGCCGGCGGGTTGATGGGCCGCAAGGCGCCCGAGCTGGAGCGCCGCATCGAAGACAGCCTCAGCGTCGAGCAGACGCTGGAACGGCTCGACCGCGTGGTCGCGCAGGCGCAGCCGCACCTGACCGACGACATGCGCAAGAGCCTGGACAACGTGCGCGGCTCGGTGGGCGAGGTGCTGCCGCGCCTCGTGGGCGCGGGCTCGCACGGCGACGATCTGTTCACCGTGCGCGAGACCGTGCTGCGCTACCTGCCCGAAACGCTCGCCAACTACGTCGCGCTGCCGCCGGCCTTTCGCATCACGCATGCGGTGAAGGACGGCAAGACGGCGCGCCAGCTGCTCGGCGAGCAGCTGGGCCTGCTCGATGCCAAGCTGCGCGAGATCGTCGCCAACGTGGCGTCGAGCGATGCCGCCGCGCTGGTGGCCAACGGGCAGTTCCTCGAAAAGAAGTTCCGCCAGCCCGACTTCCTGGCGGGCTGAACGCAGCGGCCCTGAAGCTCAGAACGGATAGTGACGCGGCGTCGTCTGCACCGTGATCCAGCGCAGCTCCGTGAAGGCTTCCACCCCGGCCCGGCCGCCGAAGCGCCCGTAGCCTGAGGACTTCACCCCGCCGAAGGGCATCTGCGCCTCGTCGTGCACCGTGGGGCCGTTGACGTGGCAGATGCCGGCCTCGATCCGTTGCGCCACGTTCCATGCGCGCGCCACGTCGCGGCCGAACACCGCCGACGAGAGGCCGAATTCGTTGTCGTTGGCGATCGTCACCGCTTCTTCCACGCCGCTGACGCGCACCACGGCCTTCACCGGCGCGAAGGATTCCTCGCGGTAGATTTCCATCGCGGGCGTCACATGGTCGAGCACGGTCGCGGGCATCAGCGTGTTCTCGGCCTTGCCGCCGCACACCAGCTTCGCGCCCTTGGCCAGCGCGTCGTCGATGAGCGCGTTGCAGCGCTTCACAGTGCTCATGTCGACCACCGAGCCGAGCACGACCGGGCCTTCGCGCGGATCGCCGAGCGGCAGCGCCTGCGCGCGCGCCGCGAACTTCGAGACGAATTCGTCGGCCACCGCGTTGTCGACCACGATGCGTTCGGTCGACATGCAGATCTGCCCCGAGTTGGCGAACGAACCGAAGATGGCCGCGTTCACGGCGGCATCGATGTCCGCGTCGTCCAGCACCACGAAGGGCGCCTTGCCGCCGAGTTCGAGCACCGCGGGTTTCAGGTACTTGGCGCAGGTCTGCGCGATGAGCCGGCCCACGCGCGTGGAGCCGGTGAAGTTGACGCGCCGCACGGCAGGGTGTGCCACCATCGCCTCGACCACCGCGCCGGCATCGGCGGGCGCGTTGGTCACGAAGTTGACGACGCCCTGGGGCAGGCCGGCCTCGATGAGCGATTCGATGATGAGCGCATGCGTCTCGGGGCACAGCTCCGAGCCCTTCAGCACCACCGTGTTGCCGCAGGCCAGCGGCGTGGCGATGGCGCGCGTGGCCAGGATCACCGGCGCGTTCCACGGCGCGATGCCGATTACTACGCCCGCGGCCTGCCGCACGCCCATGGCCAGGCTGCCGGGCACGTCGGACGGAATCACCTCGCCGGCGATCTGCGTGGTGAGCGAGGCGGCTTCGGTGAGGATGCCGGCCGCCAGATGCACGTTGAAGCCGGCCCACAGGGCCGAAGCGCCGGTCTCGCGGGCCATCGCTTGCACGAAGGCGTCGGCGCGCGCTTCGAGTGCGTGCGCGGCCTTCAGCAACGCGGCGCGACGTTCGTTGGGGCCGGTGGCCGACCAGGCGGCGAAGGCGCGATGCGCGGCCTCGACGGCGGCGACAGCGTCGGCCGGCGTGGCTGCCGGCGCGCGCGTGGCGACGGCGCCGTCCAGCGGGTTGCGGCGCTCGAAGGTGGCGCCGCCGGTGGCCGCGCGGCGTTGGCCGTCGATGAGCATGGAAATGTCTGTCATGGGTGTCCTTGCAAAAAGAGGGAAGGGAGGGCGTCAGGCCACGCCGAGGTAGGCCTGGCGCACCGCGTCGGAATGCAGCAGCGTCTGCGCGTCGCCCGAGGCGACCACGCGCCCGCGTTCGAGCACGTAGCCGCGGTCGGCGGCTTGCAGCGCCTTGCGCACGTTCTGCTCGACCATCAGCACCGTCACGCCTTGCGAGGCGATGCGGCGCACGATGGAAAGCAGCTCGTCGACCATGCGCGGCGCGAGGCCGAGCGAGGGCTCGTCGAGCATCAGCAGGCGCGGCCCGCTCATCATGGCGCGCGCCACCGCCACCATCTGCTGCTCGCCGCCGCTCATGGTGCCGGCGAGCTGCGTGGCGCGCTCCTTCAGGCGCGGGAAGTCGTCGAAGGCGCGCGCGAGGCGTTCGGCGCGCAGGCGTGCCGGAATGAGCCAGCCGCCGAGCTCGAGGTTCTCGGTGACCGTCATCTGCGCGAACAGCTGCCGGCCCTCGGCCACCAGCGCGAGGCCGCGCCGCACGCAGGTGGTGGCCTCGTTGGACGGCAGCGCCGCGCCGTCGAGCGAGACTTCGCCCGTGCGAGGCAGCAGCCCCGCCAGGGCCTTCAGCAGCGTGGTCTTGCCCGCGCCATTGGGCCCGAGCACCACGGTGACGCCGGGCGCCACGTCGAGGTCCATGCCCTGGATCACCTGGAAGCCGTGGTAGCCGGCGCTCAAGCCGCGCACGGTGAGTCGACTGGCGGCGTTCATGCCGTGGCCTCCATTTCGTCGCCGAGGTAGGCCTCGACCACCTCCGCGTTGCGCACCACCTCGGCCGGCGTGCCGTCGGCGATCTTGCGGCCCTGGTGCAGCACCAGCACGCGCTCGACGTACTTCAGCAGCGTGGCGACCGCGTGCTCGATCCACACGACCGTGAGGCCGTGCTCGTCGCGCAGCCGGCGGATGCGCCGCGCCATCGCGTCGACCTCCGCTTCGGTCAGGCCCGCCGCCACTTCGTCGAGCAGCAGCACGCGCGGCCGGGTGCCAAGCGCCATGCCTATTTCCAGCAGCCGCTGCTGCGACGGCGTCACGTCGGCGGCCATGTTGTTCGCCAGGCCTCCCAGGCCCAGCATGTCGAGAATCTCGCCCGTGCTGCCCAGCCCGGCGATGGGCGCGCGATGCCTGCCCGCGAACTGCATGCCGAAGCGCACGTTGTCCTCCAGCGTCATGCCGTCCATCACGCGTGGCGTCTGGAAGGTGCGCGCGATGCCGTGCGCGGCATAGAGGTGCGGGCCGCGCCGCGTGAGGTCAACGCCGCTCTCGACCAGCAGGGTGCCCGAGGTCGGCATGACCACGCCGGAGATCGCATTGAAGAAGGTCGTCTTGCCCGCCCCGTTCGGGCCGATGATGCCGACGATCTCCCCGGCATGCAGCGCGGCGCTGACCGCGTCGACCGCGGTGAGGCCGCCGAAGCGCACCGTGAGCTCGCGGGCTTCGAGCAGAGGCTGCTGCTTATCCATGGCCGTGCCTCCGCAATGCGGCCGCCTTGCGCTGCCACAGCGACGCCAGGCCGTTGGGCAGGTACATCACGCACAGGATCAAGAGCAGGCCGAGCACCATCATGTAGCCGTAGGGCAACTGCAGGCGCAGCGTTTCCGACAGCAGGCTGAACACGATGGCCGCGGCCACCGGGCCGCCGATGCTGGTGGCGCCGCCGATCATCGCGATCAGCACCGTCTGGAAGCCGATGAAGGGGCTGAACACCGCGGGCGGGTCGATGTAGGTCCAGCGCACCGCCATGGCCGCGCCGACCGCGCCCGCGAAGGCGGCGGTGAGCGCGAAGCCCATGACCTTCGCGCGGCGCGTGTCCACGCCCAGCGTCTGCGCGCGTTGCTCGTCGGCGCCGATGCCGGCCAGTGCCAGCCCGAAGCGGCTGCGCTTGACCAGCAGCGCCGTGGCGATCGCCGCGCCGGCAATCGCCAGCACCGTGAGGTACACCGTCTCGTTCGAAGGCACGACAGTGAGCACGCGCCCCACTGTGCCGGAGACCTGCTTCTCGACGAAGGTCACCGCATGGCGGATCAGCTCCGTCATGCCGAAGGTCAGCACCGCGAAGTAGGTGCCGCGCAGGTGCAGCACGGCCGCGCCCATCAGCACCGCCACCGCGCTCGCGATGGCCGCGCCGCTCAATATGACCAGCGGCCACGGAAGCACGTCGAGCAGCGTGGCGCTCGCATAGGCACCCAGGCCGAAGAAGGCCGAGGTGGCGAGCGACAGGTAGCGCGTGGCGCCGCAGAACAGCGACCAGCTGGTGGCCAGCGCGATGTACATCAGGCAGCCGAGCGCGACCGAGGCCACGAACTCCGACGCGACCCATGGCACGGCAGCCGCCAGCACGAGGCCGATGCACAGCACCAGCCACGGCTTGTTTCTTGGAAGGGAAAGAATCATTTTCTGGAGAACAGTCCGTTGGGCCGCCAGATCAGCACGCCGATGAACACGGCATACGACAGCAGCATCTTGAGCGAGGGGCTCGTGTAGTACATGCCCAGCGCCTCCACCACGCCCAGCAGCAGGCCGCCCACCAGGCTGCCCGCGATGCTGCCGAAGCCGCCGAGAGTGATGACGATCAGCGCCGTCACCGTGTAGGGCTCGCCCATGGAGGGCGAGATCTCGTAGGTCATCGACAGCAGCGCGCCGGCCACGCCCGACAGGCCCAGGCCGATGCCGAACATCAGCGGATGCAGCCGCTTCGTGTTGATGCCCACGAGCTGCGCGCCGGTGGGCGACTGCATCAGCGCGCGCACCGCCTTGCCCAGCAGCGTGAGCTTGAGCAGCGCGATGAGCAGCAGGCTCAGCGCCAGCGCCACGCCGAACAGCACCAGCTTGTTGGCGGTGAAGCGCATCTCGCCAACCTGCACCGGGTCGGCCAGGTAGTCGTAGCCGCGCAGGTCGCCGCCCCAGACGAGCAGGGCGGTGTTCTGCACCAGGAACATCAGGCCGAAGCCCACCATCAGGCTGCGCGCCTCGAACACGTCGACGTTCGGCGCGCGCGCCGCCACCTGCCGGAAGCACAACCAGTGCACAGTCATGCCCAGCGCCATCAGCAGCGCGAAGGCCACCGGCATGAACAGCAGCGGCGAAATGCCCAGCGCGGTGTGCGCCCACCATGTCGCGAAGGCGCCCAGCATCAGGAACTCGCCGTGCGAGATGTTCATGATGCGCATCAGCCCGTACTGCAGGTTCAGCCCGATGGCCACCAGCGCGTAGATGCCGCCCGTGATCAGTCCGCCGGCAAGAAGCTCGGCCCATCCAGTGAGAGACACGTCGTTATTTCCAGGCCGTCTTGGGCATCAGTTGCGCGGTGGCGCGGTCTTTGGGCCAGACCACTTCGAAGTCGCCGCCCTGCCATTGCGACACCGTGCCGGGGATGGACGCGTTCTCGCTGCCCTCGAAGCGGATCGGCCCTAGGATGGTCTTGAACTCGTTCTTCGCGATCTGCTCGCGCAGCGCCTTGCGGTCCAGGCCCACCTTCTCCACCGCCTGCTGCAGGATCTGCAGGCCGGCCCAGGCATGGCCGCTGGCCCAGCGATCGGGCTCCTTGCCGAACTTCTTCGTGTGCGCGTCGAAGTAGGCCTTGGCCTCGGGGCTGGTCTTGCCGTTCCACGAGCCCATGCCGATCACGCCTTCGGTGTTGGCCGCCATCACGTTCTTGTAAAGCTGGAAGGCCGTGCCCACCGACGCATAGAAATACTTCGGATTGAAGCCCACTTCGCGCGCCTGCCGGCTCGCAAGGATGGTGTCCGGCGGATAGGTGATGCCGATGAAGGCGTCGGGGTTCAGGTCCTTCATGGTGCGCAGCACCGGCGCGAGGTCTTTCACGCCCAGCGGGTAGCTCTTGCGGTCGAGCACCTGGATGCTGGTTTTCTTCAGCGCGTTGTTCAGCGCCGCGAAGTTCTCCAGCCCGAACAGGTCGTCCATGTAGACGATGGTGATGGTCTTCACGTTCTGCGACACCAGCATGTCGACCAGCGCGCCCATCATCTTGTCGGGCTGCTGCAGCAGCGAGAAGAAGAAGGGCAGGCGCATGTCGATCAGCTTGCGCGAGAGGGCCGTGGGCGCCAGCAGCGGATAACCGAAGCGGTTGGCCAGCGGTGCCACCGCGAAGTTGGCGCCCGAGCCCCAGGGCGGCAGCACCAGGTCGACCTTGTCGCTGCCCATGAGTTTTTCGAAGGTGCGCACGCAGGTCTCGGTCTCGCTGCGATCGTCGTAGCCGATCAGCTCGATGGGGCGCTTCGTGCCCTTCACCGACAGCCCGCCCGCGGCGTTGACCTGTTCGGCCCACAGCAGGTAGTTGGGTTCCTGGCTCACCTGCGCGCCGGCGGCCCACGGGCCGGTGCGCGCGATGGCGTAGCCGATCTTCACGGGGCCGCCCGAACTGCTGCCTTGTGCGAACAGCTGCGGTGCGACGGCGGCCGCGCCCAGGGCGGTGGCGGTGCCCTTGATCCAGTGGCGGCGATTGGATGGAAGCATTGGGGTCTCCTCCGGGCGTCGACATGCGCCCGCTGCCTGGAATCGTAGAAACGAGGCGCTCCGGGCGCTGTGCCCGCCGCGCACAAAGCACTTGACGCAGCGTGCATGCGCCTAGTGGTTAACCCGCAATCCCTTGGACTTCGAAGGCGCTTCACAATGCGCGGCACCCCGGCTTCGTGTTGAAATCTTTCGTTCTCGTCGTCCTTGCAGTCCCGTCCGCATGACCGCTTCGTTGCTCCTGTCCACCGACCAGATCCCGCCGAAGGAGCGCGGGCCGCTGTGGTGCGAGTGGGTGTGGCGGCACTTCGGCGGCCTGGGCTCCGACCTGTACGACGACAGCGAATTCGACGGCCACCTCGCGGCCTCGCACGCAGGCGACGTGATCCTCACGCGGCTGGAAGCCAACCGCCACCGGGTGCTGCGCACCACGCAGATGGCGCGCCTGAGCGAAGCGCCGTACCTCAAGATCGTCGCGCCCTGGCAGGGCTCGGCCGAAGTCACGCAGCGCGGCCGCGCCGCCGCCGTGCGATCGGGCGGATGGACGCTCTACGACACCACCGCCGACTACACCGTGGCCAACCCCGAACGCAGCGACCACCTCATCGTGATGCTGCCGAAGGACCAGCTCGCGTCACCCGCGCTGCCGCTCAACGACCTGGTGGCACGGCGCATCGGCGGCGCCAGCGGCATCTCGCGCGTGGCGCTGGAGACGATGCGCAGCACCTACCTGGAGCTGCCCTTCATGAGCGAGGCCGCGGCGCGCGGCGCGGGCGAACTGCTCATCCAACTGGTGCGGTTGTCGTTGATGGAACTGGCAGGGCAGGAAACGCCGCTGACGCAACGCGAGGCCCTGAAGGACCGCATCCGTCACCACGTCGCGCAGAACCTGCACGACCCGGCGCTGTCGATCGACAGCATGGCTCTGGCGCTGCGCTGCAGCAAGCGCCTGCTGCACAGCGCCTTTGCAGGCGACGACGAAACGCTGAACGGCTACATCCAGCACCAGCGGCTGGCCGCGAGCATCCGCGACCTGCTCGAGCCGGCGAACGCGGCGCGTTCCATCACCGACATCGCGCTGGCCTCGGGCTTCAGCAACCTCTCGCACTTCAGCCGCGTGTTCCGCGAGCACACGGGCGGGAGTCCGAGCGAGTTCAGGCGGCAGGCGGTGAAGCGCTAGCAACCCATACGAGTCAAGGCATCACCTGAACATGGGATGTTCCTTGATGCATGCGCTCTCGAAGAATGCCGGGATTCCGCATCCTTCCGCTTGCGCAAGATCTGCTTCCGGTGCCCGAGTGGTCGGTGGACAGCGGCAATGAATCTGCTCCTTTTCGGAGTCAAGAACCTGGGTAGCAAGAATCATGGATATGTTGAAAGCCGCCGGCTTCTCATTGCTCGTTGTCACCTCGTTCACGGCTTGGGGCGCGAGTCCGTTCTTCTATCCGCGCACGCCTGATGTTTCCCACTTCGCCGTGCCCCCTGCCTGGTTGCTCAACGCCAAGGGCGATGACGGTTATGTGATGGTCACGGCCGAAACCGATCTGCCGCGGGATAAGGGATGCATCCCGCTTGGCGATGCTGGTTGGCTGAAGACCTTCTTCAAGAAAGAGATTCAGCTGTCGACCTCTGTCGTCGTAGACGGTTTCGATATGCCCCAAAGCGGTCGCGAGTCAATGTTGCTGACGCTGGATGGCAGAAACAACGCCGGAGGATGTGTTCTTGCCAGCACTGCGCGACAACTCATTGTTCCCTTGACTCCGACGAAAAAGATCGGTCCAGGTGATGCGGGCGATTTGAAATTCACGGTACTCGTACGGTCCACGACTGATTCCAAGGCAAATCTCGTTGCTCCGGCGCAATCGATGCTGGCAGTCGCGGCGGTTTTTGCTACCGGAGGCACCGCGGCGACTGTTGCTGGTCTCTCCACGACACTGACCAAACCTGCGTTCGACAGGGCGGAGAAATTCATAGACCTTCAATTCGGCAATACATTGCCTTCGCAGAAGACCGCGTCCCTCACCTGGAAAGATCACATCTACGCAGGTGTTCAAACAATTCAGGTGCCGGTTTATCTCGGGGAGACAAAGAGCGGGCAGACAGTCCTGCAGGCAAGTGAGGCACTCCAAAAAACTACCCCCGAAGAAGCCAAGAAAGCGTTCACGGTCCGACTCCAGTTCCGGTACTACAAATCGGTGTTCGATCCCACGTTGCCGACCGAATCGGCAGTTCCGTCAATCGATTCAGTTGGATCCGCCGAAGTGCTCGCCTATCCGAATCGTCCGGAGCAAATGAGCTTGCTCCAGACTCTGATGAGCGGAGGCGCTGAATCCAACCTGCTTCAACGACTGGGAGCCTCTTCGGGAGGCGAACTCGCTGAGGCATGCTCCGACGTGCTCAAGATCTTGTCCAGATCGGGGCTGAACAAGCTGGATCGTGCAATTACTCTGAAAGCTTTTCTCGACGTAGCCAACAAGGGTACCGGGTGGTATGGCAACGCCAAGTATGAAAGCTGCTTCACCGGGCGCCAGGACATCAGACAAATAATCAGGCAGGTATATGGCGATGAGCCCAGTATCAAGTTCGTCAGTCTTGAATCTCAGTCTTTGCCTGGAGTCGCGGCGGTGGCTCAAAAAAATTGGGAAGAGAGCATCCCTATCTTGAGCCGTATCCAGCGCGCGCTGAGTGCCGAAATTGGTAGAGAAGAGCTGATGATGACGATAGCCGCGAATGGCGACATCGCGCTTGGCGTCAGTTCCGCCGGTTGGCCAGCGCCGGTGGCAGCGGTCGCCGGTGCGAATGCAGCCACACCGAGTACCGCGACGTTTCCTGGTATTCAACGGCTGGTGGCGAAACGGGTCAAATCAGCTGGCTGCTTCATGGCTGGTGCCGATCCTGCGAGGGAGAACGCCATGCTCTTACTCGACGAACAAGACGAGGTATGGCTGGCGAGATTCGGGTACGGAGTGGGAGAAGCTCGAAAAATTCAGAGTGTTGAACTATCGAAACTTGCGAGCATGCCGGAGTGGCGCAATCACGTAGCGACGTTGAAGGGGCGCTCTCTCTTTCCGGAGGGAGGGGAGTGCAGCTCGAAGATCCTGCCCAAGGCTTTGTAGATCCGCTCACCGAATGACGGGGGCATGAGGTTGGTCTGCTATCTGCGGATTTCTGGTGCTTGCTGGCCATTGCCTGTCTGGGGTGCATAGTCTGGCCGCACCGCATCGTCCACGCTCCAGGGCGCATACACCTCCGCGTGCAGATCGGGCGAATTCACCTTGGCCAGCAGGTCGCGCACGTCGTCCTTCACCCGTGCCAGCGACAGGCGCAGGCCGCGCACGCGCACGTAGGCCGCGAAGTCGCACAGCGCCTCGATGCTGGTGGCGTCGAGGTCGGATGATTCCTCCAGGCTCAGTACCATGCGCCGCAGGCTTGGCGTGGCGTCGATGCGCGCGCGGATCGACGCGAACACCGCATCGGCATTGCCGAAGAACAGCGGCACCTCGGGCCTCGCGATCAGCACGCCCGGCGGTACCGCCGCCTCGGGGTGGCGCGCGGTGTCGACATAGTCGTGGCTCTGGCCCAGCCGGCCGAGCCAGCTCACCGTGGTGCGCGAGAAGCCGCGCAGCAGCAGCAGCAGGCTCACGCCGATGGCCGCCAGCAGCCCGTCGAGCACGCCCAGCACCAGCACGGCGGCCACCGCCACCAGCGCCACCAGCCGGTCGCGCCGCCAATGGAAGTAGGGCCGCAGCGCCGAAGGGTTCAGCGAATGGCTCACCGCGTTGATCACGATGGCGGCCAGCAGCGGCTCGGGCGTGTGCGCGATCCACGGCAGCAGCGTGAACACCGCCACTCCCACCACCAGCCCGGCCACGATGCCCGCCGCGCGGCTCTGCGCGCCGGCCGATTCGTTGGCCGATGTGGCCGAATAGCCCGCGCCCACCGGCATGCCCTGGAACAGCGCCGACAGCATGTTCGCGCCGCCCAGCGCCAGCAGGTCGCGGTTGGCCGAGACGTTGTCGCCGTGGCGCATGGCGAAGGTGCGGATCGAGCCGTACGACTCCGCATAAAGAATCAGCGCCATCGCGAACGCGAGTCCGCCCAGGTTCTGCCATTGCGTGCGGTCGAGCTGCGGCACGCCGGGGTGCGAGAAGTCGAGCGAGATCGGCCCCACCGCGGCCACGCCCCAGGCATGGCAAAGCCCGCTCACGTCGAGCGCGATGCCGGCCACGATCACCAGCAGCGCGGCCGGCACCGCGCGCCAGCGCGAGAGCCCGCGCAGCAGCACCAGCGCGACCAGCGCCATCGCCGCGCCGGCCAGGTTCCAGTGCCGCCATTCGCCCAGCAGCCCGCCGATGAGGCGAAAGAAGTCGCTGTGCGCCGGCTGCACCGCCAGCACCTTGGGCAGCTGCTTGACCACGATGGTCAGCGCCAGCCCCAGCGCGAAGCCGCGCAGCACCGGCTTGGCGATGAGGCTGGACACCGCGCCCAGCTTCGCCATGCCCGCGATCACGAAGAACACCCCGGCCAGCCCGACGATGGCCGCGCCCATCGCGAGCCGCGTGGCCATGTCGATGCCCGGCATCGACGTGGTGGCCGCGAACAGCACGGCTGCCGACGACGAGGTGGCCGAGACGATGGCGAAGCGGCTGCTGCCGAAGAGGCCGTAGACCAGCAGCCCGGTAAAGAGCGCGATCACCCCCGCCTGCGGCGGCAGGCCCGCGATGCCTGAATAGGCCACCGCCTCGGGCAGCAGCAGGCCGGCAATGGAGACGCCGGCCACCAGGTCGGCAAGGCCGGGGCGGCGTGTGGCGGTGGGCTGCGGGGCTGCTTCTGCGGTCATGGACAAGGCCTTTTGCTTTTGTTGTGGCGGGATGCTGGCAGCCGCCGGCGGACCGGAAGCTGACGATGAGGACTTTCGTTGGCGATTGCCCTCTGCCCTCTGAAGTGCGCCGGCCGGATGCCGGCGGATTTGGCAAAGCCCAAGCGCATTTTTCAAACTGGCGCTATGGTGCAGTGCCGGCCCCCGATGAAACAAGCAGAAAAGGCAGCGCCATGATTGATATCAATATCAACGGCCAGTCCGTTGTCGTCAACGCTCCCGACGACATGCCCTTGCTCTGGGCATTGCGCGACATCGTCGGGCTCACCGGAACCAAGTTCGGTTGCGGCATCGCGCAGTGCGGTGCCTGCACCGTGCACCTCGACGGCCAGCCCGTGCGCTCGTGCGTGCTGCCTGTCGGCGCGATCGGCAAGAAGGCCGTCACCACCATCGAGGCCGTCTCGCAGACCCCGGCCGGCCAGCGCATCCAGAAGGCCTGGCTCGACGTCGACGTGGTGCAGTGCGGCTACTGCCAATCGGGGCAGATCATGTCCGCCGCGGCGCTGATACAGCGCACGCCCGACCCGAGCGACGCCGACATCGACCTCGCCATGTCGGGCAACGTCTGTCGATGCTGTACCTACTCGCGCATCCGGGCGGCCATCAAACAGGCCGCGACAGGCAAGCCCGAGGTGCTGCAGTCGGTGGTGACGATGCCGGCCAGGAGCGCATCGTGAGCGCCGCCGCCGGGATCAGCCGGCGCGCCGCCCTGCAGGCCGGCGGCCTGGCGCTGGCCTTCACCTGGGTCGGCGGCGGCAAGGCCTTCGCGGCCATCAGTGCCCGCCAGCAACCCGCGGATGCGGCTGCCGCGCTCGCGGACGGCAACCCGGCCTTCGCGCCGAACGCCTTCATCCGCATCGACGCCGACGGCGGCGTGCGCCTGGTGATGCCGATGGTCGAGATGGGCCAGGCCATCTACACCGGCTCCGCGATGCTGCTGGCCGAGGAACTCGGCGTCGAGCTCGACCAGGTGCGCGTGGAGCATTCGCCGCCCAACGAAGCGCTCTACGGCATGCCGCTGCTCGGCGGCCAGATCACCGGCGGCTCGACCAGCACGCGCGGCACCTACGCCGTGCTGCGCGAGGCCGGTGCCGTCGCGCGCACGCTGCTGGTCGGCGCCGCTGCCGCGCAGTGGAGCGTCGACCCCACGAGCTGCACGGTCGCGCGCGGCGTGGTGAGCCATCCGGCTTCGAACCGGCAGCTCGGCTTCGGCGCGCTTGCGGCGGCGGCGGCGAAGCTGCCGATGCCGGCCAAGGTGGCGCTGAAGGAGCCCAAGGACTTCAAGCTCATCGGCCTGCCGCTGCGGCGCGTCGATTCGGCCAGCAAGGTCGACGGCAGCACGCAGTTCGGCATCGACGTGCGCGTGCCGGGCATGAAGGTGGCGACGGTCAAGGCCAGCCCCACGCTCGGCGGCGTGCTGGCTTCGGTGGACGACAAGGCCGCGCGCGCGATTCCCGGCGTGCTCGACGTGTTGCGCATCAAGGACGCGGTGGCCGTGGTGGGCGAGCATTTCTGGGCCGCGAAGCGGGGCCTCGATGCGCTGAAGATCCAGTGGACGCCGGGCCAGAACGCCACGCTCACGACGCAGCAGCTGCGCTCGGCGCTGGCCGATGCGCTCGCGAAAGACAAGGCGATCGTCGGCAAGGAAACCGGCAAGCGGCCCGAGGGCACGCTGGTGCAGGCCACCTACGACCTGCCGATGCTGGCGCACGCGACCATGGAGCCGCTCAACACCACGGTGCATGTGCGGCCCGACGGGTGCGAGATCTGGGTCGGCACGCAGGTGCCGGCGCGCTGCGTGAGCGTGGCCGCAAAAATCACCGGGCTGGCCGCGGACAAGGTCGTGCTGCACAACCAGTACCTGGGCGGCGGCTTCGGCCGGCGGCTGGAGACCGACTCGGTCGAGCAGGCCGTGGCCTTCGCCAGGCAGGTGCCGTATCCGCTCAAGGTGGTGTGGACGCGCGAGGAAGACATCCGCCACGACATCGTGCGGCCGATGTATCACGACGACATCTCGGCCGTGGTCGACGGCGACGGGCAGATCCTGTGGTTCGGCGACCGCATCTCGGGCGGCACCGTGCTGGGCCGCTGGGCCCCGGCCTTCATGGGCAAGGACGGCATGGACGGCGACCTGATCGAATGCGTCGCCGAGCCCTGCTACGACCTGCCGAACCTCAAGGTGGAGTGGGTGCGGCACGACATGCCCAGCGGCCTGAACGTCGGCTGGTGGCGCGGCGTGGGGCCGACGCACAACCTCTTCGTGCTGGAGAGCTTCATCGACGAACTGGCGCAGCGCGCGAAGAAGGACCCGGTGGCCTACCGGCGCGCGATGCTGAAGAAGAACCCGCGCACGCTCGCGGTGCTCGACCTTGCCGCCGACAAGATCGGCTGGGGCAAGGGCGCGCTGCCGCCGCGCGTGGGGCGCGGCGTGGCCGTGGGCGACCCGTTCGGCAGCCGCGTGTGCGCCATGGTCGAGGTCGAGGTCACGCCGCAGGGCGAGGTGCGGCTGCGGCGCGCGGTGGTCGCGCTCGACTGCGGCATTGCGGTGAACGCGAGTTCCATCGAGGCGCAGATCCAGGGCGGGCTGCTGTTCGGCCTCAGCGCCGCGCTGTTCAGCGAGATCACGCTGCGCGAGGGCGCCATCGAGCAGAGCAACTTCCACGACTACCGGATGCTGCGCATCAACGAGTCGCCGCCGGTCGAGGTCCACACCGTCAGGAGCAGCGAAGCGCCCGGCGGGCTCGGCGAAGTCGGCACCGCCATTGCCGCGCCGGCGCTGGCCAATGCGATCTTCGCGGCCACCGGCGTGCGCCTGCGCGCGTTGCCCGTGAACCGCGCGCTGCTGGTCCAGGACAAGGAGGCGCTGAAGAAGAAGATCGCCGATGCCGGGTATGCGGCGCCTGACGAAAGGAGCGCGGCATGAAGCGACTCTTCAAGTTCCTGGTGGCGGTGTTCGTGGTGGGCGCGGCGCTGTATTTCTTTCTCAACCGCGCCGACAAGTCCGAGGGCGAGGCGCCCGTGCTGGCCGGTGCGCCGGCCGATGCGGCGCTGCTGGTGCGCGGCGAATACCTCACCAAGGCCGCCGACTGCATCGCGTGCCACACGGTGCCAGGCAAGGGCGAGCCCTTTGCGGGCGGGCTGCCTTTCGTGCTGCCCTTCGGCACCATCTACTCGTCGAACATCACGGCCGACCCGGCCACCGGCATCGGCAACTGGAGCGACGAGCAGTTCGTGCGCGCCGTGCACGACGGCGTGCGCGCCGACGGGCAGCGCCTGTACCCGGCGTTCCCGTACACCGCGTACACCGCGCTGAGCCGCAAGGACGTGCTCGCGATCAAGGCTTATCTCTTCAGCCTGCCCCAGGTGAAGCAGCCGAACCGCGAGGCCGACCTGGGCTTTCCGTTCAACCAGCGCTGGGCCATGGGCTTCTGGAACGCGGCCTTCTTCAAGAGCCGCCGCTTCGAGGCCGATCCGTCGCAGCCGCCCGCGTGGAACCAGGGCAAGTACCTGGCCACCGCGCTGGGTCATTGCGCGGAGTGCCACACGCCGCGCAACTTCGCCTTCGCGCTGGAGACGAGCAACAACCTGGCGGGTGAATCGGTCCAGGGCTGGCGTGCCTACAACATCACGTCGGACGTGAAGAACGGCATCGGCGCATGGAGCGACGCGGAGATTGCCGCGTACCTCACCACGGGGCACGCCGATGGCCGGGGCTCGGCATCGGGGCCGATGGGCGAGGCGGTGGAGCACAGCCTGCAGCACCTGAAGGCGGAAGACACCGCGGCGCTGGTGAGCTACCTGCGCACGGTGCCCGCGAAGGCCGGCAAGGAGCCGATCGAGATCGACGCGAAGGCGCCCTGGGCCGTGGCCGCGAGCGCGGCGGCGCCGGCGGCCAACACGGCCGAAGGGCATGAGCAAGGCCTCAGGCTCTTCGCCGCGGCATGCGCCAGTTGCCACCAGTGGAACGGGCAAGGGCAGCAGACGAATTACGCGTCGCTGCTGGGAACGCGCGGCGTGAACGACCCGGGCGGCATGAACGTCACGCAGATGATCTTGCGGGGCGTGAAGATGCGCGTGCGCGACAACGAGGTCTACATGCCCGCGTTCGACAAGGCATACACCGACACCGAAGTCGCGGCCCTCGCGAACTACGTCATCGCGCAGTTCGGGAACAAGCAGGGGACGGTGACGCCGGAGTTCGTGGCGAAGCAGCGCGCGCAATGAGTGCTTAAGCAGAGGCCACGCAACGGCCCGCGCGGAACTTAACTCTTCCTACCTATCGGCCATGTCGGCGCGGCGCCGACACCGAAAAAAAGAGCCCCGCCACGGCACGTTCATGCGCGTTCGGGCTGCATCGCACTGTTAAGGTGTGCCCCTGTTTTTTCAATTCACGCACTGCGCCCGCTGTCCACGCATTGGGCAGTTCACATGCCTATCCGTCACGCCAGAATCTTTCCGCGCCACGCGTTCTACTGTGTGATGGGCGGGCTGGCCGTGGTCTATGCGCTGTGCGCGGTGATGCTGGTCCCCGCGCGGATTTTCATTCTTCCTTTCCTGTCCGATGGCGAGCCGGTGTCCGACGAAGGCATGGTCTTCCTCGCGGCGATGGCCGTGCCGGTTGGGCTTTACCTCATCGTGTGGCGGGGCGGCGATTTCTTCGCGTGGTGGCGCACGCCGCCGATGCTGACGCTCGGCGCGCACGGTTTGCAGCTAGGGCGGCGCACCATCGCCTTTGCCGACGTGACACGGCTGCGCCATCGTCACGGCCGCGACCACATGCTGATCACCACGCGCCGCGGCAAGACCACGCGGCTTCGGCTCGGCCTGTGGGACCACGCAGCGGCGCTGCGGGCCGAGGTCGACGAGGCGATCGGCAGGGTGCTGCGCGGCGAGGTCGAGCGGCGCGTGCATGCCGGCGACACGGTGGACTTCGGCGCGCTGGGCATGAATGCGGAAGGGCTGGTGCACAAGGGGCAGCTCATTGCATGGTCGAGCATCGACACGGTGCGCACGCAATCGGAGACCGACGGCGTGCTGGTGGACGAGCATCTGGTGATCGTCGCGAACGGCCAGACGCGCCGCATCGACCGCTCGAAGATCGAGAACGAACCGGTGTTGCTGGCCTGCCTGATGCAGCGTTTGCCGGCCGGTTGATACGGCTTTTGGCGGGCCGCCGGCGCGGGTTCGATAAACTGGGGGTGTGAAATCCTCCTCCGAGCCTCCCAGTAGGCCGCTGGCCTGCGCCAGCTTCCGCCCGTCTCCGTGCGTCGCGACCGACCCTTTCGCGGCTCCCGTCCATCCCGCCTTTTCCCCCTTGTCGCCCGACATGGCCCGCGCCATGCCGGGCCGCACGCGTTTGCGCGTCTTCTTCTTCCACCATGATCGTTGAACTGCTCACCGACCCCGCCGCCTGGATCGGTCTCCTGACGCTCGTCGTCCTGGAGATCGTGCTGGGCATCGACAACCTGATCTTCATCGCGATCCTCGCCGAGAAGCTGCCGCCGCACCTGCGCGACCGCGCGCGGCGGCTGGGCCTGGGCCTGGCGCTGTTCATGCGGCTGGGGCTGCTGTCGGTGGTGTCGTGGCTGGTCACGCTGACCACGCCGCTCTTCACCGTGTTCGGCCAGGGCTTCTCGGGGCGCGACCTCATCCTGCTGATCGGCGGCCTGTTCCTGCTGTTCAAGGCCACGTCGGAGCTGCACGAGCGGCTCGAGGGCGTGACGCACACGGCCAGCGGCTCGACCGCCTATGCGAGCTTCGGCCTGGTGGTGACGCAGATCGTGGTGCTCGACGCGGTGTTCTCGCTCGACGCGGTCATCACCGCCGTGGGCATGGTCGACCACCTGCCGGTGATGATGGCGGCGGTGATCATCTCCATCGGCATCATGCTGTGGGCGTCGAAGCCGCTCACGCGTTTCGTCAACGCGCACCCGACGGTGGTGGTGCTGTGCCTGAGCTTCCTGCTGATGATCGGCCTGAGCCTGGTGGCCGAGGGCCTGGGCTTCCATATTCCGAAGGGCTACCTGTACGGCGCCATCGGCTTCTCCGTGATGATCGAGACGCTGAACCAGTGGGCCAAGCGCAATGCGCTCAAGCACGAGGCGCGCCGCCCGCTGCGCGACCGCACGGCCGAATCCATCCTGCGGCTGCTGGGCGGCCGCGGCCCGGGTGAGCCTGTGCCCGCCGGCGCCACCGCCGACGGCGAAGCGCCGCTGCCCGAGCCCGCATTCGCGATCGAGGAGCGCAACATGGTCAGCGGCGTGCTGTCGCTGGCCGATCGCAACGTGCGCTCGGTGATGACGCCGCGCGCCGACATCTCCTGGGTCGACCTGAACGACGACCCGGACGCGGTGCGCGAGCAGCTGCTCGACACGCCGCACGGCATCTTCCCGGTGTGTCGCGGCTCGCTCGACGAAGTGGTCGGCGTGGCGCGCGCGAAAGACCTGCTGGGCCACCTGCTGCGGCACGGAAAGATCGACGAGAGCGGCGGCCTGCGCGCGCCGATCTACGTGCCGGAGTCGACCACGGTGATCCGCCTCATCGACACGCTGCGCGGCGCGCGCGGGCAGCTCGCGCTGGTCAACGACGAGCACGGCACGCTGACCGGCGTGGTCACGCCCATCGACGTGCTCGAGGCCATCGCGGGCGAGTTTCCCGACGAAGACGAAACGCTGGAAATCCAGCAGACCGCCGCCGACACCTGGACCGTGTCCGGCAGCGCCGACCTGCACCTGCTGGAGCAGGCATTGCAGACGCACGGCCTGCTGAGCGACGACGACAGCTACACCTCGGTCGCCGGCTTCCTGCTCGCGTGCTTCGGCGGCCTGCCGTCGCCGGGCCAGACCTGGGTGCACGACGGCTGCGAGTTCGAAGTGACGGACGTCGACGCGCAGCGCATCCGCACGGTGATCGTGCGGCGCCTGCCTGCGACAGAATCGGCGAACTGAACTGTTTGTTGTTGCCAGGGCCCATGCCATGAACGCCTCCCACCGCCTGTCCGTTCCCCTCGACAAGGCCTACCGCCTGCTGAACCACGGCCCCACCGTGCTGGTGAGCGCGGCGCACGGCGGCCAGCGCAACATCATGGCCGCGGCCTGGGCCATGCCGCTGGACTTCGCGCCGCCCAAGGTGGCTGTGGTGCTCGACAAGAGCACCTGGACGCGCGTGCTGCTCGAAGGCGCCGGCAGCTTCGCGCTGCAGGTGCCCACGCGCGCGCAACTCGACCTGACGGAGGCACTGGGCAACAGCTCGGGCCGTGAGATCGTCGAGCAGTCGGGGCACGACAAGTTCGCCGCCTACGGCCTGCAGACCTTCGCGGGCACAGCCACCGATGCGCCACTGCTCGAAGGCTGCGCCGCATGGCTCGAATGCCGACTGCTGCCCGAGCCGCACATCCAGCAGAGCTACGACCTGTTCCTGGGCGAGGTGATCGCCGCGCAAGCCGATTCGCGCGTTTTCGCCAACGGGCGCTGGAACTTCGACGGGCACGACGAACTGCGCACGCTGCACCATGTGGCGGGCGGCCACTTCATCGTCGACGGCGAGGCGGTCGATGCACGGCCGCTGCCGCCGGTTCGTTCCTAGCGAGGATCGGATCGGAGCTTGCTGCCCGCTTGTGCGGACAGCGGCGTGACGTCCCCGGCCCTATCCCGGCTGGTACATCCAGAACCGCGCTGCATCCGTGGGCGGCAGATGCTCCTTGGCGCGGCGGCCTGAAATGCAGTCGTCCAGATCCGGGAAGAAGCCGGCCTTCCCGTCGTAGCCAAGCAATCCGGTGTCGGGCTCGTTGATGTACAGCCTGGCGTCGGTGCCCAGCGTTCCACCGCATGCGATGCCGTGTCGCCCGACAGAGATGTAGCATGCCCAGCGACCGGTGGCGGCCACGTCGGCCTCGGCCAGCCGGGCGGCGTCGAACTGCTTGATCTGCTTGATGCCCGTGGGCATTCCCAGCTTCTCGAACCGCGCGACATGGCTGTCGATGTGCTCGCCGAAGTCTTGCACCATGGTGGCCTGATAGCGCAGGAAGTCGGTGTAGTAGTCCTCGTAGAGTGCGGGGTCGGTCGTCTCGGGAACGCCGTTGAGAAAGGCGACGACCCATGTGGAAGCGATGCCCTTGCCGATTTCCTGTGCGTCGGGATTGGTGCTCGACGCGGCCAGACGGTCCAGCGTGTCGTCGTTCTTGAACCAGTCGGCCGCCGAAGGCGTGCGGTTGCCGCCATGCGTCGCCTTGTTCCGATAGCGGCTGGAAAGCTCAGGGTTCGCGTTGGGGAAGTGAGGCATGTCCGTGTTCCTGGTTGCTGTCAGGCCGAGGTGCGCCGCGCCGGCCTGGCCACCAGCATCAGCCGCAGCACCAGTGTGCCGCACACGGCGGCCGTCAGCGCCAGCAGCGCAACCCACAGCAGGCGCGCGGGCGACGCGGCGTCGAGCCAGTCCGCGAACAGCAGCGTGGCGCTGTTGTACGCGGCATGCAGCGCAATGCAGGGAATGAGCGAGCGCGTGCGTTCGTAGAGCCACGCCAGCACCGTGCCCATGACGAAGCCGACCACGAACTGGTAGATGTTCATGTGCGCCGCACCGAACAGCAGGGCCGAAAGAAAGATGGCCTGCCAGCGCGGATAGCGCTGCAGGAAGCCGCGCAGCACGATGCCGCGGAACAGCATTTCTTCCAGTAGCGGCGCGACCACGCACACCGCCAGCACGGCCGCCACGCTGCCGTCGGCCATGCGGCTGAACATGGCTTCTTCCCACGCCGACAGGGGCGCGATGCGCACCAGCAAATTGAACGCGGAGGTGATGGTCAGCAGCAGCGCGGGCACCAGCAGCAGCACCGGCGGCACCACCAGCAGCAGCGTGACGCGGGCGGACGCGCGCGATTGGTGGAACAGATCGCGCCATGTGAGCTGCTGCGCATGCATCACCGCCGCGAACACGCAGCCGTTGCCCAGCACGGCGGAGAGCACGCCGATCTGCATGCCGTTCAGGCCCAGCCACCGGTTGGCGTCGCGCAGCGCCGCGCCCACGACGATCTCGCACAGGCACAGCGCCAGGAACAGCAGCGCGGCTTGCGCCGCCGAGGGGAAGGCGGTGCTTTTCGGGGAGGGCATGGGGCGTCGGGCTGCGCGGGTGAGGAAGAGGCGCGGATGTTAGCGCCCCCATGTTGCATATGGCGCGGGGCCCGGGGCCGTGGCTATCGTGCCGGCGGAGCGAGCGTCGTGTGGCCGGCGTCCGCCACCGCCGGATCAGGCGATGAAAGCGATGAAGATGACGATGGCAAGTCGGGCCTACGCATGTACGAGTTCGCCGTGCCGCAAGACCTGCGACAGCGGCGTGATCGCGATCTCGCCGGCCTGCCCGTGCCCCTGCAGCGAAAGCACGCGCAGCACCGCGTATTCGCGCATGCGCGCTGCGCCGTGCGGGTCGCCGGGCTGGATGCTGGTCGACGGATGGCACATCAGCACGTCGCCCGTGCGGCAGGCCGCGAGCCACTCGGCCAGGTGCCGCTCATAGCTCTGAATGTCGCCGGTGAAGTCGTACACGCCCAGCAGGCGCCGGCTCACCGGAATGCCGTGCTTCGTGGCGAGCGCCGCCAGCCCCGCGCCGCCCAGTGCATGGATCACGCGGGCCTTCAGCCGGTCGGGGCCGCGGCGGCTGCCCGGTGCGGTGTAGCGCACCCACGGCGGGGACGTCGGGTAGCGGCGCAGGATTTCGTCGACCAGCAGTTCGCGCACCACCGGGAACTGGTGCACGTGCCGGTGGCCGTCGACGTACGCGGGCGGGCGGCCCATGGCGTCTTCGAAGCGGGTGAACTGGTCGCGGATGTCGGCGTAGAGCACGGGCGAGAACACGGTGCGCGAGTAGGTGCGCGCGATCAGCCCCGCCAGGCCGGGTTCGGGGCCGTCCGGCGTTTCTGGGCGGGTGAGGTCCAGGTGCAGGCCCACGTCCAGCCGCGCGGGGTCGAGCCGGCGCAGCGCCCGCGCGCCCGTGGCCCACGCCCCGCGCCGCACCATGCCGCTGGTCGCGGAGATCTTGCCGAGTTCGGCCAGGTCGAGCACGGCGGCGTTGACGCCGGTGCTCATGCCGAAATCGTCCGCGCACACGCAGAGGTGGCGCAACGTCGGCCCCGGAGGGCCGGAAGTGTCAGTCATTGCCATTCGTCTTGGGCACGGGCGCGGAAGGAGAGGGTGCGGTGGTCGTGGAAGCGGCGGCCGCGGCGGTGCCCAGGCAGCCCGGGTCGCTCGTGGCGCTGCCCGGAAAGCGCCAGGCGGCGATGCTTTCGTTGAGCGCCACCACCTGCGCCTTGCCCAGCCAGGGGTTCGACAGCTGCGAGGCGATCGGCCCGACCAGCCAGGTGGTGTGCGGCACGCACAGCACGGGCGCTAGCTCCGTGCGATTGACCAGCGTGGCGTCGGCGCGCGCGGGCTCGAAGCGGCTCGCGTCGTAGATCTCCTTGCGCCAGTTGTCGCGGGTGTCGGTGGCGGCGGCCTTCCAGTCGTCCGAGATGAGCACCGGCGAGCGCAGGTTCCAGTAGAACGGGATCTCGTAGTAGTAGCTGTCGAGCATCATCACCTGGTCGCCGGGCGCGACCACCTGACCCGCGGGCAGCCGCAGCCGGGTGCCCGGCGGCACCGAGTAGATCGCGACCGCGCCCACGCACGCCACGCACAGCACGGCGGCGGCCACGGCCGTGGCGCGCATCCTGGGCAGCATCTTCTCGACGACGCGGCCGGCCAGCACGCGCTGCGCGACCAGGTAGGCCAGCGGCGGCAGCGCGGGCAGCACGTAGCCGACCAGCTTGGATCGCGGCATCGAGAAGAAGGCCACGATCACCACCAGCCAGATCCACATGAGCCAGTCGACATCCGACAGCCGCGAGCGGGCCTCGCCGTTCTTGCCGCGCGGCACGAACACCCAAGCGAACCACGGCAGCGTGAGCACCGCCAGCACCGGTATGTAGAACCAGAACGGGTGCTCGTTATTGAAGCCCGACGAAGCGAAGCGCCGGAAGTGCTGCGTGATGACGAAGTAGTCGAAGAACTCGGGGTACTTCAGCTGCATCGCGACGAACCACGGACCCGCCACCGCCAGCAGCACCGCCCACCCCGGCAGCCAGAGCGCGAGCTTGAGCACCACGGTCTTGCGCGTTGCCGCGCACCACAGCACCAGCACCGCGCCGGGCAGCACCAGGCCGATCAGCCCCTTGGCCAGCAGCCCGGCCGCGGCCATCAGGTAGGCGCCCGCGAGCAGCGCGCGCCAGGGCTCGTCGCGCTCCCGGGCCAGCGCCGCGCCGGCGCCCAGCAGCACCGTGGCCGAGATGCACCCGGCCACCAGCATGTCGAGGTTGGCGAACTGCGCACCCAGAAAGAAGAAGGGCGTCGTCACCAGCACCACGGTCGACAGCAGCGCCTGCCATGCTGTCGACCAGCGCCGCAGGAACAGGAACAGCGCCGCCGCCGCCACACCCGCGCCGATGATCGAAGGCAGCCGCGCCGCCCATTCGGTCGGGCCGGTCAGGGACATCGCCGCCGCGCCGATCCAGTAGAACAGCGGCGGCTTGTGGAAGAACGGCAGGCCGTCGAGCCGAGGCACCAGCCAGTCGCCGGAATGCAGCATCGCGAGCGCCACGCCGCCGTAGCGCCCTTCGTCGGGAGCCATCAGCGGCCGCACCCATGCGGTCGCGAGCAGCCACGCGAACAGCGCGGCAATGAGCCAGAGGGGTCGGGGCGAGTTCCACCAGGCAGAGCTGGGCCTGCTCATGGCTTCCCGGTCCGGGACTCGAGTCCCTTGCCGTGTTCGCGCCGGACCACGTACAGCGGACGGCCCTTGACCTCCTCGTAGATGCGGGCGATGTACTCGCCCACGATGCCGGTGGAAATCATCTGGATGCCGATGAAGAACATCAGGCTCACGACGATGGTGGTCCAGCCGGACACGGAATTGCCGAACAGCAGGTGGTCGATGGTCACGTAGGTGCCGTAGCCGAAGGCCGGCACCGCGAGCAGCAGGCCCACGACGCTCACCATGCGCAGCGGCCAGGTGGTGAAGGCGGTGAGGCCGTCGATGGCCAGGCCGACCAGGCGGCGCGCGTTGAACTTGGTGGTGCCTTCGGCGCGCGGCGCGGGCGTGTAGGGCAGCGCCACGGCGCGGAAGCCGACCCAGGCGTACAGGCCCTTCATGAAGCGGCTGCGCTCGGGCATGCTCATGAGCGCGTCGACCACCTTGCGGTCCATCAGGCGGAAGTCGCCCGCGTCCTTCGGCACCTCGAAGCGGTCCGACGAATTGACGAGGTTGTAGAAGAGCTTGCTGCCGAACTGCTTGAAGCGGCTTTCGTCGCTGCGCTCCTGGCGCACCGCGTACACCACCTCTGCGCCGGCCGTCCACTGGGCCAGCATCGCGTGGATCAGCTCGGGCGAATGCTGCAGGTCGCCGTCGAGCAGCACCACGGCGTCGCCGGTGGCAGCGGCAAGGCCGGCGGTGAGGGCGGCTTCCTTGCCGAAGTTGCGCGACAGCGAAACGCAGCGAAAGCCCGCCAGCTCGCACCAGGCCTCGGCCACGGCGGCGGTGTCGTCGGTGCTGCCGTCGTCGACCACGATGATTTCCCAGCGCAGCCGCGTGGCCCACAGGATGTCCTCGAGCAGCGGCAGCATGAGGCGCAGGTTGGCGGCCTCGTTGTAGCAGGGGATGACGCACGAGATGCTGCGCGCGTCGGCGGCGGGCGCGTCAGGCACGCCGGATTGGGCCAGCGGCTCGGGGGCACCGGGTGTGCCGGCGGGGGCGGCCATGTCGGAGGAAATGCCGGCGCCGGCGCGCGAATGTCTTGCGGTGGACGATGAGATCATGAGGGTCTCCAGAGAGAGCTGGTCGCCGGGCTGTCGCCGGGGGCGCGGCCAGTTCGCGGGACGAAGAAGAGAAAAAGCCAGCGCGCGATGGCGATCGCACCGGCAACCACCGCGCCCAGCAGCAGGCCGGCGACGATGTCGACCGGGAAATGCACGCCCACGTAGACGCGCGCCCAGCCGGTGAGGGCAGCCAGCGCCAGCAGCGGCACGCCGATCCGGCGCAGGCCGGGGCGCAGCAGGAAGGCCAGCGCGACCATGAACATGACGGCCGCGTGCGTGCTCGGCAGCGAGCCGCGGCTGGCGTGCTCGATGTAGGCCGGCCCGAATCCCGCCATGAAGGGGCGGGGAACATTGAGCGCGGTGGCGATGGCATGTGACAGTAACGAGGTCGCGCCGGCCGCAGCCGACACGACGAGCAGGTAGGCGCGGTCGGCGCGTTGCCGCCACAGCGTGACGGCGACGATGCCCGCGCAGAGCCAGCTGCCCCAGAGCGCGAAGGCGATGGCGACCGCAAGCACCCAGGGCGTGGGATGGCTGCCGGCGGAAATCCATTGAAAAAGAGCGAGGTTCAGGGCGTTCATGGCGCCACCCCTTGCGGGCGATTGAAATTGACGGGCGCAGTGCCCCGCGCAGTGCGGTCGGCACGACGTAAAAATCTGGACATGGCAGTCCTTTCGACGAGGAAAAGAGGCCCGCCGCCAGAAGCAGCGGGGGGACGCGACGCGAACGAGGCGTCGGCTTCTCAGATCCCGTAGGGGGGCGCGGCCGAGGGCGGCAGGCGCAGCCAGGGCTGCGCCGGAGGCGGGGCGCCGCCGTGCGGCGGCACGTGTTCGGGCGCCTCGCGCACGATGGGCGCGGACAGCCGCGCAACGGCTATCGCCAGCGGCAGCATGGCCAGCACGATCGCCATGAACGTGCTCAGCGCAAAGTCGAAGGTGTCGGGATGGTCGATGCTCGCCGGGGTCTGGGCGAAGACCGTGGTCTCGCGGTCGCTCGGATGGTCGGCGCGGTCGTCGGGCTCGAACTGGGTGGTGTCGCTGGCGCTGCGCACCCGCAGCATCGGCTCGTCTTCCAGCCCGTCGCTGCGGAAATGCACCGCAATGAAGGGCTGCAGCAGGATCAGCAGGACGCCCGCGACGCACCACAACCTGTGGTGCGTTTCAGCGAAATGGCGGACGCGTGCGAGCAGCATGCGCGGATGCTAGAAGGTTCGTGTGAACGGAACCTGATCGGCCTCGTCAGCATCCCGCAAGGTAGTGGCAAGCGCCTGGGGTATAAGGCGCGCCCCTGGCCGGGGCGGCTACAGCACGAACGGAATGAAGCGCCGCGTGCCGCGCATGTAGTCGCGATAGGCATCGCCGAAGTGCGCGATGCATTCCTGCTCGTCGCGCAGGGCGGTGAGCACCAGCAGCACCGTGGCCGCGAGCACCAGCGCCAGCGTGAGCCAAGTGAACTGCTTGAGGAACGCGCCCCAGGCCAGCAGCAGCAGCGCTGTATACATGGGGTGGCGGATGTAGCGGAAGGCGCCGGTGCTGACGATGGCCGAGGTTTTCTCGAAACCGTAGAGCGCGGGGTCGTCGCCGCGCACTTCGCTGGGCTTGCCCTTGGCCTTCAGCAGCCGCACCGCGTGGATCGGCAGCCAGATCGACAGCACGAAGAAGGTGCTGGAGATGATCTGCTTGGCCGAGAACGGATCGTCATGCCACCACGGCAGGTTCACCAGCGCCAGCACGAGCATGCATTCCCATGCGAAGAACCGGTAGAAGCCGTGCGAGCCGGGCCGGCTCAGCGGGCCGCGCGAGACATAGAGCAGCGCGGCGGTGCCGGCGACGAAGGCGAAGATCTGGAACCAGAAGAGCATGGCGGCCGAATTTACACGGCCACGGTGAACTATCCGGCTATAGAAAACCCGCCGTCCACGGGAATCGCGGTGCCGGTCACGTAGTCCGAGGCGGCGCTCGCGAGGAACACGGCCGTGCCGGCGATGTCCGCGGGCTGGCCCCAGCGCCCTGCGGCGGCGCGAGCCGTCACGCGCTCGTACAGGCCCGGGATCTGGCTGCGCGCGCCGTCGGTGAGTTCGGTCTCGAACCAGCCAGGCAGGATGGCGTTGACCTGGATGTTGTCGGGCGCCCACGAGAGCGCGGTCGACTTGGTGAGCTGCACGATGCCGGCCTTGCTGGCGGCATAGGCAGGCGCATAGGGAGCGCCGAAGATCGACATCATCGAGCCGATGTTGATGATCTTGCCGCCGCCCGCGGCCTTCAGGTGCACATGCGCGGCGCGGCTGCACAGGAAGGCGCTGGTGAGGTTGGTGTCCATCACCTTGTGCCACTCGCTGAGGGCAAGCTGGTCGACGGGCTTGCGCACCGTGGTGCCGGCGTTGTTGATGAGGATGTCGAGGCGGCCGCAGCGCGCGGCGGCCTCGTCGAACAGCCGCTGCACCGAAGCCTCGTCGCTCACGTCGGCCTCCAGCGCGAAGCTGTCGCTGCCCAGCGCCTTCAATGCCTCGACCGCGGCGGCCGACTTCTGCGCATTGCGCGCGGCCACGACGACGCGCGCGCCGGCCTTTGCCAGCCCTTGCGCCATGCCCAGGCCGATGCCGCCGTTGCCGCCCGTGACCAGCGCGACCTTGCCCGTGAGGTCGAACATCGTCGTCATGCCTGCACCGCTTCCGGCTTCTTGGAGACCAGCGTCAGGATGTCGTAGCTGGCGACCAGTTCGCCGTCCTGGTTCGTCACTTCCACGTCCCAGGCCACCACGCCCTGGCCCTGGCCGCTGGCGTCTTTCTTGTTGCGGTCGATCTTGCGCTTGCAGGTCAGGCGCGCCTGGATGGTGTCGCCGATGCCCACGGGCTTGGTGAAGCGCAGCGTGTCCAGGCCGTAGTTGGCCAGCACCGGGCCGGGCGAGGGCGACACGAACAGGCCCGCTGCCGCCGACAGCACGAAGTAGCCGTGCGCGATGCGCTTGCCGAACGGCGACTGCTTCGCAGCCACGTCGTCGAAGTGCATGTAGAAATAGTCGCCCGAGATACCGCCGAAGGCCACGATGTCGGCCTCGCCGACGGTGCGTCGATGCGTGAGCAGCGAATCGCCGACCTGCAGGTCTTCGAAATAGCGGCGGAACGGATGCACCTCGCTCTCGCGCACGGCCGCGCCGCGCACATGCTCGCCGGTGATGGCGGCCAGCATGGTGGGCGAGCCCTGCAATGCGGTGCGCTGCAGGTAGTGCTTCACGGCGCGCAGGCCGCCCAGTTCCTCGCCGCCGCCCGCGCGGCCGGGGCCGCCGTGCTTGAGCTGCGGCAGCGGCGAGCCGTGGCCGGTCGATTCGGCGGCGGCTTCGCGGTCGAGCACCAGCAGGCGCCCGTGCCATGCGGCCGCCACGGGAATCGCCTTGGCGGCGATGGCCGGATCGCGCGTGACCAGCGTGCCCACCAGGCTGCCCCGGCCGCGTGCGGCCAGTGCCAGCGCCTCGTCGATGCCGTCGTAGGGCATCAGCGTGCTGACGGGGCCGAAGGCCTCGACATCGTGAGCGGCGTCGTGCTCCAGCGGCTTGCGGCTCAAGAGCAGCGTGGGCGCGAAGAAGGCGCCTTCGCCCACGCCGTCGCCAACAGGAGAGAAGCCGTCGCGTTCGCCGTACACCAGTTCCGCCCCCTTGAGCAGCGTGGCGACGCGCTCGGCCACGTCGGCCTGCTGGTCGCGCGAGGCCAGCGCCCCCATGCGCACTTCTTCGCGCGACGGGTCGCCCACCACGGTCTTGGCCAGCCGCGCGCGCAGCCGCTCGGCCACCGCATCGAGGTGCTGGCGCGGCACGATCGCGCGGCGGATGGCGGTGCACTTCTGGCCCGCCTTGATGGTCATTTCGCGTGCGACCTCTTTCACGAAGAGATCGAACTCTTCGTCGTCGGGCGTCACGTCGGGCGCGAGGATCGCGCAGTTCAGCGAGTCTGCCTCGGCATTGAACGGGATCGACTGGCGCACGATGTTCGGGTGCACGCGCAGCTTCGCGGCGGTGTCGGCCGAGCCGGTGAAGGTGACCACGTCCGGCCCTTCGAGCCGGTCGAGCAAATCGCCCGTGCTGCCGATGACCAGCTGCAGCGCGCCTTCGGGCAGGATGCCCGACTGCACGATCAGCCGCACCAGTGCTTCGGTCAGGTAGCTGGTGGCCGTGGCCGGCTTGCCGATGCAGGGCATGCCCGCGAGGAAGCTGGGCGCGAATTTTTCGAGCAGGCCCCACACCGGGAAGTTGAAGGCGTCGATGTGCACCGCCACGCCGCCGCGCGGCACCAGGATGTGCGTGCCCGCGAAGCCGCCTTTCTTGCCGAGGGGGAAAGCCGGGCCTTCATGCACCAGGTTGCCCGAGGGCAGCTCGTTGGTACCGATGCCGGCGTAGGCGCTCAGCGTGCCGGCACCGCCCTCGATGTCGATCCAGCTGTCGGCGCGCGTCGCGCCCGTGTGGGCCGAGATGGCGTAGAGCGTTTCCTTGTTCGCGGCCAGGTACTTGGCCAGCGCCTTCAGGCGTTCGGCGCGCTGCTGGAAGTCGAGCTTCATCAGCGCGGGAATGCCGGTGCGGCGCGCGTATGCCAACGCTTCCGCGAAGTCGATGGCCTCGGCATGCGTGGCTGCCACGGGCTTGCCGTTGACGGCGCTGCGCAGTTGCTGCGCGGCCTGCTGGCCGATCCAGCGGCCGGCGATGTAGCTTTGGAGGGTGGTGGTCATGGTGCGAGTCCTTTGCGTGTTGCTCCTTCCCCCTCTGGGGGAAGGCTGGGATGGGGGCAGCCCCGTCCTCGAAGGCTGCGCGGCGGTGGAGGCCGCCGTGCCCCCACCCCTGCCCTCCCCCAGCGGGGGAGGGTGAAAGTCAAGTCACTCCTTCTTGCCGATACCCAGGTAGGTATCGATGATCCGCTGGTCATGCAGCAGATCGCGCGCCTTGCCCTCGAGCGCCACGGCGCCCATCTCGAGCACATAGGCGCGGTCGGCCACCTGCAGCGCGGCGCGGGCGTTCTGCTCCACCAGCAGCACCGACACGCCGTGGCTGCGCAGCTGCGACACCACGCGCAGCACTTCGCGCACCACCAGCGGGGCCAGGCCCAGCGAAGGTTCGTCGAGCATCAGCAGTCGCGGCCGCGCCATCAGCGCGCGGCCGATGGCCAGCATCTGGCGTTCGCCGCCGGAGAGCGTGGACGCCATCTGCGGGCGGCGTTCCTTCAGGCGCGGGAAGATCTCGAAGATCTCGTCCATGCGCGCGCGCTGGTCGCGCTTGCCCTTGCGCCACTGGTAGAAGCCGCCGAGCACCAGGTTGTCTTCGACCGACATCTCGCCGAACAGCTCGCGCCGCTCGGGCACCAGCGCCACGCCGCGCGCCACCATGGTCTCGACGCCGGGCCGCGCGATGCGCTCGCCGTCCAGCATCAGCTGGCCGGTGGACGGCAGCAGGCCCATGGCCGCGCACAGCAGCGTGGTCTTGCCGGCGCCGTTGGGGCCGATCACGGTGACGATCTCGCCTTCGTTCACCTGCAGGCGCACGCTGTGCACCGCTTCGACGGTGCGGTAGGCGACGCAGAAGTCTTCCAGTTGAAGAATGGGATGGCTCATCGTGCGTCTTCCAGCAGTTCGTCGTCGGCGCCGCCCAGGTAGGCCTCGAGCACGCGCGGGTTGGCCTGCACTTCGGCGGGCGTGCCGGTGGCGATGACGGTGCCGAACTCCAGCACCGTGATGCGGTCGGCCAGGTTCATCACGAACTCCATGTCGTGCTCCACCACCAGGATGCCCAGGCCCTCGGCGCGCAGCTGGCCCAGCAGCTCGGAGAGCGCGCGCTTTTCCAGGTGGCGCAGGCCGGCGGCGGGCTCATCCAGCAGCAGCACCGAGGGCTGGCTGGCGAGCGCGCGGGCGATTTCCACCACGCGCTGCTGCCCGAGGGAGAGCGAGGCGGCGGGCGTGTCGGCATGCGCGCCGAGGCCGCAGCGTTCGATCTGCCTGCGGGCTTCGGCCATCAGCGCGGCCTCTTCGGCGCGGTCAAGCCGCAGCATCGCCGCGAGCCAGCCGCGCTTCGCGCGCAGGTGGGCGCCGAGCGCGACGTTCTCGACCACGCTGCGCTGGCCCAGCAGGCGCACGTGCTGGAAGGTGCGGCCCAGGCCCAGCGAGGCGAAGGCGCGCGAAGGCTTGCCCGACATCGGCTGGCCCACCAGGCGCACTTCGCCCGTGGTCGGGTCGTCCACGCCCGAGATCATGTTGAAGAAGGTGCTCTTGCCGGCGCCGTTGGGGCCGATCAGCGCATGCACCTCGCCGGCCTTCAGCGTCATCGAGATGTCGTTGTTGGCCACCAGCCCGCCGAAGCGCTTGCTCACGCCGTCGGCCTGCAGCAGCAGGGTGCCGGCGGCGGGCACCGCGCGCTGCGCGAGTTGCGCCGTGGTCGATGCGGCGGGACCGGCACCGGCGGCGCGCGGCACTTCGCGCACCCAGCGGCGAGCGAGCCGCGCGATCGTGGGCCACAGGCCGTCGGCAAAGCGCTGCAGCACGAACAGCATCAGCAGGCCGAACACCACCACCTCGAAGTTGCCGCTGGTGCCCAGCAGCGCGGGCAGCACGTCCTGCAGCTTCTCCTTGAGCAGCGTGATCAGCGTGGCGCCCAGCACCGCGCCCCACAGGTGGCCCGCGCCGCCGACCACCGCCATGAACAGCATCTCGATGCCGATGTTGAGGTTGAAGGGCGTGGGGTTCACGAAGCGCTGCATGTGCGCGTAGAGCCAGCCCGAGATGGCCGCGAGCAGGGCCGCCAGCACGAACAGCTTGATGCGGTGGCGCGCGGTGTCCACGCCCATCGACTCGGCCATCAGCCGGCCGCCCTTGAGCGCGCGGATGGCGCGGCCCTCGCGCGAGTCGAGCAGGTTGTGCATGGCCCACAGCGCGAGCAGCAGCACGGCCCAGATCACCACGCCCAGCATGCGCGGCGTGGCGAAGGAGACACCCGCCACCACCAGCGGCGGAACGCCGGTGATGCCGGTCTGGCCGCCGAGGAACTCCATGTTGCCCAGCAGGAAGTACAGGCTCAGGCCCCAGGCGATGGTGCACAGCGGCAGGTAGTGGCCCGAGAGCTTGAGCGTGACCGCGCCGAGCGCCCAGGCCAGCGCGAAGGTCAGCACCAGCCCCAGCAGCAGGCCGAGCCAAGGCACCAGCGCCGAGCCCGCGAGGCCGCCGAGCCAGCCGGCGGCCGTGGGCGAAGTGCAGATCCAGGCCGTGGCGTACGCGCCCATGCCGACGAAGGCGGCCTGGCCGAAGGAGGTCATGCCGCCCACGCCGGTCAGCAGCACCAGGCCCACCGCCACGAGGGCATAGAGGCCGATGTTGCTGAGCACCGAGACGGTGAACTCGGGCAGCCAGCCCCAGGCCAGCGCCAGCGCGACGATGAAGACCAGGGTGAGCACGCGCGGCGTCACCAGCGGACGGCCCTCGGGCGCCGCGTTCGCGGCAGTGGAAGCAGTGGAAGTCGACGAAGGCGTGTTCATTCCTCGTCCTCCACGTGATGGCTGTTCAGTGAGCGCCACAGCAGCACCGGGATGATCAGGGTGAAGACCAGCACTTCCTTGTACGCGCTGGCCCAGAAAGAGGAGAAGGCCTCGAGCAGGCCGACCAGCAGCGCGCCCGCGAGCGCCAGCGGATAGCTCGCGAGCCCGCCGACGATGGCCGCCACGAAGCCCTTCAGGCCGATCAGGAAGCCGGTGTCGTAGTAGACCGTGGTGATGGGAGCGATCAGCAGGCCCGAGATGGCGCCGATGACTGCGGCCAGCGCGAAGCTCAGGTCGCCCGACAGTTCGGTGGGAATGCCCGACAGCCGTGCGCCGACGCGGTTGATGGCGGTGGCGCGCAGCGCCTTGCCGATCATCGAGCGGCCGAAGAACCAGAACATGGCGATCACCAGCACCAGCGTGACGCCGACCACCACCAGCGACTGGCCGTTGACCGGAATGCCGCCGAGGTCGAAGCGCGCTTCGGAGAACGCGCTGGTGCGCGAGCCCTCGGCACCGAAGAAGAAGAGACCCAGGCCGACCAGCACGCCGTGCAGCGCCACCGAGACGATCAGCAGCATCAGCACGCTGGCGTCGGCCAGCGGGCGGTAGGCGACGCGGTAGAGCAGCGGGCCCAGCGGCGCGATCAGCACCAGCGTGGCGAGCGACTGCATCGCGAGCGACGTGGGCTTGAAGCCCAGTATCAGCACGGCGGCCACGGCCGGGAAGGCCACGCACCAGGTCAGCGCCGAACGCCAGTCGACGGTGGCGCCGCGCTTCCAGCGCCAGGCCTCCACCACCAGCACGATCGCCGCCAGCGCCAGCAGCAGCCACAGCGTGGAAGGCGCGCGGCCGCCCTGCAGTGCGGCCATGGAGAGCGCGCCGAAGGCGACGAACTCGCCCTGCGGGATGAAGATCACGCGCGTGACCGAAAACACCAGCACCAGCGCGAGCGCCATCAGTCCGTAGACCGCGCCGTTCACGATGCCGTCCTGCCCCAGCAACAGGGCAATCTGCAAATCCATATAAAACCCTCGGGCTCGGCCCTTGTATCGAATCAGTGTGAGCAGCAGACGCCTTCAACCGCGCTGCATTGCTCCTTCCCCCTCTGGGGGAAGGTCGGGATGGGGGCAACCCCTGCGCTCAAGGCCGCGCGAAGTCGGATGCCGTCGAGCCCCCACCCCTGCCCTCCCCCAGAGGGGGAGGGGGCAAGGCAGGAGATCAGGGCTGGTATTTCCAGGCGCCGTTCTCGATCTTCACCATCACGCGCGCGCGCTGGTCCAGGCCCAGGTGGTCCTGCGCGGTCATGTTGAACACGCCATGCGCGCCGGCCACGTCCTTGGTCTGCTCCAGTGCGTCGCGCAGCGCGGCACGGAACTCGGGCGTGCCCGGCTGCGCCTTCTTCAGCGCGATCGGCACGGCCGAGCTCATGACCAGGCCGGCGTCCCAGGCGTGCGCGCCGAAGGTCGAGACCGAGCCCTTGCCGTAGGCGGCTTCATACGCCGCCACGTAGGCGAGCGCGGACTTCTTCACCGGGTTGCTGGCGGGCAGCTGCTCCGCCACCAGCACCGGGCCGGCGGGCAGGAAGGTGCCTTCAACGTCCTTGCCGCCCACGCGCAGGAAGTCGGCGTTGGCCACGCCGTGGGTCTGGTACATCTTGCCGCCGTAGCCGCGTTCCTTCAGCGTCTTCTGCGGCAGCGCGGCCGGCGTGCCGGAGCCGGCGACCAGCACCGCGTCGGGCTTGGCGGCCATGATCTTCAGGGCCTGGCCGGTCACCGAGGTGTCGGTGCGGGCATAGCGCTCGTTGGCCACGACCTTGATCTTCTTCAGGTCGGCAGCCTTGGCGAATTCCTGCGACCAGCCTTCGCCATAGGCGTCGGAGAAGCCGATGAAGGCGACGGTCTTCACGCCGTTGGCGGCCATGTGCTCGGCGATGGCCAGGGACATCATGATGTCGTTCTGAGGCGTCTTGAACACCCACTTCTTCTTGGCGTCCATCGGCTCGATGATGCGCGCCGATGCCGCCACCGAGATCATCGGCGTCTGCGCTTCGCTGGCCACGTCGATCATGGCCAGCGATGCCGGCGTGGTGGTCGAGCCCAGGATCACGTCGACCTTGTTCTCGGCGATCAGCTTGCGCGTGTTGTTGACGGCCGCGGTGGTGTCGGAGGCGTCGTCCAGCACGATGTAGTTGATCTTCTGCCCGCCGATCGTCTTGGGCATCAGCGAGATGGTGTTCTTCTCGGGGATGCCCAGCGATGCTGCCGGGCCGGTGGCCGAGATGGTCACGCCGACGTTGACGTCGGCCCACGAGGCGGCGGCGGTGGCGCAGAGCGCGGCGATCAGCAAGGGCTTGAAGAATTTCATTTGGGCTTGTCTCCGGGTTGAAAAATCGTTGAGGGCTGAAGTATCTATCACCGCTCGTCGAAGGAGAGGGTGACGCTTTCGGTAAGGGGGTGCGCCTGGCAGGTCAGTACGAAGCCCGCGGCGACCTCATTCTTGTCGAGCGCGAAGTTCCGTTCCATTCGGACTTCCCCGTCCACGCATTTGGCGCGGCAGGTGCCGCACACGCCCGAGGTGCACGAGAACGGCACTTCGAGCCCGGCCGCCGATGCCGCGTCGAGGATGCTGGGCTGGCCCTCGGTGAAGGTGATCTCGCGCTGCAGGCCGTCGCGCACGATGGTGATGCGCGACTGCTTGGCGTCGCCCGGCTGGGCTTCGTGCACCACCGCGCCCACCTGCGTGGCCGAGGGCAGCGCGACGCCGAAGCGCTCGATGTGGATGCGGTCTTCCGGCACGCCGGCGGCCAGCAGCGCGGCCTCGGCCTCGTCGTTCATCTGGAACGGGCCGCACACGTACACATGGTCGATCTGCGCGGCGGGCACCACGCCCTGCAGGAATTCGCCGATCTTCTCGCGGTTCATCACGCCGAAGCCCAGGGGCGAGTCGGTGTGCTCGTCGGAGAACACGTGCTGCAGCACGAGGCGCGTCATGTAGCGGTTCTTCAGGTCCTCGATCTCTTCCTTGAACATCGTGGACTGCAGCTGGCGGTTGCCGTAGATCAGCGTGAAGCGGCTGCGCGGCTCGCGCGCCAGCACCGTCTTCATGATGGACAGGATGGGCGTGATGCCGCTGCCGCCCGCGATGCCGACGTGGTGCCGCGCCGAGGAAGGCTCGATGGGCACGAAGAAGCGGCCCTGCGGCGCCATCACCTGCAGGGTGTCGCCGGGGTGCAGGTTGGCGTTGATCCAGTTGGAGAACACGCCGCCGCGCACCTTGCGCACGCCGACGCGCAGTTCGCCGTCGTCGAGGCCGGCGCAAATCGAATAGGAACGGCGCAGGTCCTGGCCGTCGATGTCCTTGCGAAGCGTGAGGTACTGGCCCTGCGTGAAGCCGAACACTTCCTGCAGGTCGGTCGGGACTTCGAAGGAGACGATGACGGCCTCGGCCGTGTCGGGCTCGATGGCCTTCACGCGCAAGGGGTGGAAGAGGGTGCTCATCGCTTGGGGCGCTTCTTAGATTGGCTTGAAATGTTCGAACGGTTCGCGGCAGGCCATGCAGCGATAGAGGGCCTTGCAGGCCGTGGAGCCGAATGCCGACAGGCGTTCGGTGCGCTCGCTCGCGCAGCGCGGGCAGGCGATGCGCTCTCCGGCGATGCGGCCGAAGAGCTTGATCGGCATGGCGGTGTTGGCGGCCGCTTCGGGCGTGAGGTGCGCCGGCGGCGCGATGCCGTAGGCCTTGAGCTTGGCGCGGCCTTCGTCGCTGATCCAGTCGCTCGACCATGCGGGCGCGCGGCGCAGCGTGGCGCGGGCACGGCCCAGGCCGGCGTTCTCGATGGCGGCCAGCACGTCGTGCTCGATGGCTTCGGTGGCGGGGCAGCCGGAGTAGGTCGGCGTGAGAACGATCTCCAGGCCGTCGTCGTGCTCGATCACCTCGCGCACGATGCCCAGGTCGCAGACCGACACGGCCGGCACCTCGGGGTCGAGCACCGTGTGCAGCACGGCCCACGCCGCATCGACGCGCGACGCCAGTGCGTTCACCACACGCCTCCGGGGAAGCTGCGCTGCAGATGCTGCATCTCGGCCAGGATGTAGCCCATGTGCTCGCTGTGCACGCCTTGCTTGCCGGTGCTGCGGAAGGCGGCTTCCTTCGGCATGGCGAGGCCTGCTGCATCCAGCACCTGCTGCATGTCGGCGAGCCAGGGCTCGCGCAGCTCGCTCCAGGCCGGGCCGAGGCCGCTGGCGCTGGCTTCGGCATCCACCGCGTCGCTCTCGAACAGCTCGGGCATGTAGAGCCACAGCCGCTTCAACGCCTTCTCGATGCGGCGGCGCGATTCCTCGGTGCCGTCGCCCAGCCGCACCATCCAGTCGGCCGAATGCTGCTGGTGGTAGCGCGCTTCCTTCAGCGCCTTGCCGGCGATGGCGGCCACCTCGGCGTCGCTCGACGCGGCCAGGCGCTGCCACAGCAGCTTGAGCAGCGTCGACACCATGGTGTTGCGCACCACGGCGAAGGCGAAGTCGCCGCGCGGCAGCTCGGCGATGGTGAGGTTGAAGTAGTCGCGCTCGTCGCGCAGGTAGGCCAGCTGGTCTTCGTCGTGCTCGCGGCCAGCGCCCTCGAGCTTGCCGGCATGGGTGAGCAGCGCACGCGCCTGGCCCACGAGGTCGAGCGCGATGTTGGCCATCGCGATGTCTTCCTCCAGCACTGGCGCGTGGCCGCACCACTCGCCCAGGCGCTGCGCCAGCACCAGGCAGGTGTCGCCGATGCGCAGCAGGTATTGCACGGCGGGCGTGCGGTTCAGTTCGATCGATGCTTGCATGACGTTCCGTCCGCTCACATGTGGTCGACCGACTTCGGCAGCGCGTAGAAGGTGGGGTGGCGGTACACCTTGTCTTCCGCCGGGTCGAAGAACATGTCCTTGTCGCCCGGGTCGCTGGCCACGATCTGCTCGGAGCGCACCACCCAGATGCTGCTGCCTTCCTGGCGGCGGGTGTACACGTCGCGCGCCATCTGGATCGCCATCTTCGAATCGGCCGCGTGCAGGCTGCCGCAGTGCTTGTGGTCCAGGCCCGCCTTGCTGCGCACGAACACTTCCCACAGGGGCCACTCTTGTTTCTGTTCGACGGTCATGCCGCCTCCTTCATCGGTTGTTTGTTGGCGTGGGCCATCGCGGCTTCGCGCACCCATGCACCTTCTTCCCAGGCGTCGACGCGGGCCTGCAGCCGCTCGCGGTTGCAGGGGCCGTCGCCGCCGATCACGCGCCAGAACTCGCTCCAGTCGATGGTCCCGAAGTCATGCGCCTGGCGCTCCTCGTTCCACTTCAGGTCGGGGTCGGGCAGGGTCACGCCGAGGATGGCGGCCTGCTCCACGGTGGCGTCGATGAACTTCTGGCGCAGTTCGTCGTTGCTGAAGCGCTTGATGCCCCAGCGCATCGACTGCGCGCTGTTGGGCGACTGGTCGTCCGGCGGGCCGAACATCATGATCGAGGGCCACCACCAGCGGTTGACCGCGTCCTGCACCATCGCCTTCTGCGCGTCGGTGCCGTGGGTCATCATGGTGAGCAGGGCCTCGTAGCCCTGGCGCTGGTGGAAGCTCTCCTCGCGGCAGATGCGGATCATGGCGCGCGCATACGGCGCGTACGAGCAGCGGCAGATCGGCACCTGGTTCATGATGGCCGCGCCGTCCACCAGCCAGCCGATGGTGCCCATGTCGGCCCAGGTGAGCGTGGGGTAGTTGAAGATCGAGCTGTATTTGGCCTTGCCGCTGTGCAGTGCGTCGAACATCTGGTCGCGCGAAGTGCCCAGCGTTTCGGCGGCGGCGTACAGGTAGAGGCCGTGGCCGCCTTCGTCCTGCACCTTGGCCAGCAGGATGGCCTTGCGCTTGAGCGTGGGCGCGCGGCTGATCCAGTTGCCCTCGGGCAGCATGCCGACGATTTCCGAGTGCGCATGCTGGCTGATCTGGCGCACCAGCGTCTTGCGGTAGTGCTCGGGCATCCAGTCTTTCGCCTCGATGAAATCGCCGGCGTCGATGTGCGCGTCGAAGCGTTCCTCGAGCCGCATTTCCTCGGCGGAGCGCACGGCCTTCTGCTTGCCGTCGCCTGCGTCCTTGCCCATGGTGTCCATGGCTTGTGTGTACATCGCGGTTCTCCTTGAGGGTGAGTGTGGGTGCGCCGGGTCGGCGCTCAGTAGCTCAGCTGTATGGTCGATTCGGCCCGACGGTCCACCTCGGCCGGCGTCAGTGCCTCGCTCTTGCATCCGAAGTCCTTGAACAGGGCCATCTGGTCGGCATAGTGCGCCGATTTGCGACCGTCGGGTGCGACAAAACCGCTCTGGCCGGGAGGGGCCGCGGTGCACAGCGTGACGCCGCCGGCACCCAGCACGACCTTGTCGTTCTGCGAGCCCCGGTTCATGAAGCTCGGCAGCGTGAGCAGCTCGTCGGCGCCGGCCTGGGGTGCGCCGATGAAGTTGCTGGTGAGAAAGGCGTGCTTCACCACCGGCGTGCGCCATTTCGTGGTGTCGCTGCCAAGGCGCTGCTGCAGTTCGTTCATGGCCTGGGTCAGCGTGGCGCGCAACACCGCGTTCTTGTCTTCGCCGTTGAAGAAGTCGAAGGTCTGCGGCACGCCGGCCTTGGGCCCGAGCAGGGCGTTGTAGACCAGCTTCAGGCCGTTGCCCGGGCGGATGCTCGCGACCTGAGTTTCGCCGGCATAGCCGTTGCCTGCATAGGCCGCGAAGACTTCGGGCGGCAGGTCGTCGGCAAGCACTTTCTTGTAGAGGATCGGCAGCCAATGCATCATCAGCGTGGTCGCCGGGCTGTCGTAGACACCGTGCTCGGCCGGGTCTTCGTTGAGCATGTTCCAGCCGGCCAGCATCTGCGCGGCGCGCCGTGCCGGATCATTGGCCGGCAGGTTGCGCGTGGCCTCGATGGCGAAGGGCACGATGTAGCGTGCGTTGGTGTCGGCATAGGCCGTGGTGCGGTTCAGCGCCCACAACTCGTCGGCCGTGAACCTGGGCTTGGCCTCGAGCCGCGCGGTGAACTCGCGCACGCGGTCGACCACCGAGTAGTTGCCGCCGTCGCTCACGGCGCCGGGCGCCGACTGGTTGTTCCAGTTGGCGATGTAGCCCTGCGGCGGGTTGAACACCTTCGGGTCTTCGCTGAAGGGCCGGATGCCGAGCCATTCCATCGAGCCGTCGCCGATCGCGGGCAGGCGGATGTCCTGCGTGGCCGGCCGGATCGGCAGGCGGCCGGGCGAGACGTACCCGATGTTGCCGCTGGTATCGGCGTAGTACCAGTTGATGGTGATGGCCACGCGCGAGGCCTGTGCAAGCCATTGGTCCCAGTTCGTCGCCTGCATCGAATGGATCCAGCCGAGCAGGGATTCGAGCTCGTAGCCGTCCCAGCTGCGCTTCATCGAATAGGCGGTGCCGTTGGGAATGTCGAAGTTGGTGACGGTGCCGTGCACCGTGGCGTAGATGTCCAGGCTCTGGTCGGGCTGGCCCTTGACCTTGATGACCTCGGTGCGCTTCGTCATCGGGCGCATCGCGCCGTTGAAGCGGTACTCGTGCGGGTTGGCCGGGTTGAGCTGCTCCTGGTACATGTCGTTCACGTCCAGCGGTCCGGCGGTTGCGCCCCAGGCGATTTTTCCGTTGGTGCCGAAGAGCACGACCGGGTGCGCGAACGGCGTGTTGCCGGTCACGTCGAAGCCCGCGCCATGCAGGCCGATGCCGAACACGTACGACGGGTTGAACCAGTTGAACTGCGGGCCGTTGATGAGGACGGCGTTGCCGTCGGTGGTCTTCGCCGGGCCGGCGATCCAGAGATTGCTGGCGATGGGGCGCGTCCAGGGTTCGGCCACGCCCCGGCGGGCGGCGTCGATCTCGTTGCTTGCAACCAGCAGTTCGGGCGAGACGGGGGCGAGGCGCGAGACGACATCGCCGCCGGCGGCCGGTTGCGCGGAGGCCTGGCTGCGCGTTCCGGTGCGCGGCACGGTGGTCGGCGCCAGCGGGTCCTCGACCCAGCGGATCTGGTCGAACAGCTGGCGGCCGGCGACATCGCCGCGTGCCTTGCGCAGTTGTTCCAGCAGGCGCAGGTTGGCGACTTCGCTGCTCACGTTGGAATAGCGGTTGGCCATGGTGCCGACCCAGATCATGGCCACGTCATAGCCCGTCCAGTCGGCCTTGGGCTTGAAGCCGGCGTCGTTGAACTGCTTGGGCAGCAGGGTCGCCTGCGCGGCCAGCACCTCTTTGACGCGGGCGTTGAAGCCGGCGGCATAGCCGTCGAAGATCGCCTTGTCGTCGCCCGACAGCTTGTCCATCTGCGCGCGGATCGAGGCGGGGGTGAAGCCCGCGCGGCTGCCCTTGTCGAGCGCCACGTAGGCCGGCCCCATGACCTCCGACACGGTGCCGAGCACCGCGCGGCGCGCCATTTCCATCTGGTACAGCCGGTCTTCGGCCACGGCATAGCCGAAGCCGTGGAACAGCCCGCGCACGTCGTTGGCGTACACGTGCGGAACGCCGTGGCTGTCGCGCTTGATCGTGACCTTGCCGGTGGGAACAGAGGGCGTGGCGGCGCAGCCGGCCAGCGCCAGGGCGACGCAGGCAAGGGCGATCGGTCGGAAATTCAATGTCATGAGTGATGTTCTCTGGGAGGCGACGCGCTCAGCGCGGGCGCGTGTCGACCACGCGGCGTGCCTTGCCGGTCTGGGTGCGTTCCATCTCGTCGGGGGCGTGGACCACCACGCTGGTGGAGATGCCGATGAGCGTCTTCACGCGGTGCTGCACCCAGTCGCCGATGGCGGCGCGGTCGGCCGCGGCGGCGTCGGAAGGCTTGAGCTCGCAGTGGATCTCGACCTGGTCGAGCTTGTCGGCGCGGCTCACGTGCACCTGGTAGAGGCCCGAGAGCGCCTGGTGCGCGAGCACGATCTCCTCCACCTGCGTGGGGAAGACGTTGACGCCGCGGATGATCATCATGTCGTCGCTGCGCCCGACGATCTTGCCCATACGGCGGAACGCGCGCGAGGTGGGCGGCAGCAGGCGCGTCAGGTCGCGCGTGCGATAGCGAATGATCGGCATGGCCTCCTTGCTCAGCGAGGTGAAGACCAGTTCGCCTTCTTCGCCGTCGGCCTTCAGCTCGCCGGTCTCGGGGTCGATGATCTCGGGGTAGAAGTGGTCTTCCCAGATGACGGGGCCGTCCTTGCTTTCCACGCATTCGCTGGCAACGCCGGGGCCCATCACTTCGCTGAGGCCGTAGATGTCCACGGCGTCGATGCCGGCCCTGGCCTCGATGTCGCGGCGCATGGCTTCGGTCCATGGTTCGGCACCGAAGATGCCGATCTTCAGCGAGCTGTCCTTCGCGTCCAGGCCCTGGCGCTCGAACTGCTCGATGATCACCTGCATGTAGCTGGGCGTGACCATGATGATGTTCGGCTTGAAGTCCTGGATGAGCTGCACCTGCTTCTCGGTCTGGCCGCCCGACATCGGAATGACGGTGCAGCCCGCGCGCTCGGCGCCGTAGTGCGCGCCCAGGCCGCCGGTGAAAAGGCCATAGCCGTAAGACACATGCACCATGTCGCCGGGCCTGCCGCCCGCCGCGCGGATGGAGCGCGCGACCAAGTCGGCCCAGGTGTCGATGTCGTTCTTCGTGTAGCCCACCACGGTCGGCTTGCCGGTGGTGCCCGACGATGCGTGTATGCGCGCGACCTGCGTGCGCGGCACGGCGAACATGCCGAAGGGGTAGTTGTCGCGCAGGTCGCTCTTCACCGTGAACGGGAACTTCGACAGGTCGGCCAGCGACTTCAGGTCGTCCGGGTGCACGCCCTTGGCGTCGAAAGCCTTGCGGTAGTGCGGCACGTTGTCGTAGGCGCGCTGCAGCGTGGCGCGCAGGCGGCTGAGCTGCAGTGCCGCGATCTCGTCGCGGCTGGCGGTTTCGATGGGGTCGAGTTCGCCGGGGGCGGGGTGTCTGGCTGTCATGGTGCTTTGTCTCCTGTGGCCACGGCGGGGCGGCCCTTGGCCGTGTAGGAGCGGCCGCGGAACATCGCGATGCGCTCGCCGCGCTGGTTGGTGATTTCGGTGTCGTACACGCCGGTGCGGCCGGCCTTCGACACCTCGTGGCAGCGCGCGGTGAGCAGGTCGCCCTCGCGCGCCGGGGCGATGAAGTCGATGGAAAAGCCCGAGGCCACGGTCAGCTCGTTGTACGAGTTGCAGGCGAAGGCGAAGGTGGAGTCGGCCAGCGTCGCCATGAAGCCGCCGTGGCAGGTGGCGTGGCCGTTGAGCATTTCGGAGCGCACGCACATCTCGATCGTGGCCTGGCCGGGGCCGACCTCGACGATGCGCATGCCCAGGCCCTTGGTGGCGTTGTCGTTGGCGAACATGCCGTCGCGGACGTATTCGGCCGTCTGCTGCGGCGTGCGTTGGGTGTCGGTCATGGCTCAGCGGTCCTTGAAGACGGGGGCGCGCTTGGCGCGGAAGGCCTCGACGCCTTCGCGGTAGTCGTCGGCGTTGCCCATGTCGCGCTGGATGCGGGCCTCTTCGGCGAGGGCGGTGCCCAGGTCCATGTCCTGCGCGGCGGCCATGGCCTGGCGGGTGGCGACGAGGGCGCGGGTGGGCATGCTGGAGAGCTTGGTTGCGAGTGCGGCGGCGGTGTCGGCCAGCGCCGCGTCGTCCACGCACTGCCAGATCAGGCCGATGCGGGCGGCTTCTTCGGCGGGCAGCTTGTCGCCGAGCATCGCGATGCCCAGCGCGCGGGCCGAGCCCACGAGGCGCGGCAGCAGCCAGGTGCCGCCGGTGTCGGGCACGAGGCCGATCTTGGTGAAAGCCTGGATGAAGCTGGCCGAACGGCCCGCCACCACCAGGTCGCAGCACAGCGCCAGGTTGGCGCCCGCGCCAGCCGCCACGCCGTTGACGGCGGCGACCACGGGCACCCGCATCGAGCGCAGGCGCGCGACGAGCGGGGCGTAGTACGTGGAAATGACGTGGCCCAGGTCCTTGGGCGCGGCGCCGGGTGTCGGGTCGGGCGCGACCGACGGATCGGCCAGGTCCTGCCCGGCGCAGAAGGCGCGGCCGGCGCCGGTGAGCACCACGCAGCGCACGCTCGCGTCGCCCGCCGCCGCTTCGAGTGCCGCCAGCAATTCGGCATGCAGCCCCGTGGTGAAGCTGTTGAGTGCCGCGGGGCGGTTCAGGCTCAGCGTGCGTACCGCGCCGGCGTTGCTGATGAGTACCAAAGGCTCAGTCATTGCGTGTCTCTTTCGTCCTTCGTGGGAGCCGGTCCGGGGTGCAAACACTATTGACCGACCGTTCGGTTGATTTTAGGATCGACCTTGATTACTACACAAGCGGGGTTGATTCAGGGCAAACCCTGAGACCCGAAGACAAAGGAGACCGAATGCCCAGCTATTCCATCGACGGCGTGATTCCGGTCGTCGACCCGAGCGCGTACGTGCACCCCACGGCCGTGCTGATCGGCGATGTGATCGTCGGCCCCAACTGTTATGTAGGCCCCTGTGCCAGCCTGCGCGGCGACTTCGGCCGCATCGTGCTGGAGGAGGGCTCGAACGTGCAGGACCACTGCTGCATCCACGGCTTTCCCGACAACGACACGGTGGTGGAGGTCAACGGCCACATCGGCCACGGCGCGATCCTGCACAGCTGCATCGTGCGGCGCGACGCGCTGGTGGGCATGAACGCGGTGGTGATGGACGAGGCCGAGATCGGCGAAAAAGCCATCGTCGCGGCCTGCGCCTTCGTGCCGGCCGGCATGAAGGTGCCGGCGCGCTCCCTGGTCGCGGGCATTCCGGCGAAGGTGAAGCGCGAACTGACGGATGACGAGATCGCCTGGAAGCTCGAAGGCACCCAGACCTACCAGGCGCTCACCGTGCGCAGCCTCGCGAGCCTGCACGAGGTGGCGCCGCTCGCCCGGGTGGAGCAGGACAGGCCGCGCCTGCCGGCCACGGACGTGCGCTCGCTCATCGCCACGAAACGCGGCTGACGGCGCCGTCCGCGCTTCGTGCAAGATCGCGAGTTGCCTTCAACCGTACAACCCAGGAACAAGAACCGATGCCGCGTGGAAGATCCGCCACCTACGACGACCAGCGCGAGCTGATCCTCGCGCAGGCCGCGCAGCTGTTCGCACGCAGCGGCTACCCCGCCACCTCGATGAACCAGGTGGCAGAGGCCTGCGGCCTTTCCAAAGCCACGCTCTATCACTACTACAAGGACAAGAGCAGCCTGCTGATCAGCATCGCCGAGACGCACGTGTCCAAGCTGGCAGCGCTGGTGGCAGAGGAAGAGGCGTCGACGCACACAGACGAACAACGCCTGCGCCGCTTCATCTACCGCATCGTCGAGGAATACGCGGGCGCGCAGGACGCGCACCGGGTGCTGACCGACGACGTGCGCTTCCTGGAAGAGGCCGACCGCGAGCGCGTGCTCGACAAGGAGCGCGAGGTGGTCGCGGGCTTCGCGCGCGCCGTCTCCGCACTGCGCCCCGGCGCGCCGAGCGACGACCTGGCCAAGCCGCTGACCATGCTGCTGTTCGGCATGATCAACTGGATGTTCACCTGGATGAAGCCCGGCGGGTCGCTCGACCACGCGGCCATCGCGCCGATCGTGGCGGACCTGTTCCTGGGGGGCATCGGGGCGGTCAAGTCGCCGGACTACGGGGCCATAGAGGCCCGGGCCGCCGAGGCCTCGGCAGCCGTGGAAACCCAGCCTCAGGCCGCGACCGAATAGCGCGCCGCCGGCGTGCCGCGCTGCGAGCCGAGGAACAGCTTGCCGCTGGCCTCGGTGAAGCCGGCGAGCAACGCGGCTTCGTTCACCGACGGCATGGTGATCGGCTCGCCCAGGTCGAGGCCGGCGAGCGCCGCGTCCACGCACTGCTCGGCCGTCATGACCGTGCCTTCGGCGAGGCTGCTCACCGGCACGCCCGACAGCTCCCAGATGTCGGTCGCCGTGGCGGCCGGCAGCACCAACTGCACCTTCACGCCGGTGCCCGCCACTTCTTCCTGAAGGCCGCGCGTGAACGCCAGCACGAAGGCCTTGGTGCCGCTGTAGATGCTGCTGACCGGCAGCGTGTGGAAGCCCAGCACCGAGCCGATGTTGACCAGCGTGCCGCGGTTGCGCGCCTTGAAGGCCGGCAGCACCGCATGGCTCAGGCGGGCCAGGGCCTGGATGTTCACGTCGAGCATCGATTGCAGCTGCGCCGCCGAGGTCTGGGCGACAGGGGCCAGGGTGGAGGTGCCGGCGTTGTTGACCAGCAGCGTGATCGCCGGGTCGGTGGCCAGCGCGTTCGCCACGCGCTCGAGGTCGTCCGCCGCGCCGAGATCGGCCACCAGCGTCCGCACCTTCACGCCGTATTCGGCGCGCAGAGCCTTGGCCACTTCGTCGAGCCGGTCGCCGCGCCGCGCGACCAGCAGCAGGTCGTGGCCGCGGCGGGCCAGGCGGTCCGCGTAGATCTTGCCGAGGCCCGCCGATGCGCCCGTGACGACGGCGGTGCCGAGGGTTGCTTGTTCGCTCATTTCGAATCCATTCAAGGTAGGTTGCGATTCAAGCATGATGATCATCATGTTTGATGGGGCGAAGCATGATGGTTATCATGATTGGCGTCAACCCAGTGTTGGAAGTACCCCGGAACAGGACGAGGTCACATGCGATACCCCGCAGCGGAAACCGCCGAAAAGCACCAGAAGATCCTCGCCGAGGCCTCGCGCCTGTTCAAGGAGCGTGGCTTCGGCGTGAGCGTGAGCGAGATCATGAAATCCACCGGGCTCACGCACGGGCCCTTCTACAACCACTTCGAGTCGAAGGAGGCGCTGATGGCCGAGTGCATCACGCACTCCGCGGCCGATGCGCTCGTCGAACTCGATGCGGCCGGGCAGACGCCCGAAGGCATGCGTGCCTACGTGCGCGACTACATGAGCCATGAGCATCGCGACGCGCGTGCCGAAGGGTGCCTCGTGGCGGCGTTCGCGGGGCAGGCGGAGGGCAGCGCGGGTGTCGACGCGTCGTTGACGACGTACCTCAAGTCCGTCATCGACCGCTTCACGCGCAACTTTCCGTGGCGCGCGAAGAAGACAGCGCAGCAGAACGCACGCGGTGACGCGATACGCATGCTGGCCTCGATGTACGGCGGCGTGGTGCTGGCCCGCGCCGTGGACGACGAGGCGCTGTCGGAGGAAATCCTGCGCGAGGTGCTCGCGGGCCTTCAGGCGGCTGAAGGCCTTCGCAAGGCCTAGAGGATGCGGTTGAACCAGAGCAGCGACAGCCCCGCCGACACCAGCGTGAGCAACGCCGCGCCCAGCGCGAACAGCGCGGAAATCTCGGTCTCCTTCTTCTCCACGGTGAGCTTGGAACTCAGCGTTTCGTAGACCTTCTTCAGGTCGCTCGCGGTGCCGGCGTAGAAGTATTCGGCGTTGGTCTTCTGCGCGATGGCCTTGAGCGTGTCCTCGTCGAGGCGCACGCGCATCGACCAGCCCTCGAAGCCGATGGTCTCGCCGTCGACCGTGCCCACGCCCACGGTGTAGATGCGCACGCCGCGGTCGGCCGCGGCCTTGGCGGCATCGAGCGGATCGACGCCGGTGGTGCGCTGTCCGTCGGTCAGCATGATGATCGCCGCCGAGGTGAACGAGCCGGGCGCCACGGGCGTGAAGTCCTTGAGCTTCTTCTCGGACGAGTCGATGGCCGCGCCGCGCTGGCGGCTGGGCGCGCTGAACTGCTCCACGTCCAGGCCCGCGTCGGGGAACAGCGTGGCCAGCGACACCACGATGGCGTTGCCGGTGGCGGTGGCGCGCTGCAGCTGGAAGCTGTCGATGGCGGTCACCAGGTCTTCGTGGTTGGTGGTGGGCAACTGGGCCACCTGCGCGCTGCCCGCGAAGGCCACCACGCCCACCTTCACGCTGCGCGGCAGGTCCTTGATGAAGCTCTTGGCCGCGTCCTGCGCCGCCACCAGCCGGTTGGGCAGCACGTCGGCCGCGCGCATGCTGCCCGAGACGTCCATCGCGAGGATGATGGTCTGCTGGTTCGACGGCAGCACCACCACCGCCATCGGCCGGGCCGCGGCGACCAGCATCGCGGCCATGGCCAGCAGGAACAGCGCGGGCGGAATGTGGCGGCGCATCGTCTGCCCGGCGCCCATGGCCTCGCGCACGATCGACAGGCTGGCATAGCGCACCGCCAGCTTCTTCTTGCGGCGTATCAGCCAGAGGTAGAGCAGCACCAGCAGCGGCAGCGCCGCCAGCAACCAGAGGAATTGAGGCCAGAGAAAAGTCATGCTGCCACCGCTTTCATGCCTGCGAGGCCGATGCGCGTGCGGCGCTTGCGCATATCGGCGAAACGGACGATGGCTTCCACCAGGTCGTCGCTGGTCGAGAGTTCGAGCGCATCGACGCCCGCCTTGGCGAGCGCGCTGCGCAGCGCGGCTTCGCGCTCGGCCGCGATGCGGGCGAAGCGCTTGCGAAAACCCGCATCGTGGGTGTCGACCCAGAGCTGCTCTCCGGTCTCGGCGTCGCGCAGCGGCACCAGGCCGAGGTCGGGCAGCTCGAGTTCGAGCGGGTCGAACAGGCGCACCGCAATCACTTCATGGCGCAGCGCCAGCTGGCCCAGCGGGCGCTCCCAGCCGGGCTCGCTCAGGAAGTCGGACACCACGAACACCGTGGAGCGGCGCGGCATCAGCGCGGCGGCCGACTTGAGCAGGGTGTCCAGCCGCGTCATGCCTTTCTGCTGGGGCGTGCTCTCGGCCTTGTCGGCGCGCTTGTCCATTGCGTGCAGCAGGTGCAGCACATGGCGGCGGCCGCTGCGCGGCGGAATCACCGCCTCCAGGTCGCTGCCGTAGACCAGCGCGCCGACCCGGTTGCCGTGCCGGGTGAGCAGGCGCGCGAGCACGCCGACGAAGCCGGCCGAGATCTCGCGCTTGGCCTTCAGGCCCGAGCCGAAGTCGACCGAGCGGCTCAGGTCGAGCACGAACCAGGCGGCCATCTCGCGGTCTTCGGTGAACACTCGCACATGCGGCGTCTGCAGCCGCGCGGTGACGTTCCAGTCGATATGACGCACGTCGTCGTGGTGCTGGTATTCGCGCAGGTCGGCCAGGTCGAGCCCGACCCCGCGCATCAGCGTGCGGTAGTCGCCCTGCAGCAGGCCGTCGAGGCGGCGGATCACGGTCCACTCGAGCCGGCGCAGGGCGCGCTCCGCACCCCCGGCCTGGATCATGAGCCGTTCGTCGTTCGCGGCCGCGGGGGCCTTACGCCACCAGCTTTTCATGTTCGAGCGGCTTGGGGGGAGCGGGGACCGCGCGCATGATCTTGTCGACCAGCCCGTCGGGCGTCAGGCCCTCGGACAGGCCTTCGTAAGACAGCGTCACGCGGTGGCGCAGCACGTCGGGCACCAGTGCCGTCATGTCCTCGGGCAGCGCGTAGCTGCGGCCGCGCAGCAGCGCCAGGGCGCGCGCGCCTTCGGTCAGGCTGATGCTGGCGCGCGGGCTGGCGCCGAAGGTGATGAAGCGGCGCAGATCCTTCAGGCCGTGCTTCTCGGGCGTGCGCGTGGCCGACACCAGCTTCACCGCGTACTGGATGAGCGAGGGGTCGACGTACACGCGCCGCGCCTCGGCCTGCAGCTCGGCCAGCTGCTCGGTGGTGGCCACCGGCGTGGCGGCCACGGGCGGGCCGATCACGCGCTGGACGATGACGAATTCTTCCTCGTCGCTCGGGTAGTCGACCATCACCTTCATCATGAAGCGGTCGACCTGCGCCTCGGGCAGCGGGTAGGTGCCCTCGGTTTCGATGGGGTTCTGCGTGGCCATCACGAGGAAGGGGCGCGGCACCTTGTGGGTCTCGCCGGCGATGGTCACCTGCCGCTCCTGCATCACTTCGAGCAGCGCGCTCTGCACCTTGGCCGGCGCGCGGTTGATTTCGTCGGCCAGCAGCAGGTTGGCGAACACCGGGCCCAGCGAGGTGCTGAACTCGCCGGTCTTCTGGTTGTAGATGCGCGTGCCCACCAGGTCGGCCGGCACCAGGTCGGGCGTGAACTGGATGCGCTTGAACTGGCCGCGCACGGTGTCGGCCAGCGTCTTGATGGTGAGCGTCTTCGCAAGGCCCGGAACGCCTTCCACCAGCAGGTGCCCGCCCGCGAGCATGGCGACCATGACGCGCTCCAGGAAGCGGTCCTGGCCGACGACCACGCGCTTCACTTCGTAGAGGATCTGCTCCATCAGTTCGGCGGTGCCGGCGGGCGTGGGGGCGGCTGTCTCTGTGCTCATGCGAAGTACTTTCGAAGAAGAAAAGAGGCTGGGGACGACAAGATCAGAACGGCGGCGAACCGGCGGCCGAGGCCGCGTTCTCGATGGGCACCGCGAAGCCGATGCCGATGAAGGTGCGCTGCTGCGTCGGATTCAGGATGGCGGTGACGATGCCGAGCACCTCGCCGTCCATGTTGATGAGCGGGCCGCCCGAGTTGCCCGGGTTGGCGGCGGCGTCGAACTGGATCAGGTTGCCCAGTTCCTGCTTGCCCTCCGGCGAGCGGAAAGAGCGCTTGAGCCCCGACACCACCCCGGCCGACACCGACGGCCCGATGCCGAACGGAAAGCCCACGGCGGCCACCTGGTCGCCGGAGCGCAGGTCGGCGGTGGAGCGCATGGTGGCGGGAATCAGGTCGTCGGGCACCGTCTGCGCCTGCAGCACCGCGAGGTCGTTCTCGGGCTGCACGCCGGTGACCGTGGCCACGGCTTCCAGGCCGTCGAAGAAGGTGACCTTGATCTTGTCGGCACCCGCGACCACGTGCAGGTTGGTGAGGATGACGCCCTTGTCGACGATGACCACGCCGGTGCCCACGCCGCGCTCGAACTCGCCCGAGGGGCCGCCGTCGTTCGGGGCTTCGGGCGGCTTGCCCTTGGCCATGTTGCGGCCGCGCTTCTGGATCTTGGCTTCGGGCGTGTTCTTCTCTTCGCCGTAGCTCACCACCCGCACCACCGACGGCCGGATGATGTCCGCCGCCTTGGCGGCCGGCGAGGGCAGGGTGTTGGTCTGCAGCGTGCGCAGCACGGCGGCGTCGATGTCTTTTTGTGCAAGTGCCTTGCCGCCGGGGCGGGGCGCCCACAGCACGGTGCCGGCGACGAGGGCGGTGCACAGCACGATGAGCAATGCGAAGCTGCGGCGGCCGGGCTGCCAGCCTGTCTTGGCGGGGGTGGCGGGAACAATCGGCGGTGCGGCGCGGCCCGTGCCGTCCGCTTCGGGCGATGCCGATGCATCCGCCCGATCGGCCGCATCGTCTGCGGCCGGTGGCGGCGTGCGGGGCGATCGGCTGTAGAAAGCAGGCCTGCGCATCGGAGCACCTCCGGCAAAAATATCGCGTGAAGGAGTTCACAGTAGCACGCTTTCCGAGCCTGCGCATCCCTTCGGGCATCATGGCGCGATGGCTACCTTCATCGATACCCACTGCCACCTCGACGCGCACGAATTCGGTGCCGAGATGCCCGCCATACGCGCCCGCGCGGCCGGGCTGGGCGTGGCGATGTGCGTCATTCCGGCGGTGGGGGCCTTCAATTTCCAGACCGTGCGCGAGCTGGCCCACCGGCAGGGAGACGCCTACGCGCTGGGCATCCACCCGCTGTGCACCGGTGCGGCCGCCGACGCCGATCTCGAGGCGCTCGACGCCGAACTGAGCGCGCGGCGCGACGATCCCCGGCTGGTGGCGGTTGGCGAGATCGGGCTCGACTATTTCGTCGAAGGCCTCGATGCCGACCGGCAGGAGCGCTTCTTTCACACTCAGTTGCAACTGGCACGCAAGCACGGGTTACCCATACTCATCCACGTGCGGCGCTCGGTCGACAAGGTGCTCAAGCATCTGCGGCAAACCGCGGGCGGCAAGCCGTGGCTGGGCATTGCCCATGCGTTCAACGGCAGCGAGCAGCAGGCCGGCGCGTGCATCGCGCTCGGGCTGAAGCTGGGCTTCGGCGGCGCGGTGACCTTCGAGCGTGCGCTGCAGCTGCGGCGGCTGGCGGCGAGCCTGCCGATCGAATCGATCGTGATGGAGACGGATGCACCCGACATCCAGCCGCACTGGCTCTACCGCACCCAGGCCCAGCGCGACGCCGGCCAGCCGCAGGGCCGCAACGAGCCCGGCGAACTGCCGCGCATTGCCGAAGTGGTGGCCGGCCTGCGGGGCATCGGCATCGAGGAACTGGCCTTGGCCACCACGCGGAATGCGCTCGAAGTGCTGCCGCGGCTACAAAGTCTGATGGCCTTGTCGGAACGCGCGCCGCACCTCGCGTAGGCCAATGTCCCGACCTGCATTCGTGTGTGCAGAGGTTGCAGATTTGCTGTCATCCTCGGGGTTCGCTAGCTCGTTGCTAGACCAGTGGCAAGCAAGTCACTGCTAAAACTTCATCCAACAAGGAGCCTTTCATGACCACGTCTTTCATTCGCACCATGCCCGTCGTCCTCGCGCTGGCGCTCGCCTCCATCGGCGTGTCGGCCGTGGCTCAGACCGCGGCCCCGGCGACCGCCGAGCCGAGCACCACCGAAAAGGTGAAGGAAGCCGGCAAGGACGCCGTGAACGCCACCGAGCGCGGCGCGGAGAAGGCCTACGATGCCACCAAGCGCACGACCAAGAAGGCCGTGAACGCCACCGAAAACGGCACGAAGAAGGCATGGAACGCCACCAAGCGCACCACCAAGAAGGCCACCAACGCCACCAAGAATGCAGCCGCCAAGACCGGCGATGCCGTCGAGAACGCCGGCCACAAGACGGCCGACGGCATGCGTTCCACCGGCAAGGCCATCGGCGAGAAGATCCCCGGCACGGCCGAGAACGAAGCCGCCAAGAAGTAAGTACCGGCAAGTACCGGGCCTTCGGGCTCCGGCCCTCGCGAAAGAACCCGCTTCGGCGGGTTTTTTCATGGCCGCTCGCCGGCGGGGCGGTGGTGTGCTGGCAGTCAGGTGACGGCGCTATGTTGTCGAAGTCTGCTTCTCGTCGAAAAGGATGGAGAAGGATATGGCTCACTCCAGCGCCTCGCAAGTCGTACGGCAAATTCTCGAGGGGCCGGTCACTCGGCCGGCACTGCTGCGCTGGCGCCGCCAGCAGTTCTTTTCCGAGGCGGGTTTCGGCAACTACTTCGGCGTGTTCGCGGACTTTGCGCAGGCGCGCGACTGGCTGCCCGCCAGCCCGGAATTCGACCACGCGGCCCTGGCGGCCGAGTACGTGGATGTGCGCACGAAGCGCGTGTTTGCCTACGACTACCCGGTGATGTGGTGGCTGGAGCGCGCATTCAGGGACGGCGCCACCAAGGTGCTCGACCTCGGCGGCTCGGTGGGCGTGCACTTCTATGCCTATCGCCGCTATTTCCAGATGCCTCATGGCTTGTCATGGCGCGTCGTCGACGTGCCGGCCATCGCCGCCATCGGGCGGGACATGGCCGGCCAGGTCGGGTCCGATGCCGCGGCACTGAGTTTTTCCGACGACATGGAGCAGGCCCTGGGCGGTGGCGACGACATCTGGATCGCCGCAGGCTCGCTGCAGTACTTCGAAATTTCGCGTCCCGGCGACCTGCTGCGGCGAAGCCGGGTGCGGCCACGGCATATCCTGCTGAACAAGCTCCCGATCCATGACGGCGAGGACTACGTCACGGCGCAGAACATCGGCGCCGGCTGCTTCGCGCCGGTGCAGGTCTACAACCGGCAGCGCTTCGTGAAAGAGGTCGAGGCACTGGGCTACGCCTTGCGCGACCAGTGGCAGGTTCTCGAGCGCTCCTTGCACTTGCCGGGCTTTCCCGAGCGCTGCGTTCCGACCTTCAGCGGCATGTACTTCTCGCGCTGAGAAATCCCCTCGCATGCGGGCGGTGGCACGATACCGCCCATGAAGCTTTCCGTCGCACCCGATGCCGCCGACAGCGCCGTGCTCACCGGCCTGCAGCCCATCGTTTCGCCAAAGACCGTCGTACTCATCCTCGGCAGCTTCCCCGGGGTCAAGTCGCTCGAGCGGCAGCAGTACTATGCACACCCTCAAAACCAGTTCTGGAAGATCCTGCAAGCCGTGTGGCCCGACATTCCCCTTCCCTCGGGCGCCGACAGCTACGGGTCGCGCTGCCGGTGGCTGCTCGATCGCGGCCTGGGCGTGTGGGACGTGTATGCCTCTTGCGAGCGCGAAGGCAGTCTCGACTCCGCCATCCGCGCGCCGGTGGCGAACGACATCGCCGGACTGCATCTGCCCAAGCTCGCGGCCATCGCCCATAACGGCGGCGAGAGCTTCAAGCATGCACGCCACACGCGCACGCTCGGCGTGCCGGTCTACCAGCTGCCTTCCACCAGTCCCGCCAACGCGTCGTGGAGCTTCGAGCGCAAGCTCGCTGCCTGGCGCGAGGTCCTGGCCGCCCACAATCTAGTCGTCTGATGGCATCGAGCAAAACCCCCGTCTCTCTTCCCGAAGTCAATTTCTCCGACTGGGGCGATATCCGTTATCTGCACCTGGGCACCGAATGGGTCCAGGGCTCCATGAAGATCGACGCGCCCTTCGAGATCGAGCTCGAGTACGTGCAGCGCATGATGGCCTGGCTGCTGTTCGCCGACGGCAAGACCGTGGCCAGCCGCCACGCGATGCAACTGGGCCTCGGCGCGGCCACGCTCACCAAGTTCAGCCGCAAGATCCTGCGCATGCGCACCACCGCGATCGAGCTCAACCCGCAGGTGGTGTCGGCCTGCCGCGGCTGGTTCAAGCTGCCGGCCGACGACCCGAAGCTGCGCGTGGTGATCGCCGATGCCGCGGCCGAAATCCGCAAGCCCGAATGGCACGGCACGGTCGACGCGCTGCAGGTCGACCTGTACGACCACGAGGCCGCGGCGCCCGTGCTCGACAGCGAAGACTTCTATGCCGACTGCCGCGCGCTGCTCACCGATGACGGTTGCATGACCGTCAACCTTTTCGGCCGCTCGTCGAGCTACGAGCGCAGCCTCGAGAAGATCGCGAATGCCTTCGGCGAGGATGCCGTGTGGGCCTTCAAGCCGACGCGCGAAGGCAACACGGTGGTGCTTGCGCAGCGCACACCGAGCCGCCCGAAGCGCGAGGTGCTTGCCGAGCGCGCCCAAACGATCCAGACTCGATGGGGCTTGCCCGCGCCCAAATGGTTGCGGGTGTTCAAACCCCAGAACTCGACACTCACCCGAACCACCGGCTCATGAGCGCTGTACCCGCTGCTTCCGCCCCCGCCTCGCTGGCCGCGCGCCACGAAGGCCCGCTCGATCTGCGGCGCCTGATCGAATGGCTCGCCAGCGACGGCATGATCTCTCCGGTCGAAGCCAAGCGCACCATTGCGCGCTGCGCCCAGGCCGAGAGCCGGCAGGCACCGCTGGTGCGCCTGGCCAACGTGGCGATGACCCGCGAGAGCGACGGCAAGCCGCTCGACCTGGAAATGCTCACGCAGTGGCTCGCGGGCCGCGCGGGGCTCACTTACCTGCGCATCGATCCGCTCAAGGTCGACGTGGGCAAGGTGGCCGACACCATGAGCGCGGCTTACGCCGAGCGCCACAAGGTGCTGCCGGTGCAGGTGCTGCCCAACGAAGTGGTGGTGGCCACGGCCGAGCCCTTTCTCACCGACTGGATCGCCGAGGTCGAACGGCAGGCGCGCCGTTCGGTGCGGCGCGTGGTCGCCAACCCGGCCGACATCCAGCGCTACACGGCCGAGTTCTTCGCGCTCGCGAAGTCGGTGCGCGCCGCGCAGAAGGCCGGCGGCAATACCGGCGGCGCGAGCTTCGAACAACTGGTCGAGCTGGGCAAGAGCAACAAGCAGCTCGACGCCAACGACCAGAGCGTGGTGCAGGTGGTCGACTGGCTGTGGCAATACGCCTTCGACCAGCGCGCGAGCGACATCCACCTGGAGCCGCGCCGCGAGCAGGGCGTGATCCGCTTTCGCATCGACGGCATCCTGCATCCGGCCTACCAGATGCCGATGGGCGTGATGAACGCGATGGTCGCGCGCATCAAGCTGCTCGGCCGCATGGACGTGGTCGAGAAGCGCCGTCCGCTCGACGGCCGCATCAAGACCCGCAACATGCGCGGCGACGAAGTCGAAATGCGCCTGTCGACCCTGCCGACTGCCTTCGGCGAAAAGATGGTCATGCGGATCTTCGACCCCGACACCGCGGTGAAGGACCTCGACGCGCTGGGCTTCGCGCAGCATGACGCGCAGCGCTGGGAACAGCTCGTCACGCGGCCCAACGGCATCATCCTGGTGACCGGGCCCACGGGCTCGGGCAAGACCACCACGCTGTACTCCACGCTCAAGCGCGTGGCGACCGAAGAGGTCAACGTGAGCACGGTCGAAGACCCGATCGAAATGATCGAGCCGTCGTTCAACCAGACGCAGGTGCAGCCGCAGCTCGACTTCGGCTTCACCGAAGGGCTGCGCGCATTGATGCGGCAGGACCCGGACATCATCATGGTCGGCGAAATCCGCGACCTTGCCACCGCCGAGATGGCGGTGCAGGCCGCGCTCACCGGCCACCTGGTGTTCAGCACGCTGCACACCAACGACGCGCCGAGCGCCATCACGCGGCTGATGGAGCTGGGCGTGCCGTCGTACCTCATCAACGCGGTGATGCTGGGCGTGCTGGCGCAGCGGCTGGTGCGCACGCTGTGCCCGCACTGCAAGCAGCCCGACGACACCGTCACGCGCGAGAGCCTGGAAACCATCGTCAAGCCGTGGCAGATCACGGGCTCGGTGCGCGCTTACAAGCCGGTGGGCTGTGTCGACTGCCGCATGACCGGCTACATGGGCCGCATGGGGCTCTATGAACTGCTGAGCATCAGCGAGTCGTTCAAGACGCAGGTGACGAAGGAGCCCAACCTGGCGGGCCTGCGACGCCAGGCGGTGATCGACGGCATGCGTCCGCTGCGGCTGGCCGGCGCGCTGCGCGTGGCCGAAGGCGTGACCACCATCGAGGAAGTGCTGAGCGCCACGCCGCCGCTCGAATAAGCTATAGGGCCGCCCCCAAAGGACGGTCAAGGACCTTGAGGCCTTTCGGGTTATCCCTAGTCCTCCGGTTAGTGGAACCCACATCAGCCTGACCAGAGGCTGACTCCACAATCGCCTCCATCGAAAATGTTCGAGGAGATCGGTTGTGAAAATCAAAAGTCAGAAAGACTTTTTCTCGGGTCTGATGTTCACGGTTGTGGGTGTGGCGTTCGCATGGGGCGCCACCACTTACAGCGTGGGCAGCGGCGCCCGCATGGGTCCGGGTTATTTCCCGTTGATGCTGGGCATCCTCATGGCCCTCATCGGCCTGGGGATCATGTTCAGCGGGCTCACCGTTGAAACCAACGACGGCGAAAAGATCGGCAAGTGGGCCTGGAAGCAGGTGGTGTTCATCCTGGGCGCCAACCTCGCATTCGGCATCCTGCTCGGCGGCCTGCCGAGCATCGGCGTGCCGGCCATGGGCATGATCATCGCCATCTACGCGCTGGTGCTCATCTCGAGTCTCGCGGGCAACGAGTTCGACCTGAAGAAGGTGCTCGCTCTCGCGACTGTCCTGGCCGTGGGCAGCTACGTTGCATTCATCTGGGCGCTGAAGCTCCAGATCCAGGTCTGGCCGACCTTCATCACCGGCTGAGAAGAAAGCTGCTCACATCATGGAATTGGTTGAACACCTCTCGATGGGTTTTGGCGTTGCCTTTACCTTCACCAACCTGCTGTACTGCCTGGTCGGCTGTATTCTGGGCACGCTGATCGGCGTGCTCCCCGGCATCGGCCCGGTCGCGACCATCGCGATGCTGCTGCCCGCCACCTACGCGCTGCCGCCCGTGTCGGCACTGATCATGCTGGCCGGCATCTACTACGGCGCGCAGTACGGCGGCTCCACCACCGCGATTCTGGTGAACCTGCCTGGCGAATCCTCGTCGGTGGTGACCGTGATCGACGGCTACCAGATGGCGCGCAAGGGCCGTGCGGGCCCGGCACTCGCGGCAGCGGGCCTGGGCTCGTTCTTCGCGGGTTGCGTGGGTACGCTGATCCTGGCTGCTTTCGCACCGCCGCTCACCGAGCTGGCCTTCAAGTTCGGCCCGGCCGAGTACTTCTCGCTGATGATCCTGGGCCTGATCGGCGCCGTGGTGCTGGCTTCGGGCTCGCTGCTCAAGGCCATCGCGATGATCGTGCTGGGCCTGCTGCTCGGCCTGGTCGGCACCGACGTGAACTCGGGCGTGGCGCGCTACAGCTTCGACATTCCGGAGCTGACCGACGGCATCGGCTTCGTGGCCATCGCCATGGGCGTGTTCGGCTACGGTGAAATCATCGCCAACCTCTCGCGTCCGGACGACGAGCGCGAAGTGTTCACCGCCAAGGTCTCGGGCCTGTTCCCGACCAAGGAAGACTTCAAGCGCATGACGCCCGCCGTGCTGCGTGGCACCGCGCTGGGTTCGGCACTGGGCATCCTGCCCGGCGGCGGCGCACTGCTGGCGGCCTTCGCGGCCTACACCATCGAGAAGAAGACCAAGCTGAAGCCGGGCGAAGTGCCCTTCGGCAAGGGCAACATCCGCGGCGTGGCGGCTCCCGAGTCGGCCAACAACGCCGGTGCGCAGACCTCCTTCATCCCGCTGCTGACGCTGGGCATTCCGCCCAACGCCGTGATGGCGCTGATGGTGGGTGCGATGACCATCCACAACATCCAGCCCGGCCCGCAGGTGATGACCAGCAACCCGGAACTGTTCTGGGGCCTGATCGCCTCGATGTGGATCGGCAACGCGATGCTGATCATCCTGAACCTGCCGCTGATCGGCATGTGGATCAAGCTGCTGTCGGTGCCCTACAAGTACCTGTTCCCGGCCATCGTGCTGTTCTGCGCGATCGGCGTGTACTCGACCAACAACAACACCTTCGACGTGTGGATGGTGGGCATCTTCGGTCTGGTGGGCTACATGTTCTTCAAGCTCGGATGCGAACCCGCGCCGCTGCTGCTGGGCTTCATCCTGGGCCCGATGATGGAAGAGAACCTGCGCCGCTCGCTGCTGCTGTCGCGTGGCGACTGGAGCGTGTTCGTCACGCGTCCGCTGTCGGCGGGCCTGCTGGCCGCCGCCGCGCTGCTGCTGATCATCGTGCTGCTGCCCGCAGTCAAATCAAAGCGTGAAGAAGCCTTCGTCGAGGACTGATCCAGTCTCCGCGCTTCATTGAAATCGACGGCACCTTCGGGTGCCGTTTTTCATTGGCGGGCCGGTTCAGGCCTTCGCCGCCCGCGGCGGTTTCATGTGCTGCCGCGCCATCGCCAGGAAAGCCATCGCCGCCGGGCTCAGCGGATGCTTGGCCAGCCGTATGGCGACCACCGGGTATTCGAGCGTGGGCCGCGTCACGGCCACGGCGCGCAGGTTGGCCGGCATCAGCACTTCCACATAGCGCGGCGCCAGCGCCACGCCCGCGCCCGCCTGGATCAGTCCGAACGCGGTCGACAGCATCGACACGTGGTGCACCACATGGGGATAGACGTTGGCCGCGCTCGCGAGCTGGCGGCTCACGGCGCGCCAGACGTTGGCGTCGGGGTTGACGTGGATGAAGGGCAGCCCCTCCAGGTGGCGGGCCTCGACCGTGGCGTGTTGCGCCAGCGGATGGTCGTCGCGCACGAACAGCGCCATGCGTTCGGAGAACAGCGGCTCGGTCGCGAGTTCGGAATGCTTCTGACCGATGTCCGAGCCGAAGCCCAGGTCGGCCTCCTGCGAGAGGATGCGCGAGATCATCTGCTCGGCCGTGCTGTCGAGCAGGGTGGTCGCGAGCGTCGGGTGCTTCTGCGAGAAGCGGCCGAGCAGCGGCGGCAGCAGGGCACCGGCCGTGAGATGGCCCACCGCCAGCACGATGCGGCCTTCGCGCAGCTGCGACTGCGAGCGGCAGGCGCCCACGGATTCGTCGATCAGCCGCAGCGCGCGCACGGCGGTGTCGACCATCATCTGGCCCGCGTTGGTCATGCGGATGCGGCGCCCGCGCACCACCAGCGGCTGCGCCAGTTCTTCCTCCAGCCGCTTGATCAGGTGGCTGATGGCCGGCTGGGTGAGCTGAAGCGCCTCGGCCGCCAGGGTGAAGCTGCCTGTTTCGGCCACGGCCGTCAGCGCCCGCAACTGCTGCAGCGAAATCTCTTCAGCGGCGCCTCTTGTCATAAGCGTTACTCATAGTTGAATAAGCGAAATTATCTGGCTTGATGCACCGCTGCTGCATAGCATCCTTTTTTCTTCCACAGGCACAGAATTCCGCACATGAAACGCCTCCGCTTCCTCCAGGTGCTTGCCGTTGCGCTCGGCATGGCCGCGTCTTCCGCCGCCCTGGCCCAGGGCTATCCGAACAAGCCGATCCGCCTGATCGTGCCGTTCCCGGCGGCCGGTGCCACCGACCTGTTCGCGCGCACGCTGGGACAGAAGATGAGCGAGAAGCTCGGCACCACCCTGGTGGTCGACAACAAGCCCGGCGCCGGCGGCGCCATCGGCTCCGACCAGGCCGCCAAGGCCGCGCCCGACGGCTACACCATCCTGCTGGCCACCACCAGCACGCACTCCATCGGCCCGGCCATCAACAAGCTGCCCTACGACACGGTGCGCGACTTCACGCCCATCGCCCACGTGGGCGACGCGGCCAGCATCATGCTGGTGCCGGTGAACTCCCCGGCCAAGACGGTGCGCGAGTGGATCGACTACGCCAAGAAGAACCCCGGCAAGCTCAACTACGCATCGAGCGGCAACGGCACCATCGTGCAGCTCACGGCGGAACTGTTCAAGGCGCAGGCCGGCGTGTTCGTCACGCACATTCCCTACAAGGGCACGGCGCTGGCCATTCCCGACCTGATCAGCGGCAAGGTCGACGTGCTGTTCGACTCGCTGCCCACCGGCATGCCGCACGTGCGCGACGGCCGCCTGCGCGCGCTGGGTGTGACCTCGCTCAAGCGCAGCCCGCTGGCGCCCGAGCTGCCGCCCATTGCCGACACGCTGCCGGGCTACGAGTCGAACACCTGGTTCGGCTTCTACGGTCCGAAGAACCTGCCGGCGGACATCGTTGCGAAGATCAACAAGGCCGCGAACGACTCGCTGGCCGACCCCGAAGTGAAGGAAAAGCTCGCGCGCCTGGGCATCGAGCCCGCCGCGCCGGGCACGCCCGATCAGTTCGCAAAAATGGTGGCCATTGATGCCGCCAAGTGGAAAAAGATCGTCGTGGATCGCAAGATCACCAACGAATAAAGAAGAGAAAGAAGAGCACGCTCAAATGAACTTCGACTTCAACAACCCCTACCTCTCGACCCGCATCCCGATCTTCGCGCGCAACGTGGTGTCGACCTCGCACCCGCTGGCTTCGCAGGCCGGGCTGCGCATCCTGCAGCAGGGCGGCAATGCGGTCGACGCGGCCATCGCCACCGCGGCGGTGATGACGCTGGTCGAGCCTGTGAGCAACGGCCTGGGCAGCGACGCCTTCTGCATCCTGTGGGACGGCAAGGAGCTGCACGGCCTCAACGCCTCGGGCCCGGCGCCCAAGGCCTGGACGCCCGAATACTTCAAGGCCAAGTACGGCGCCGACGCCGCCACGCCGCCCATGCGCGGCATCGACTCGGTCACCGTGCCGGGCGCGGTGCGCGGCTGGGTGGCGCTGAGCGAGCGCTTCGGCAAGCTGCCCTTCGCCGACCTGCTGGCACCGGCCATCGACATCGCCGAGCGCGGCTACCTCGTGCCGCCGGTGGTCCAGGGCAAGTGGGCCGCCGCCACGCCGGTGCTGCAGTCGCAGCCGGGCTTCGCGCAGACCTTCCTGCCCTGGGGCCGTGCGCCCGAGGTGGGCGAGCTGTTCCGCTTCACGGCCGCCGCGCGCGCGCTCAAGGCCATCGCCCGCACCAAGGGCGAGGCCTACTACAGCGGGGAGATCGCCGAGGCGCTGGCCAAGTTCTCGGCCGAGCAGGGCGGCGCGCTCACGGTGGCCGATCTCTCGGCCTACCAGCCCGAGTGGGTCAAGCCCATCTCGCGCGACTATCGCGGCCACACGCTGCACGAGATTCCGCCGAACGGCCAGGGCATCGCCGCGCTGATCGCGCTGGGCATTCTCGAGAAGTTCGACATCGCCTCGCTGCCGGTCGATTCGGTGCAGTCGCAGCATCTGCAGATCGAGGCCATGAAGCTGGCCTTCGCCGACGTGTACCGCTACGTGTCGGAGCGCAAGACGATGGAAGTCACGACCGAGCAGATGCTCGACGACGCCTACCTCGCTTCTCGCGCGCGCCTCATCGACCCGAAGAAGGCGCAGGACTTCAAGGCCGGCAACCCGGTGAAGGGCGGCACCATCTACCTCACGGCCGCCGACGAGAGCGGCATGATGGTGAGCTTCATCCAGAGCAACTACATGGGCTTCGGCTCGGGCTGCGTGGAGCCGGAGTTCGGCATCAGCCTGCAGAACCGCGGCCACGGCTTCAGCCTGAAAGCCGAGAGCCCGAACGTGGTGGCGCCGGGCAAGCGCCCGTTCCACACCATCATCCCGGCCTTCCTCACCAAGGACGGCCAGCCGGTCATGAGCTTCGGCGTGATGGGCGGCAACATGCAACCGCAGGGCCACATGCAGACGCTGGTGCGCATGCTCGACTACAAGCAGGGCCCGCAGGTCGCCTGCGACGCGCCGCGCTGGCGCTTCAACGCGGGGCTGGAGATCAACGTCGAGGCCGCGATGAACGCCAACACCGTGCAGGGCCTGCGCGACCTGGGCCATCACCTGGACGTGATCAACGACTCGTACCAGGACTTCGGCGCCGGCCAGTTCATCTGGCGCGCGGGCGAGCCCTCGGTGGAAGGCTACGTGGCCGCGAGCGATCCGCGCCGCGACGGCGTGGCTGCCGGCTATTGAGCAAAAGCCAAGGGTTTGAGCTTGCCGCGATGATCGGGGGATGAACAAGACAGCCGCGACGGCCGGCATCCCCTCTCGACCCTCCCATGACGCCGCCAGGAAGGGCGTCGCAACCGGCCTGATCCTTGCCACGCTGGGCGCCATCGCGTTCAGCGGCAAGGCCATCATCGTCAAGCTCGCGTACCGCTACGGCGTGGACGCGGTGACGCTCATCATGCTGCGCATGCTGTTCGCGCTGCCGCTGTTCGCGGTCATGGCATGGTGGGCCGGGCGCGGCAAGCCGCCGCTCACCACGCGCGACTGGTTCGGCGTCGTCGGGCTCGGCTTCTCGGGCTACTACCTCGCGAGCTTTCTCGACTTCGCGGGGCTGGCGTACATCTCGGCCAGCTTCGAGCGGCTCATTCTTTATCTCAACCCGACGCTGGTGCTGTTCTTCGGCTGGCTGATGTACCGGCGCCGCCCGACGCGGCCGCAGGTGCTCGGCATGGTCGTGAGCTATGCCGGCGTGCTGCTGGTGTTCGGCCACGAACTGTGGAGCGGCGCCGGCGGCAAGGGTGGCGGCGCGGCGGCCTGGGGCGCGTTCCTGGTGTTCCTGAGCGCCGTGAGCTATGCGGGCTACCTCGTCTACAGCGGCGAGTTCGTCAAGCGGCTGGGTTCGCTGCGGCTCGTGGGCTTGGCGACCACCGTGGCCTGCGTGCTGTGCATCCTGCAGTTCGTGCTGACGCGGCCGATGAGCACGGCCTTCGCGCTCGCGCCCGAGGTCATCTGGCTGTCGGTGCTCAACGCCACGCTGTGCACCGCGGTGCCCGTCCTCATGGTGATGATGGCCATCGAGCGCATCGGGCCCGCCACGGCCGCGCAAACCGGCATGATCGGGCCGCTGTCGACCATCCTCATGGGGGTGGTGATACTCGGCGAGCCGTTCACGCCGTGGATCGCGGCCGGCACCGTGCTCGTCATCGCGGGCATTTTCGTTTTCACGCGCAAGGGGCGCTGAGCCCCTTGCCGGACTCACTGGAGAAACAAGACATGGATCTGGGTATTGCTGGAAAGACCGCGCTGGTGTGCGGCGCGAGCAAGGGGCTGGGCTACGGCTGCGCAGAGGCGCTGGTGCGCGAGGGCGTGAACGTGGTGATCGTGGCGCGCGGCGCCGAGGCGCTCGAAGCCGCCGCGAAGAAGCTGGCCGAGGCCGCTGGTGCTTCCGGCCCCTTCGTGAAGCACGTGGCCGCCGACATCACCACCGAAGCCGGTCGCGCCGCCGTGTTCGCGCTGGGCCATGACTTCGACATCGTCGTCACCAACGCCGGCGGCCCGCCGCCCGGCGACTTCCGCAACTGGGACCGCGAGGCCTGGATCAAGGCGGTGGATGCCAACATGCTCACGCCCATCGAGCTCATCAAGGCCACGGTGGACGGCATGGCCAAGCGCGGCTTCGGGCGCATCGTGAACATCACGTCGAGCTCGGTGAAGTCGCCGATCGACATCCTGGGCCTGTCCAACGGCGCGCGCAGCGGCCTGACCGGCTTCGTGGCCGGCGTGGCGCGCACGCCCATCGCGGCGCAGGGCGTGACCATCAACAACCTGCTGCCCGGCTCGTTCGACACCGATCGCCTCAAGGGCACGATGGCCGGCGCCGCGCAGAAGACGGGCCAGGACTTCGACGCCGTGTGGGAAGCCCGCAAGAAGAACATTCCGGCCAAGCGTTTCGGCACCCCGGCCGAGTTCGGCGCCATCTGCGCCTTCCTGTGCAGCATGCAGGCGGGCTACATGACGGGCCAGAACGTTCTCGCCGACGGCGGCGCCTATCCGGGAACCTATTGAGCAGGGGCGGCGCTTTCAGCGCCGCGACGACACCACGATCCCGCCCACGATCAGCACGAATGCCGCGCCGTGGTACCAGTGCGGCAGCTCGCGCAGGAACGCGGCCGAGAGCACGGCCGCGAACAGCGGCGTGAGGTTCATGAAGATGCTCGCGGCCTGCGGGCCCGCGCGCTGCACGCCGGTGCCCCAGCAGCGGTAGGCCAGCACCGCGGGGCCGATGCCGATGAACAGCATGGCGGCAAGGAGCGGCCAGCCCAGGTCGATGTGCGCGTCGGTCAGCGTCCATTCGCCGGCCGCCAGCGCGCCCGACCATCCGATGCCGAACACCAGCTGCGCCATCAGGAAGGCCGACCAGTCCTGCCGCACGTCCTTGGGCTCGTGCGTGCGCGCCAGCATCCAGCTGTAGAAGGCCCATGCGATGGAGCCGAGGATCATGTAGAGGTCGCCCGGCACCAGCCGCAGCGCCATCAGCTGCCGCCATTCGCCGCGGCTGAGCACCAGCAGCACGCCCGCCATCGACAGCAGCGCGCCGCCCACCTCCCGCGCGCTGATGCGTGCACCAAAGAACAGCGCGCCGGTCGCCAGCATCCACAGCGGCACGCTGGAGCCCACCAGCGTGACGTTGATCGGCGTGGAGGTCTGCAGCGCGAGGTACTGGAATGCGTTGTAGAGGCCGATGCCGAGCAGGCCCAGCAGCGCATAGCGCCGCCAGTGCGGCCACAGCGGGCTGCCGCGGCGCAGCACCGGCGCGGCCAGCGGCAGCACGATCAGGAACGCGATGACCCAGCGCACGAAGTTCAGCGTGAGCGGCGACACCAGCTCGCGCACCAGGCGCCCGACCACGGCGTTGCCGGCCCAGAGCAGCGGCGGCACCACGAGCAGGAAAACGGTCAGGGGCGTGAGGCGCTGCGGCTGTGTCTGCATGGGCGTCGACTCTAACGGCCGGCAATGCCCCGTGCTGTCGCGGAAAAGGCAAACATGGCAGGATGCGCCTCTTCTTTTTCCCAGCGCCTGGAGACAGCCATCATGAAGAGCAAAGCCGTTCGTATCGACCGCCCCGGCGGCCCTGAAGAACTGAAGATCGTCGAAGTCGATGTCGGCGAACCCGGCCCCGGCGAGATCCGCATCCGCCACAAGGCGGTGGGCCTGAACTTCATCGACACCTACCAGCGCAGCGGGCTCTACCCCTTCGCGATGCCGCTGCAACTCGGCATGGAAGCCTCGGGCATCGTCGAGGCGGTGGGCGAGGGCGTGACGCACCTGAAGGCGGGCGACCGCGCCGCCTACGCGAGCCCGCCGCCCGGCGCTTACTGCGAGCTGCGCGTGATGCCGGCCAAGTGCGTGTGCAAGCTGCCCGACGACATCTCCTTCGAGACCGGCGCGGCCATGATGCTCAAGGGCCTCACCACGCAGTACCTGCTGAAGAAGACGCTGCCGGCCGAAGGCCTGCAGGCCGGCGACTTCATCCTGTTCCACGCGGCCGCGGGCGGCGTGGGCCTCATTGCCTGCCAGTGGGCCAAGGCGCTGGGCCTGCAGCTCATCGGCACCGCCGGCAGCGACGCCAAGTGCAAGCTGGCGCTGGCGCATGGCGCGGCGCACGCCATCAACTACAGCACCGAGAACTTCGCGGCGCGGGTGAAGGAAATCACCGGCGGCAAGGGCGTGAAGGTGGTGTACGACTCGGTGGGCAAGGACACCTTCGAAGGCTCGATCGACTGCCTGCGGCCCTTCGGCCTGCTGGCGGTGTTCGGCAACGGCTCGGGCCCGGTGCCGCCGGTGAACCTGGGCACGCTCGCGTCGAAGGGTTCGCTGTACGTGACGCGTCCCACGCTCTTTACCCACATGTCCACGCGCGAGAGCACGCAGGCCATGGCCGACGACCTGTTCGCGGTGGTGCAGAGCGGCGCGGTGAAGATCCCGATCGACCAGCGCTATGCCCTGGACGACGTGCAGCAGGCGCACCGTGATCTGGAAGCGCGCAAGACCACCGGCTGCACGATCCTCACGCTCTGACGCGGCAAACAAAAAGGGAGGGCAAGGCCAGCCTTGTCCTACCCGCGCAGGGGTGTCATGCCTTCGACTTGTGACTGGCGCACTTTGTAGCCTTGGCTCAAAGCTCAGAGGCAAAGCCGTCATGCACACCGTTCGCACCTACATCGTCGAAGACAACCCCACCATCCGAGAGAACCTGGTGGGCACACTGCGCGAGGTCGCGCGGGTAGACCCCATCGGCCAAGCCGAATCGGAGGCCGAGGGCATGCACTGGCTCACGCGCAACCCATCGCAGTGGGACTTGGCCATCATTGACCTGTTCCTGAAGGACGGCACCGGCTTCCGCGTGCTGGAAGCCTGCCGCGACCGGCATCCGATGCAGAAGATGGTGGTGCTGAGCAACTACGCCACGCCCGAGATGCGCCGAAAGTGCGCATTGCTGGGCGCCGACGCGGTGTTCGACAAGGCCACCGAGGTCGAAGACCTGATCGACTTCTGCGTGCGCCAGCGGCAGGCGCGCTTCAATCAGCCGGCTTCGTCGCCGGGGCGGGCGCCGCTGACGCACTGAGCGCGGCGGTTTCTCGCACGATGCCCCACACCCGCTCCGCGAGCGGCGACAGCGCCCGGTTGCGCCGGCGAATCAGCATGATCGCGCGCTGAACACGCGGCGCCAGGGGGCGCACCACCAGTTGCGGCAAGCCCTCAGGCGGCAGCGAAAGCTCCGGCATCACGCTGATGCCGATGCCCGCCTCGACCATGCGGAACACGGTGGTGGGGTGGCCGAGTTGTTGCTTCACTTCGCAATGCGCGCCGTGGCGCTCCAGCGCCTGGTCGATCAGCCGGCGGCTGCCCGAGGCGTGGTCGAGCAGCACCAGCGATTCGCCGTCGAGCGCAGCCCAGCGCACCGACGCCTTCCGCGCGAGCCGGTGCGCGGGGGGCACCACCAGCACGAAGGGGTCGTCGAGGATCGCCTCGCAATGCAGGTCGTCGGCTTCCGAGGGCTCGATCACCACGCCGAAGTCCACCTCGCCGCTGCGCACGCTGTCCAGCACGTCCTGCTGGATGCGGTCGAGCAGCAGAAACTGGATGCCCGGGGCCTGCACCGCGCAACTGGCAATGCAGCCGGGCATCAGGTTGGCCGAGAGCGTGGGGCTGCTCGCCACCCGCACCTTGCCGCCGCGCGCGCTGGCAAGGCCGGCCACGTCCTGCAGGGTCTGGTCGAGGTCGTCGAGCACGCGGTCGAGCCGGGCCGCGAGCGACTGGCCGGCTTCCGTCAACACCACCTCGCGGGTGGTGCGGTCGAGCAGCTTCAGGCCGAGCTGCGACTCCAGTTCCGAAATCGAACGGCTGACGGCCGGCTGGCTCAGGCCGACCTGGTCGCCGGCACGGCTGAAATTGCGCCCCTCGGCCACCGAGCGGAAGACGCGGAGCTGACGAAGCGTGATATTCATGCGCTCGAATCATATATCCATCAGATAAATCCATTTCTCTTTTGAATCGCATCGGCGTCCAATGCGTTCCATGGCCCGTTCACGCTTCCTCCCCGACAACTTCACGCTCGCGCTCGTCACGGTCGTGACCATCGCCAGCCTGCTGCCCGCCAGCGGGCGCGTCGCCCATTTCTTCGAAGGCCTGACCACGGTCGCCATCGGACTGCTGTTCTTCCTGCACGGCGCCAAGCTGTCGCGCGAGGCGATCATGGCGGGCATCACCCATTGGCGGCTGCACCTGCTGGTGTTCGCGAGCACCTTCGTCCTGTTCCCGGTGCTGGGCCTGGCGCTCAAGCCGGTGCTGTCGCCGCTGGTCACGCCCGATCTCTACATCGGCGTGCTGTTCCTGTGCGTGTTGCCCGCCACGGTGCAGTCGGCCATCGCCTTCACCGCGATGGCCCGGGGCAACATGCCGGCCGCCATCTGCAGCGCCTCGGCTTCCACGCTGCTGGGGGTGTTCGTCACGCCGGTGCTGGTGAATCTGGTGGTGCTGCCGCACAACGGCGGCGCGACTTCGTCCTTCGATTCGATCGGCCGCATCCTGCTGCAGCTGATGGTGCCGTTCCTGGCCGGCCACCTGCTGCGCCCGGTCATCGGCAAGTGGGTGCAGAAGCGCGCGGCGGTCCTCAAGTTCGTGGACCAGGGTTCGATCCTGCTGGTGGTCTACACCGCGTTCAGCGCGGCGGTGATCGAGGGGCTCTGGAAGCAGATTCCCATGAGCGCGCTGCTGGGCCTGCTGCTGGTGTGCGCAGTGCTGCTGGCCCTGGCGCTCACGCTCACGACGCTGATTGCGCGAAAGCTCGGCTTCGACACGGCCGACGAGATCACCATCGTCTTCTGCGGTTCCAAGAAGAGCCTCGCGAGCGGCATCCCGATGGCGAAGGTGCTGTTCGCATCGCACGCCGTGGGAGCCATCGTGCTGCCGCTGATGCTGTTCCACCAGATGCAGCTGATGGTGTGCGCGGTGCTGGCGCAGCGCTATGCGCGGCGCGGGCAGGACGCGGCCCCGGCATTGAAGGCCGCCGCGCAGAAGTAGTCTTTTCTCCCGGCGGAGGCCGTCAGCTCTCCGCCTGGCTTAGCTGGGGTTCCTTCAACCGGCTGGGCGCCAGCGCCCCGGCCGATTCCAGGATCGGATACGCGATCGAGCAGATGTGCGAGTTGATCCGCTTCAGGTCGCTGATCAGGTCGATGTGCAGCGAGCTGGTCTCGATGCTCAGCGTGGTCCGGTCGGACAGGCGGTCCAGGTGGGTGGTGGCGTAGGCGCGCTCCAGGTCTCGGAAGCGCACTTTTTCTTCCAGCAGCTTCTGCGCGTCCCGCACGTTGCCGTTCAGGAACACGCTCATGCTCAGCCGCAGGTTGGCGATCAGCCGCCCGTGCAGCTCCACGATCTCGGCCATGCCGGCTTCCGAGAAGTTGCGCTGCGGCTTGATCTTCTTGTCCTCGATGTCGATGATCACGCGCTCGATGATGTCGCCGATCTGCTCCATGTTGATCGTGAAGCTGATGATGTCGGTCCAGCGCCGGCTTTCTTCTTCGCCCAGCGCCTCGCGCGAGATGCGCGTCATGTAGTACTTGATGGCCGAGTACAGCTCGTCCACCGTGTCGTCGAGCTGTCGCAGCTCCTGCGCCAGCCGCAGGTCGTTGTGGCGGATCACGTCGAGCGTGCCGATCAGCATGGTCTCCACGATGTCGGCCTGGTGCAGCGCCTCGCGCGCCGCGTTCGAGATGGCCAACGAAGGCGTGGAAAGCGCAGACGGATCGAGGTGATGCAGCCGCGTGGTGCCGGCCGGCTGCTGCGGCACCGGCAGCAGCCGCGTCACCAGCTTGGCCACCCATTGGGTGAGGCCGATGAAGCCCACGCTGATGACGATGTTGAAGGCCAGGTGGAAGAGCACCACGCCGTGCGCCTGGTTCGGCAGCTCGGGCTGCACGTAGCGGATCCACAGTCCGATGAAGGGCGCCACGATGGCCACGCCCAGCGCCTTGAACAGCAGGTTGCCGATCGTCACCTGCCGCACCGACACGGCCGACTTGGCCGTGGTCAGCACCGCCAGCAGGCCGCTGCCGAGGTTGGCGCCCAGCACCAGGCCCAGCGCCACGTCGAGCGGCACCACGTTCGAGGTGGCCATGGCCGCGACCAGCAGCACCACCGCGAGGCTCGAATAGGCAACGATGGCCAGCACCGCGCCGATGGTGATCTCGAGCAGCACGTCGCTGTTGAGCGAGGCCAGCAGCGCGCGCACGGCGGGCGAGGAGAACAGCGGCTCGGTGGCCTCCACCACCAGCTGCAGCGCCAGCAGCATGAGCCCCAGGCCGATCAGCACCCGCCCCACGCGCCCCGCCACCGAGGCCGAGCGCGTGATGAACAGCACCACGCCCACGAAGATGAACATCGGCGACAGCCACGACAGGTCGGCCGAGAACAGCACGGAAATCAGCGCGGTGCCCACGTCGGCGCCGCGCATCACCGCCAGCGCCGCCGGCAGCGTGACCAGGCCCTGCCCGACGAAGGACGAGGTCATGAGGGAGGTGGCCGTGCTCGATTGCACCAGGGCGGTCACGCCGATGCCCGAGAGGGCGGCGGTGAAGCGGTTGCGCATGCTCTGCACGAGGATCTTGCGCAGGTTGGCGCCGAATACGCGCAGCACGCCGGTACGGACAAGGTGCGTACCCCACACCAGCAATGCGACTGCCGCCAGCAGGTTCAATAGATGCTTCATGGGTGTCGGGTTCTATCCTTTTCGTTTTGGTTCGTTTTGACCCCATTTTCCACAAGATAGCGAATCAGTCGATAAGCGCCCCGTTGTCGTGGAAAGGATAAGGGCCTTCGAAGCTACCCGAGGCCGCCAGATGCGTCACCAGCCGGCGGTTGCGCGGCAGCCACGCATGCACCCGGAAGGCCGGCGGTTCCAGCGTCCAGGCCGAGGGCGCGTCGGGCGCGAGGTCGAGGCAGACCTGGTGGGCCTGCGCGGGCGAGGTCGAGGCGATGGTGCCGCCGAAACGCACGTCGATGGCGCGGTGCAGGTGACCGCAGATGATGCGCTCGACGTTGGGGTAGCGCGCGACCAGCGCCTCGAGCGCTTCCGAGCCCTGGAGCAGGCCGATTTCGTCCATGTGGCCGATCAGCGTCTCGAAGGGCGGGTGGTGCATGGCGATCACCACGGGCTCGCCCTGGCAGGCGTCGAGCTGGGCTTCGAGCCATGCCAGGCGCTTCTCGCACAGCGAGCCGTGGCTCGCGCCGGGCACGCAGGTGTCGAGCGTGAGCAGGCGCAGCGGGCCGACGCGCACCGAGTACTGGATGAAGCCGTCGGTGTCGGCGCCCGTGCCCAGGTAGGCGTGGCTGGGGAAGCTGCGGCGCAGCTGGTCGCGATCGTCGTGGTTGCCGGGCATCAGGTACACCGGCATGTTTAGCGGGGCCAGCAGGCGCGCGAGGTGCTCGTATTCGGCGGCGCGGCCAAAGTCGGTCAGGTCGCCGGTGACGACCACCGCGTCGGGCGGCTGGCGCAGCGCCAGCACCGACTGCACGGCGCGCTCCAGGTACGGCGCGGTGTCGATGCGGCCATAGGCCAGCCGGCCCGGCTCGCGGATGTGCAGGTCGGTCAGCTGGACCAGGAAGGTGGTGTCTTGGGGTGTGGTGGATGTCGTCATGCGTTGGAGGTCTCCTGCGACGTCATCAGGCGGTCGGGGTGGATGCGAAAGCCCACCGTGTCGCCTGGCTGGAAAGGATGGTCGCGCCCCACGTCGGCCACCAGCAACGGCTGGTCTTGCGCGAGCAGATGCAACTGCACGCGGTCGCCGAGGAAGGTGCGGCGCTCGACGATGCCGGCGGCCCAGTCGAGCTGGGGCGTGCCGACCTCGATGTCTTCGGGCCGCACCAGAAGCGTCGCATGGTCGCGCCAGGCGGGCGGGCAGGGCAGGGTCGTTCCGCCGAGCCGGACAACGCCCTGCGCGATGGCGTCGGCCTTGCGCTCCAGCCGGTTGACCCGGCCCAGGAACTCGGCCACGAAGGGGTGGGAGGGCGCGCGATACAGGTCTTCGCCGCGGCCCACCTGCACGATGCGGCCGGCGCGCATCACCGCGAGGCGGTCGGCAATGGCCAGCGCTTCCTGCTGGTCGTGCGTGACGTGGATGGCCGTGATGTGCAGCCGGCGCAGCAGCTCCGCCAGCTCGTCGCGCAGCGATTCCTTGAGCTTGGCGTCGAGCGCGGCCAGCGGCTCGTCGAGCAGCAGCACGCGCGGACGCACCGCCACGGCGCGCGCCAGCGCCACCCGCTGGCGCTGGCCGCCCGAAAGCTCGGCGGGACGCTTGTTCTCCAGGCCGCCCAGGCGCACCAGGTCGACCAGTTCGCCCACGCTGCGCTTCTCCTCTTCGGGCGATACGCCGCGAATGCGCAGGCCATAGCCGATGTTGGCCGCCACCGTCATCTGCGGAAAGAGGGCGTAGCTCTGGAACACCATGCCCACGCCGCGGTGCTCGACCGGGCGCTGCGTCACGTCCTGGTCGCCGAACACGATGCGGCTGCCCGCATCGGGCGATTCCAGCCCGGCGATCAGCCGCAGCAGCGTGGTCTTGCCGCAGCCCGAAGGCCCGAGCAGCGCCAGCACTTCGCCGGCTTCCACGCGCAGGTCGGTGGGCTGCAGGCCGCGCGTGCCGTCGGCATAGGTTTTTGCGCAGTTGGCGATGTCGATGGGGATGCGTTCAAGTTCCATGGCGTTTCTGCATCAGGTTGGCAAGGTACTGCAGGGCCCACAGCACCGGAAGGATCACGGCGAAGAAGACCAGCGTGTAGGCCGATCCGATCTCGATGCGCATCGAGGCATAGCTGTCGGCCAGCCCCACCGGCAGCGTGCGCGTGAGCGGCGTGTGCAGCATCCAGGTGAGGTTGAATTCGCCGACCGAGAGCGTGAACACCATCAGGCTACCGGCCACGATGGCGGGGAACACGGCCGGCACCAGGATGCCCATGAAGCGCTGGCGGAAATTCGCGCCCAGCGAGCGAGCGGCTTCCTCGAGCGCGAGCAGGTCGTCGCGCTCGAAGGCCGAGCTGACGGTGCGCACCATGAAAGGCAGCGTGAAGACGATGTGGCCCACGAGGATGAACGCGAAGCTCTGGCGGAAGGCGGTGAGCTGGCCGTAGGCGAGGATCAGCGCGAGCGCCGTGGCCAGGCCCGGCACCGCGACGGGCAGCGTCAGCAGCTCCTCGAAGATGCGCGCGGCGCGCGAGCGGCTGCGCGCGAGCGCATAGGCGCAGGGCACGCCGATGAGCACCGTGCCGATCACGCAGGCCACGGCCAGTGCCAGCGACCAGCCGACGGTGCCGCCATAGTTTTCCCACACCTCGCCGAGCCAGCGCAGCGTGAAGCCGCTCTTGAGCCCGACGCTGTAGTTGTTGACTAGGCCCGCCATGACCGACAGCAGCATCGGCGCGATCATGAAGAGGCTCACGATCAGCGTGACCGCGAGCAGGAAGGGCGCCTTGGCCTGGGTGTTTTTTCTTTGCATGGTGGCTGTGCCTGTGCCTCAGCGCGCGACGGGGTTCGCGCCGAAGCGGCGCGCCACGAACAGCACCAGCCAGGTCACGAGGCCCAGCGAGATCGACAGCGACGCGGCGAGCGCGAAGTTGGCGTAGTTGGTGAACTCGTTGTAGATGGTGATGGGAATGACCTCGAACTTGCTGGCCAGCGTGAAGGCGGTGCCGAAGGCGCCCATGGACGTGGCGAACAGGATCGCGCCGCAGGCCAGCGTGGTAGGCGCCAGTTCGGGCATCCACACGTCGCGCGCCACGCGCAGCCGCGAGGCGCCGAGCGAACGCGCGGCTTCCTCGAGCTGCGTGTTCATCGACTCGGCCGCCGCGGTGTAGGTGGCAATGGCGCGCGGCAGCGAGAAATAGAGGTACGCCAGGAACAGCCCGAGCAGGCCGTAGGCGAAGGTGATGCGCTGGCCGAACAGGCTGTCGCTCAGGTCCGCGACCACGCCTTGCCGCCCGCCCAGCAGGATCACGAAGAAGCCGATGATCACGCCCGGAAACGACAGCGGCAGCGTGAGCAGCGACAGCAGCACGCGCTTGCCGACGAAGGCATGGCGCGCCAGGTAGATGCCCACCGCAGCGCCCAGCACCAGCGTGGCGAGCGTGACTGCGATGGAGAGCACGACCGTGTTGGCCATGCTCGCGAGGTAGCGCGAATCGGTGAGCACGGCGAAATAGGTGGCCCAGCCCTTGTCCGCCGGCAGTGTCAGCAGGCGCACCACCGGCAACAGCCAGAAGGCCGCGAAGAACGCGACCGCGGGCGCGACGCAGGCCAGCAGGCGCCAGCGTGGGTTCCAGGCGTTGGAGGTGGTGGCTTGCGTCATCTCATGCAGTGCGGGTCAGCGCACTTCCTTCAGGTACTCGTCGGAGAAGGCCTTCTGCGCGGCGGCCATGCGGCCGTAGTCCACGCTCTTGGCGCGGGCGTATTCGCTGGCGGGCAGGAACTGGGCTTCGATTTCCTTGGGCATCGCGCTGGCGCGCACCGGCCGCAGATAAGCCTTGGCCCAGATGGCCTGGCCTTCGTCGGACAGCGTGAAGTCGAGCACCTTCTTGGCGTCCGCCGCGTGCGGGGCCTTGGCCACAAGGCTCATCACGTAGGGCACGGCCAGCGTGCCTTCGCTCGGGATCACGAACGCGACGTTGGCCTTGTCCTTGTACTTGGCGCGGTAGGCGTTGAAGTCGTAGTCGAGCAGGATCGCGATTTCGCCCGACAGCACGCGCGCGTACGAGGTCTGCTTCGGCACGATCGGCTCGTTCTTCTGCAGCGCCTTGAAGTAGTCGATGGCCGGCTTGAAGTTGTCGAGCGTGCCGCCGCGCGCTTCATTCACCGCGACCGCGCCGACGTAGCCGACGAAGGCCGAGGCCGGGTCGAGATAGCCGATCAGGCCCTTGTATTCGGGCTTGAGCAGGTCGGCCCACGACTTGGGAACCGGCTTGCCCTTGAGCGCGTCGACGTTGACCATGAAGCCGAGCGTGCCCGAATGGATGGTGAACCAGTTGCCGGCCGGGTCCTTCAGGCCGTCGGGAATGTCTTTCCAGGCGGCGGGCTTGTAGGGCTCGACCAGGCCGTCCTTGGCGGCCTGCACCGCGAAGGTCACGCCCAGGTAGGTGACGTCGGCCACGGGGCTGGCTTTTTCGGCCGCCATCTGCGCGAGAGACTGGCCCGAGTTCTTGTTGTCCGGCGGCACGGTGACGCCGGTCTTGGCCTTGATGGCCTTCAGCTGGGTGCCCCAGTCTGCCCATTCGGTCGGGCAGTTGTAGCAGATGGCGGTCTGGGCCATGGCGCTGCCGGCGGCGAGCGTGGCGGCGAGCAGGCCCAGGCGGGCCAGGCGATGGAAGCGAGAGGACATGCGGGAACTCCTTGAAGGATGAGTCGGAGAACGAGGGTTGAGGTCAGTAAGTCGCGGCGTTGTTGTCTTCGCGCGCCGAAGCGCACGACTCGCCGTCTCGGAAGGCATGGGGAAGCAGCAGGCTCGAATCGGCCTGCAGCGTGGTGCCGCCGGCAATGGCCTGGATCAGCAGCTCGACGCTTTGGCGGCCGATGTCGCTGTTGGGCTGCGCGATGGTGGTGAGCGCGGGCGTGAGGTCTTCGCCGAGCGCGATGCCATCGAAGCCGACGACGCTGAGGTCGTCGGGCACCGACAGGCCGCTGAGGTGCGCGGCGCGGATGCTGCGGATGGCCAGCAGGTCGTTCGAGCAGATCAGCGCGGTAGGGCGTTGGCGCACCCGCAGTTGGGCGGAGAGCGCGTCGATGGCGGTCTCGACGAAGGGCACTTCGATCAACGGCAGCACGTCGAGCCCGGTGTCGGCCATGCCCTTGAGGTAGCCGCGGTAGCGCTGCTGCGCGCGGTCGGACGCGGCCAGCGTGCCGCTGACCATGGCGATGCGCCGGTGCCCCAGCAGCACCAGCCGCGTGACCGCATCGGCCACCGCGCCTTCGCTGTCGACAGACACGCAGGGATGCTCCGCATGGCGGTTGTAGGCCAGCACATAGGGCACGCCGGCGGCCTGGAGCCGGGGCAGCGTGGCCGAGGTGGAGGGGTTGGACACCACGAGGATCAGTCCGTCGACGTTGCCCGCCAGGAGCAGGTGGACAGCGCGCTCTTCTTCGTCGAGTCGGTAGCCCGTGGTGACGGGAATGATCGCGTAGCCGCCCGCGACGGCGGCGCGCGCGATGCCCTGCAGGCATTCGGCGAAGGTCGGGTTCAGCAGCGTGGGCAGCACGATGCCGAGCACGCGGCTGCGTTGCGTGCGCAGGGTGCGCGCGCTGGCGTTCGGCAGGTAGTTGAGCTCCCGCGCCACGCGCTCCACCAGCTCGCGGGTGGCGGGCGTGACCTTGTCGGGAAAGTTGAATGCGCGCGAGACGGTGGCCACGGAGACCCCGGCTTTGGCTGCAACGGCTTGAATGCTCATCGTGCGGTGTTCATGTAATCGATTACATTGGAGCGCCGCAGTATGACTTTGTTATGACATTGCTCGAAAGCGGGGAGAAACCCGAAGGGCTTTGGCGAGGGTGGACGGACCCAAAGAAGAAGGGGCCCCGCGGGGCCCCTGAGAAAACCTACTTGCCCCGGCGAACCCGCCGGATCTCGTCCAGGATCAGGCAGATGGCCCCGAGAGTGATCGCGCTGTCCGCGGCATTGAACGCCGGGAAGTACCAGTTGCCGGCGTGGAAGCTCAGGAAGTCGACCACGTAGCCGTGCATCATCCGGTCGACCACGTTGCCCACGGCGCCGCCCAGGATGCAGGCCATGGAGAACGAAAACAGCTTCTGCCCCGCGTGCGACTTCAGCATCCACACGATGAACACCGCCGCTCCCACGCCGATGGCGGTGAACAGCCAGCGCTGCCAGCCCGAGTGGTCCGCGAGGAACGAGAACGCCGCCCCCGTGTTGTGCGCGCGCACGACGTTGAAGAAGCTCGTCACGTAGGTCGCGTCGCCGAGCTTGTAGTAGCCCAGGATCAGTGTCTTGGTGAACTGGTCGATGATCACGATGATCACCGCCAGCCCGAGCCAAGGCCAGATGCTGCCGCCGCGCGAGCGCGAGGCCGACATGGAGCGGGCGGCGGCCATCAGGCAAAGCTCCGCGATTCGCCGGCGCCGAACAGGTTGCTCGTGCAACGACCGCAGATCGTCGGATGGGCTGCGTCGTGGCCCACGTCGTCACGGTAGTGCCAGCAGCGTTCGCACTTCTGCGCGGCGCTCGGCGTCACCACCGTCGACAACGCCTCGCCTGCGGCCAGCGCGATGGCCGAGGTGATGAAGACGAACTTCAGGTCCTCGCCCAGCGAGCCCAGCAGCGCGAAGTCGTCGGCGGGGGCCGTCAGCTGCAGGTTGGCTTGCAGCGACGAGCCGACCTTGCCTTCGGCGCGCACGGCCTCGATGTCCTTGTTCACCACGTCGCGGATCTCGCGGATGCGGTTCCACTTGGCGAGCAGGGCCTCGTCGGGCGCGTCGAACTTGCTGTAGGTCTGCGTGAAGATCGATTCGCCCGGCTTGCCGGTGCCCACGAACTTCCAGGCCTCTTCGGCCGTGAAGCTCAGGAACGGCGCCATCCAGCGCAGCATGGCTTGCGAGATGTGCCACAGCGCCGTCTGCGCGCTGCGCCGTGCCAGCGAGCCCGGGGCCGTCGTGTAGAGGCGGTCTTTCAGGATGTCGAGGTAGAAGCCGCCCAGGTCTTCCGAGCAGTAGATCTGCAGCTTGGCAACCACCGGGTGGAATTCGTACACCTTGTAGTGCGCGAGGATCTCGGCCTGGAACTGCGCGGCGCGCGACAGCGCATAGCGGTCGATCTCGAACAGCTGGTCGAGCGGCACGCCGTCTTTCTCGATGTCGAAGTCGCTGGTGTTCGCGAGCAGGAAGCGCAGCGTGTTGCGGATGCGGCGGTAGGCGTCGACCACGCGGGCGAGGATCTTGTCGTCGCCGGCGATGTCGCCTGAATAGTCGCTCGCGGCCACCCACAGGCGGATGATTTCCGAGCCCAGCTTGTTGCTGATTTCCTGCGGGTCGATGCCGTTCTTGAGCGACTTGCTCATCTTGATGCCCTTGGCATCCACCGTGAAGCCGTGCGTCAGCAGGCCGCGGTAGGGCGCGCGGTCTTCCAGCGCGCAGGCGATGAGCAGCGACGAGTGGAACCAGCCGCGGTGCTGGTCGTGGCCTTCGAGGTACAGGTCGGCTTCGGGCCCTGTGTCGTGGTGGACCGTGGGGTGCGTGCCGCGCAGCACGTGGGAGAAGGTCGAGCCGGAGTCGAACCAGACCTCGAGGATGTCGGTGCTCTTGGTGTAGTGCGGTGCGTCTTCGGCGCCGAGGATTTCCTCGACCGTGACGCGGCTCCAGGCCTCGATGCCGCCTTTTTCGACGATGTCGGCGGCCTGGTCGAGGATTTCCATGGTGCGCGGATGCAGCTCGCCCGAATCCTTGTGCAGGAAGAACGGGATCGGCACGCCCCAGCTGCGCTGGCGGCTGATGCACCAGTCGGGGCGGCCGGCGATCATGTCGTGCAGGCGCGCCTTGCCGTTCTCGGGGTAGAAGCTGGTCTGCTCGATGGCGTCGAGCGCGGTCTGGCGCAGCGTCTTGGGCGCCTTGTCCTTGGTGAACACGCCTTCGCCCTCGTCCATGCGCACGAACCACTGCGCCGCGGCGCGGTAGATCACCGGCGTCTTGTGGCGCCAGCAGTGCGGGTAGCTGTGGGTGATGGTCTCGGTGGTCAGCAGGCGGTTGGCGTCGCGCAGCGCGGCGACGATGACCGGCACGGCCTTCCAGATGTTCTGGCCGCCGAACAGCGGGAAGTCGGGCGCATAGCTGCCGTTGCCCTGCACCGGGTTCAGGATGTCGTCGTACGCCACGCCGTGGGCGATGCAGGAGTTGAAGTCGTCCACGCCGTAGGCGGGCGAGGAGTGCACCAGGCCCGTGCCGTCGGTGGCGGTGGCGTAGTCGGCCAGGTAGATGGGCGACAGGCGCTTGTAGCCGGCGTCCACGTCGTAAAGCGGATGCTCGAATTCGAGGCCGCCGAGCTTCTCGCCCTTGACCGTGGCCAGCACCTTGCCGTCGAGCGCATAGCGCGTCATGCACATCTCGACCAGCGAGTTGGCCAGGATCAGCAGGCCGCGCTCGGTGTCAACCAGCGAGTACTCGAGCTCGGGGTTGAGGTTGATCGCCTGGTTGGCGGGGATGGTCCAGGCGGTGGTGGTCCAGATCACCGCGAAGATGTCGCCCAGGATCGTGTGGTCGGTGCCGAAGGCCTTGAGCACCTTCTCGCGCTCGTGCGCCTTGAAGGCGACGTCGATGGTCTGGCTCTTCTTGTCGGCGTATTCGATCTCGAATTCGGCCAGCGAGGAGCCGCAGTCGAAGCACCAGTACACGGGCTTGAGGCCGCGGTAGACGAAGCCGCGCTCGATCACGCGCTTGAACGCGCGCAGCTCGCCGGCCTCATTGGCGAAGTCCATGGTCTTGTAGGGATGGTCCCATTCGCCCAGCACGCCCAGGCGCTGGAAGTCGGCCATCTGCTGGGCGATCTGCCCGGTGGCGAAGGCGCGGCTCTTGGCCTGCATCTCGTCGCGGCTCAGGTTGCGGCCGAACTGCTTTTCGATGGCGTTCTCGATCGGCAGGCCGTGGCAGTCCCAGCCGGGCACGTAGAGCGCGTCGTAGCCTTCGAGCTGGCGCGCCTTGGTGATCATGTCCTTGAGGATCTTGTTCACCGCGTGGCCCATGTGGATCTGGCCGTTGGCGTACGGCGGGCCGTCGTGCAGGATGAACTTGGGCGCGCCGTGGCGGGCGTCGCGCAGGCGGTGGTAGCGGCCTTCGTCGTTCCATTCCTTCACCCAGCCCGGTTCGCGCTTGGGCAGGTCGCCGCGCATCGGGAAGGGGGTGTCGGGCAGGTTCAGCGTGGAACGGTAATCTTTGGTGGAAGCGGCGTCAGACATGTTGGGGTGCGAAGCGGAAGGCTTCTAGGGGGCTTCGACAGGCTCAGCCCGAACTGCATGAAGCGTGTCGGTGCGGAAGATATAGCCGTTCGCCCTGAGCTTGTCGAAGGGCGGCAGCACGGGGCGTGCAGGGCTAAATTCGGTCGCGCGTGGTCTGGCGGTGGGTTTCGGCGTGGGTGGACGCAAAGAACGCGCGCGCGTCGCGCCCATCCTTCGCGATGCCCGCTGTGAGGGCCTCGAGGCTGGTGTAGCGCAATTCGTCGTGCAGTTTGTGCAGGAGTTCCACGCGGACGATTTTACCGTAGGCCCCTTCGGTTCCCAGATGCGAGGGCCACTCCAGGCAATGGGTTTCCAGCAGGACCCGCCCGCCGTTGACGTCGTTGGCGTCCAGCGAGGGGCGCACGCCCAGGTTCGCCACGCCCGGCAGCGGCTGGTCGGCCAGCCCGTGGACCAACACCGCGAAGATGCCGCTGGCGGCCGGCTTCCAGTGCTTGAAGCGCAGGTTGAGGGTGCGAAAGCCGTCGTCCAGCCCCGGCGCCGAGGCGCCCAGCGCGCGGCCGAGCTTGCGGCCGTGGACCACGTGGCCGGAGATCGTGTAGGGCCGCCCGAGCAGCGTCTGGGCGTCGGCCATGCGGCCCTCGGCCAGCGCCTCGCGCACGGCGGAGCTGGAAACCCGCAGGCCGTGCACTTCGTAGCTGTTCATGCGCGCCACGTCGAAGCCGCGGGCGTCGCCGGCCGCGTCGAGCATGGCGTAGTCGCCGGCCCGCTTGGCGCCGAAGCGGAAATCGTCGCCCACCAGCACGTAGCGCGCGCCCAGACCGTCGACCAGCACGTTCTGGATGAATTCTTCCGGCGTCTGCGAGGCCAGCCGGTTGTCGAAGGGCAGCACGATGGTCTGCGCCACGCCGCAGGCGGCCAGCTCGCTGAGCTTGTCGCGCAGCGTGCCGATGCGCGCCGGCGCCAAGTCAGGTTTCTTGGTGAGCGCGGCGAAATAATCGCGCGGATGGGGCTCGAAGGTGAGCACGCAGCTCGGCAGCCCGCGCTGGCGGGCCTCGGTCTGCAAAAGCGCGAGCATGGCCTGGTGGCCACGGTGCACGCCGTCGAAATTGCCAATGGTGAGGGCGCAGGCGGGGGCTACGCCCGGGTGCCGGAAGCCGCGAAAAACCTGCATCGGTGAGTATCTTTTTGATAGCGCCTTTCGCCCGTCAAATGGGCGAATCAGGCCGATTTGTCACAAAGCCGGTATATTGTGACGCAGTGCGTTGATTGGCGTGGGTCTCCAACGCGCTCCGTGTCCCTGGTCTTTCCGTGTTCTCTCCCTTTTCGAGGAGGCGTGTGTGAAGGTCTTGAAGCTGTCGGCCCAAGGGCTGCCCCAGTCATGGATTTCGCTGGAACAGGCGGTGATCCACTATGCGGCGGACGAAGTTCGCTGGGAGGTGGGCGCGCAGGTGGCCGTGTTCCGTGGCGGCCACAACGCCATCACGGGCGAGCAATCGCAGATCGCGATCAACAGCATCATCGGCACCAAGGGCGTGCCGCGCATCAATCCCTTCACGCAGCGGCCGGGGCTGACCAACAGCAAGCTGTTCTCGCGCGACCGCAATGTCTGCGCTTATTGCGGCGGTCATTTCCATGAAGACGAGCTCACGCGGGAGCACATCATTCCCTTTGCCCAGAAGGGCATCGACACCTGGATGAACGTGGTCACGGCCTGTAAGCCGTGCAACCACCGCAAGAGCAGCCGCACGCCCGAGCAGGCCAACATGCCGCTGCTTTACGCACCGTACGTGCCCAGCCTCTGGGAAGACTTCATCCTGCGCAACAGGCGCATCCTGGCCGACCAGATGGAGTTCCTGATGGCGCACCTGCCGCAAAGCTCGCGGCTGCACGACACCTAGCTTGATCGCTTCCAGGAAGGCGGCCGCTTCTCGATGAAGGCCTGAACGCCTTCCAGCGCGCTTTCGTCCATCATGTTGCAGGCCATGGTCTGGCTGGCGTCGGCCAGCGCGGCTTCGATGCCGGTTTCGAGCTGGCGGTAGAAGAGAGCCTTGCCCAGCGCCAGTGCCTTGCGGGGCTTGGCGACGATGCTGGCCACCAGCGCCTCGACGGCGGCGTCGAGTTCGGCGGGTGCTGCCACACGGTTGACCAGCCCCTTTTCACGCGCTTCCTCCGCGCCGATGAATTCCCCGGTCACGAGCATCTCGAAGGCTTCCTTGCGCCCGAGATTGCGCGAGAGCGTGACGCTCGGCGTGGCGCAGAACAGCCCCACGTTGACGCCGCTGACAGCGAAGCGGGCCTCGCTCGACGCCACCGCCAGGTCGCATATGGCGACCAGCTGGCAGCCCGCCGCGGTCGCGATGCCGTGCACGCGGGCGATCACCGGCACCTCGAGCTTCTGGATCGACAGCATCATCGCGCCGCAGCGCTCGAACAGCTGCTGGTAGTAGCCGAGCGAGGGTTCGGCGCGCATTTCCTTCAGGTCATGGCCGGCGCAGAAGGCCTTGCCCGCCGCCGCGATGACGACGGCGCGCACGCTTTCGTCGGCCGCTATGTCGCCGAGCGCCTGTTCCAGCGCGCCCAGCATGCCTTCCGAGAGGGCGTTGAACGAGGCCGGGCGGTTCAGCGTCAGCGTGACCACGCCGCGCGCGTCGCGCGAGTGCAGCACGAAGGGGGCGGCGGTGTCGGTCATGGCGAATGCCTCCTCAGTTGGTCAGCTCGAGCACGGTCACGTGCTCCTGCGCGGCGGGCCACGTCAGGCCGGTGATGCGCTCGCCGTTGAACTCGCCGGTCACCGCGCGCGGCGCGCCGCCGCCTTCCAGGCGCAGCCGGGACGTGGCGACACCCGCGCCCTTGGGCGGCACGCCCGGCGGCGGGCTCTTGCCGTCGAAGCGCATGGTGTCCCGCTGGGCGTCGAAGTAGCCGCGCGGGCGCGTGAAGACGACGACCGAGCTCGCGCCGTTGTCGGCCGGCATGATGCGCTCCGGTCGCAGGTGCACGAAGCTGCCGCTGCGCGGGAACGGGCTGCGATAGATGTGCGTGGTGCCGTAGCCCGGTGCGCTCAGGACGAATTCATAGGCGGTGTCGCCGCGTGCGTTGAACGGGCCCCAGCGGCCGTCTGCTCCGACCGTCTTGGTGTGCACGGCCTCGCCGCGCCGTACGCCGGTTGCCGGGTCCACGGCATGGACCGTTACCTGCGCGCCGTTCAGTGCGAGGTTTTCGGCGCCGAGCGCACGGCCGTCGAGCACAACCTTCGTGTCCGGCGCCACGGCGGTGGTGCGCGGCGCTTCTCCGGTCAGGAATTGCCATGTCGCCGCGAATGCCGCAGGCGAGAAAGAAGTCTCGCGGTGGTCCACGCGCGGCAGCACGACATTGGTCGCGCCCTTGAGCGCGGGGCCGTCGAAGCCGATGTTGGTCGGCTTGCCGGGAGCGCCGATCCATGTGCCGTCGGGCTGCGCGTACTTGTCGTTGTTGTCGGAGCGCAGGGTCATCCACTTCACGCCCGGCGTGACTTCCTCTCCGTTCGGCCCCTTCGGCGCATTGAGCTGCCGCATGAAGCCCGAGAGACCCGAGAACTCGTTGTTCTCCCGGAAGCCCTTCACCGCCCAGATGCCGTGCGCGGGGTTGCCGCCCAGCACCACATGGCTCACCACGGCCGCGCCGCCGCCGTTCTGCACGTAGTTGCGAATGGTGTTGCCGCCGCGCGAATTGCCGATCAGCACCACCTTGGCGGCGCCCGTGTCCTTCAGCACCTTGTCGACCTGGGCCTTGAGGAACGCCGCCGACTCGGCCGTCGAACTGCGTCCGGGCTGGGCCACGGCGTCGTCGTCGCGCGCGAGCGGGTTCGGCTGGTCGAAGGCGAAGAGCCGGTCGGCCGGCCAGCCGTTCGACTCGAAACGCCAGATCGTCGTCTGCCAGAGCGCGGCCGAGTCGCCGTTGCCGTGCACGAACACGATCGGCGGCCGCTCCGCATACGACGGCGAGGTGGGTGAAGAGGTGGCGCAGGCGGTCAGCATGGCGGTGGCGGCTGTCCCGATGACGGCCATGGCTAGAAGGGTGCGGCGGGATTGCATGTTTCGGTCCTGGGGCTGGAGTGCACGTGAAAACGCCCGCCGGCGCAAGAGCGGGCGGGCGTTGCCGGATGCTAGCGGAACACTGTGAAACCGGCTTTGCCGGGCCGCGGGTGCCGCCGCTGTTGTCGTTATGCGAAGACGCCGGCGGTGTCCTGCATGCGGGCCGACACTTCGCCCAGGTGGTGCAAGGTGTCGCCGAAGGTCAGCTCGAGCTGCGTGAGCTTGCGGAAGTAGTGGCTGCCGATGTATTCGTCGGTCACCCCGATGCCGCCGTGCAGCTGCACCGAGTTGGCGGCCACGTAGCGCATCGACGTACCCAGCTGGTACTTGGCGCGCGCCAGCGCCTGGCGGCGTTCTTCCGCCGGGGCGTTGAGCTTGAGCGTCGCGTAGTAGCTCATCGAGCGCGCGAGTTCGAGCTGCATCTTCATGTCGGCGACGCGATGGCGCAGCGCCTGGAAGCTGGAGATGACCACGCCGAACTGCTTGCGCTGGTTCAGGTATTCCACGGTGAGGGCCACGGTCTTGTCCATCACGCCCACTGCCTCGGCGCAGGTGGCGGCAATGCCGACATCCACCGCGTATTCGAGCGCTGCCAGGCCGTCGAGCGTGACCAGCGTGGCGTCGGCCTTGTCGAACACGACTTCGGCGGCACGGGAGCCGTCCTGCGTGCCGTAGCCGCGCGCTTCGACGCCGCTGGCGCTGCGCTCGACCAGGAAGAGGGCGATCTTGCCGTCGACCTTGGCGGGCACCAGGTAGGCATCGGCTTCGTCGCCCACCGGCACCACGCTCTTGGCGCCGTTCAACGACCAGCCGTTGCCGTTCTTCGCGGCATGGGCGTCGCACACGTCCAGGCGGTAGCGCGCCTTGCGCTCCTGGTACGCCAGCACCACGATGGCCTGGCCACCGGCGATGCGCGGCAGCCAGCCGTTCTGGATATCGGTGCCGGCGTAGCCGTTGAGCACCGCACCGGCGATCAGCGTCTGCGCGAAGGGCTCCAGCACGATGCCGCGGCCCAGCTCTTCCATGACGACCATGCCGGCCACCGGGCCCATGCCCAGGCCGCCGTTGTCCTCGCTGATGTACAGGCCGCCCAGGCCGAGTTCGGCCAGCTCGTCCCAGGCTTCGCGCGAGAAGCCGCCCTTGGCTTCGATGCCGCGGCGGCGCTCGAAGTCATAGCCCTTGTCGACCCACTTGCGAACGGCGTCGCGCAGTTGTTCCTGGTCGTCGGAAAAATTGAAATCCATGTTCGTGTCTCCTCAGCCCAGAACCGTCTGCGCGACGATGTTGCGTTGCACTTCGTTCGAGCCACCGTAGATGGTGGTCTTGCGCATGTTGAAGAAGGTCGACGTCAGCGGCGCGAGCGCCGGGTTGCCGCCCGGGAAGTTGCCTTGCCAGCCGGCTTCCATCGCCTCGCGGATCAGTGGCAGCGAGTAGGCGCCGCCGGCCAGCATCATCAGTTCGCTGTAGCGCTGCTGGATCTCGCTGCCGCGGATCTTCAGCAGGCCCGCCACGTCCAGCGAGTTCTTGCCCGAGGTGGCGGCCGACAGCACGCGCAGCACCATCATCTCCAGGGCGACGATGTCGACTTCGAGCTTGGCGATCTCGTCGCGGAAGCGCTGGTCTTCGTACACGCCTTCGCTCTTGGCGATGCGCTTGAGGCGCTCGAGTTCGCGTTTGGCGCGGTTCACGTCGGCGATGTTGGTGCGCTCGTGCGAGAGCAGGTGCTTGGCGTAGGTCCAGCCCTTGTTCTCTTCGCCGATCAGGTTCTCGGCGGGCACTTCGACGTTGTCGAAGAACACCTCGTTCACTTCATGGCCGCCGTCGAGCAGCTTGATCGGGCGCACGGTGACGCCAGGCGACTTCATGTCGAGCAGCAGGAAGCTGATGCCAGTCTGGGGCTTGCCTTCGTTGCTGGTGCGCACGAGGTTGAACATCCAGTCGCCGTACTGGCCGAGCGTGGTCCAGGTCTTCTGGCCGTTGACGATGTATTTGTCGCCTTTGCGCTCTGCCTTGGTCTTGACCGAAGCGAGGTCGGAACCCGAGCCCGGTTCGCTGTAGCCCTGGCTCCACCAGACTTCGCCGCTGGCGATGCCCGGGAGGAAGCGCTTCTGCTGCTCGGCGTTGCCGAAGGCCATGATCACCGGTGCGACCATCACGGGGCCGAACGGCACGATGCGCGGCGCGCCGGCCAGCGCGGTTTCTTCCTCGAACAGGTGGCGCTGCACGGCGGTCCAGCCGGGGCCGCCGAATTCCTTGGGCCAGCCGTAACCCAGCCAGCCCTTCTTGCCGAGGATCTTGGCCCAGCCTTGCAAATCGTCGCGCGTCAGCTCGAGCGCGTTGTGCACCTTGTGTGAAATCTCTTGGGGAAGGTTTTCTTTGACCCAGGCGCGAACCTCTTCGCGGAACTTCTGTTCTTCGGGTGTGAAGCTCAAATCCATGCGTGCCTCGCTGTGTTGATCGGTTCACCGCAGACGCGGTGTGTCTCCGGAGTCGTGAGTTTTAGCACGGTCGTGCTGTGAATCGGTGTCCGCGTTGCGACAAGTGCCGCGCGGATAATCCCGCCTCCCATGAAGAACATCGTGATCCTGATCTCCGGCGGCGGCTCCAACATGGCGGCCATCGTGCGCGCCGCCGAGCGCGACCGCTGGGCCGAGCGCTTCGGCGCCCGCATTGCCGCGGTCGTCAGCAACAAGGCCGATGCCGGCGGGCTGGCCATCGCCCGGTCGCACGGCATCGACACCGCCGTGGTTCCGCACAAGGAATTCGCGACCCGCGAGGCTTTCGACGAGGCCCTGGCGACAGTGGTGGACGCGCACTCGCCCGCACTGGTGGTGCTGGCCGGGTTCATGCGCATCCTGACGCCGGGCTTCGTCGGGCGCTATGCCGGACGGCTGGTGAACATCCACCCCTCGCTGCTGCCCGCGTTTCCGGGGCTCCACACGCACCAGCGCGCCATCGAGGCTGGCTGCAAGGTGGCCGGCGTGACCGTGCACCAGGTAACGACCGAACTCGACCATGGCCCGATCCTGGCGCAGGCCGTGGTGCCCGTGCTGCCGGGCGATACGGCAGCCTCCCTGGCCGGCCGGGTGCTGGCGCAGGAGCACTTGTTGTATCCACGAGCGATCGCCGAATGGCTGGCTGATACATCGCGTCACAACCCTTAAAGTTGTTTTATATTCGCGGGTTTTGGGGAGTTCGAAGTGAAAACCAAATCGCTGCTGCTGACCGTTGCCGGCGCCGTTGCTCTGCTCGCAGGCTGCGCCGCCCCGGCCCCCGCGCCCGCCCCGGCACCCGCCGCGCCGGTGCCCCCGCCGGAACCGGTCTACCAGTGCAATGCCGATGGCGCGCGCTTCGCGGTCGGCCAGCCGCTGACGCCGCAGCTGGAAGCCGCTGCCCGCGTGCGCGCCGGCGCCGGCGTGGTGCGGGTGCTGAAGCCCGGCGAGGCAGCGACGATGGAACTCAACGGCGGACGCCTGAACCTCGATGTCGACGCGCGCAACCGCGTGACCGAGGTCCGCTGCGGCTGACGCGCTTCGTCAGCGGCGGCCCAGGGCGGGCCGGCTCTGACTAGATCGGAGTGAATCTCTGCCGCGTGACGCCGTCGATCTCGACGGTTTCGCCGAACATGGCGGCAGGGCGAACCCAGAGACCGTGGGCTCCGTACAAGGCGCGGTACAGCGTCATCGGTTCCAGGGTCTCGCTGTGGCGAACGGTGCCGAGCACCTCGTATTCGCCGCCCTTGTAGTGGCGGTAGCGACCGAGAGGTGTTTCGATCAGGGGAGGCAGGTTGTCTTCGTTGTTCAACGGGGCTTCTTTCTTCAAAAACTGTCGTGGCTTGATTTGACGGGAGTCGGATGGATCGCGCTGATTTTGTTCACCTGGTTCGACTGAGCGAGCATGCCAGCGCGGACGACAGTGCGCGCTATCGACGCAGCGTGGCGGCTTTTGCCGCGCTCGGCTACCTGTGGGTGCTCGGCTGCCTGGCGCTCGCGGTGGGCCTCATCGCCTGGGTGCTGCTGCCGATCCGGGAAGAGCGCTTCACCTTCACGCGCGGCTGGCTGCTGCTGTTTGCGGGCGGCCTGCTCTGGGCCACGATGCGCGCGCTGTGGGTGCGCTTCGACGAGCCCGAGGGCGTGGAACTGCAGCGCGACGACGCGCCCGCGCTCTTCGAGGCGCTCGACCGCATCCGCGCCAGGATCAAGGGGCCGCCGGTCCATCACGTTTACCTAGACGACGAATTCAACGCCAGCATCCGCCAGGTGCCCCGTTTCGGGCTGTTCGGCGGTGCGGTCAATTCGCTGAACATCGGCCTGCCGCTCCTGATGATGCTGGACCGGCGGCGCCTGCTGTCGGTGCTGGCGCACGAATACGGCCACCTGCGCGGCAACCACGGCAAGCTGAGCGCCTGGATCTATCGCACGCGGCTGTCGTGGCTCAAGCTCGATGCCAGCCTGCAGCGCGACGAGGGCGTGATGGCGCTGGTCTCGCAAGCCTTCTTTCGCTGGTACTTTCCGCGCTTCGCGGCCAAGACCTTCGCGCTCGCCCGACAGGACGAATACGAGGCCGACCGCATCTCCGGCCGGCTGCTGGGCACTTCGGTGGCGGCCGCAGCGCTGACCGAGATCGCGATCAAGGGCAGCTGGTACGCCAACGAATTCTGGCCGTGGCACTGGGCGCGCGCCGAGCACGAGCCGCAGCCGCCCGGTCCGTTCGCTGCCCTGCGCAAGCGGGTGCGCACGCCGCCGGCCGACGACTTCGCGCGCCAGGCGCTGCGCGAGGCGATGCGCCGCGTCAGCGATCTGGAGGACACCCACCCGGTCCTGCGCGACCGGCTCGAAGCCCTCGACCAGAAGGCGGCCTTGCCCGAATGGTCGGTGCGCCCGGCGCTGGAGTTGCTGGCCGACCGGAAGAAATGGATCGAGTATTTCGACAACCGCTGGTGCCGTGCCCACGCCGCCGACTGGAAGCAGCACCATGCGCACCGCTCGCGTATCCGCGAACGTATCGGGGTGCTGGCCGCGCGCGGTGAGCGCAACACGCCGGACGAAATGGTCGAATGGGCCGATTCCGAGCGCCGGCTCAACCCGTCCGCGCCGGTGCGAACCCGCTACGAGAGCGCGCTGCGGATCGCGCCCGAGCACCCCGGCGCACTGCGCGGGCTGGTCCAGATGCTGCCGGCGACCGACCGCGCGGCACGGCTGGTGGTGCTCGAGCGGCTGCATGGCTCCGGCGCGGCCAGCCGCTGGTGGGCTGCCAAAAGCGCCGTGGCCTCGCTCGAAGATCCCGATGCCGGGCCGCACGACGAGGTGGCGCTGAAGCTGTGGCGCGGCCGGCTCAAGGAGGCGGAGGAGGCCGAGACGCGCGCCTGGGAGGAAATCACGGGAACGCCGTTTTTCAGCCAGATCTCGCGGCACGACCTGAACGACTACGAACTGGGCGAACTTCGCGCCGACCTCGTGCGCTGCCTTCCCGCCTCGCGGGCCTGGCTGGTGCGCAAGAACCTGCGCGAGTTTCCGTGGCGCCGTGCGTACGTCGTGTTCGTCGAGCTGCCAGGACTGGACGACGAGGACCGCTGGCACATGTGCCGCCAGCTGGAGCAGACGCTCACTTTGCCGGGTGCCGCGCTGGTGCTGTGGGCGGGCCATTCGCCGACGCTGGAAGACATCGAGCGCGAGGCTTTCGGGGCGGTCTGGGCACGCACCGCATAGCCCTTCGGACCGCCGGGCCGGCTGGCTGAGACAATCGGGGGATGCATCCCAAAGCCCTGTTGGAGGCCACCGCCGATCTGGTCGGCCTTGTCCTGAAATTCGATCACCCGGCCGACCAGGTCGTTTCGCGGTTTTTCCGCGACCACCGCGAGTTCGGCCCGCGCGAGCGCGCGGCGCTCGCCGAGACCGTCTACACCGTGCTTCGCAAGAAGCTGCTGTTCGACCATCTTTCGCCTTCGGGCACCGGTTCCAAGGAGCGCCGCATGGCGATCCTCGGTTTCTATGGCCCGCGCGATTTCCTGAAGAGCGCGCTCAACGACACCGAAAAGCGCTGGCTCGACAACTGCGACGCGGTGAAGCCCGACGACCTGCTCGAGCGCCATCGCCACAACCTGCCCGAGTGGCTGGTCGCGCCGCTCAAGGCGCAGCTGGGCGACGGTTTCTGGCCGCTGGTCGAGAGCCTGCAGCAGCCGGCACCGCTTGATTTGCGCGTCAATGCGCTGACCGACAAGCGCGCCGATGTGAAGGTCGAGCTTGCGAAGGCGGCCATCAAATCGGAAGTCACGCCGTTCTCGCCCTGGGGCTTGCGCATCGAGGGCAAGCCGGCGCTGACCAAGCTGGACGCCTTTGCCCGCGGCGCCATCGAGGTGCAGGACGAAGGCTCGCAATTGCTGGCGCTGTTGCTGGACGCCAAACGCGGCGAAATGGTGGTCGATTTCTGCGCCGGCGCCGGCGGCAAGACGCTGGCCATCGGCGCGACCATGCGTAACACCGGCCGGCTCTACGCCTTCGACACCTCGGCCCACCGGCTCGACGCGCTCAAGCCGCGGCTGGCGCGCAGCAAGCTGTCGAACGTGCATCCGGCCGCGATCGCCCATGAGCGCGACGACCGGATCAAGCGTCTGGCGGGCAAGATCGACCGCGTGCTGGTCGATGCGCCGTGCTCGGGACTGGGTACGCTGCGGCGCAATCCGGACCTGAAATGGCGCCAATCGGCCAAGGCGGTCGAGGAATTGACGGTCAAGCAGACAGCCATCCTGCAAAGCGCGGCGCGGCTGGTGAAATCGGGCGGACGTCTGGTTTACGCCACGTGCAGCGTGCTGCCGGAGGAAAACGAGGCCATTGCGGAGGCTTTTGGCGCCGCGAACCCCGATTTCGTGCCCGTGGACGCCGCGGAACTGCTGCAGGGCCTCAAAGTCGAGGGTTTCGAGGCCCTGTGCGCTGGCGGGGAGGGTGGTCGGCGCTATCTGCGGCTCTGGCCGCACCGCCATGCGACCGACGGTTTCTTCGCCGCCGTGTGGAACCGCAAATAGGGATTGCACTCCAAACTAGGGTTAATCTGCGCATTTCTTGAAGGTTTAAAGGGCTTGTTCTAGGCCCTCCCCTTTAAAATCGCGGGTTATCTGAAGGCTGCACCTTCGTGTGGCCATGGAGTACCTGACTCAATGTTGCTTCCTGACTCCGCCGTTCTGAATGCGGCCATCGAATGGCTCGGACACGGCCTGTGGGACATCGCATGGTGGCAAGTCGTGCTGTACACGCTCGTCACCACGCACATCACGATTGCCGCGGTCACCATCTTCCTGCACCGGACGCAAACGCACCGGGCCATGGACCTGGGCCCGATTCCCTCGCATTTCTTCCGTTTCTGGCTCTGGATCGGCACCGGCATGGTGACGAAGGAATGGGTTGCCATTCACCGCAAGCACCACGCCAAGTGCGAAACTCAGGACGACCCGCACAGCCCGCAGGTCAAGGGTATCGACGAAGTGCTCTGGCGCGGCGCCGAACTCTATCGCGCCGAATCCAAGAACAAGGAAACGATGGAGCGCTACGGTCACGGCACGCCCGATGACTGGATCGAGCGCAACCTGTATTCGCGCTACAGCTGGCAAGGCGTGGGCCTCATGCTGATCCTGAACCTGGCGCTGTTCGGCACGCTCGGCATGGCCGTGTGGGCTGTCCAGATGCTGTGGATCCCCATCACCGCCGCCGGCATCATCAACGGCATCGGCCACTACTGGGGCTACCGCAACTTCGAGGCGCCCGACGCCAGCCGCAACATCATGCCCTGGGGCCTGATCATCGGTGGCGAAGAGTTGCACAACAACCATCACACCTACCCGACCTCGGCCAAGTTCTCGGTCAAGAAGTACGAGTTCGACATCGGCTGGATCTACATCCAGGCGCTGCAGAAGCTGGGCTGGGCCAAGGTCAAGAAGGTGCCGCCGAAGATGCTGATGGGCGATATCCAGCCCGTGGCCAACGAAAAGACGCTCGAGGCGGTAATCGCCAATCGTTACGAAGTCATGGCCGGTTATGCGCGCGAAATGCGCCGTGCCACCAGCCAGGAACTGGAAACGCTGAAGACCAAGGGCGCCGATCTGTCGGTGCTCAAGGCCGCCAAGCGCTGGCTGCACCGCGACGACGACAAAGTGCCTGCATCGGCCCGCACGCACGTCTCGCAGGCTCGTGCCGCTCACCCGGTGCTGGACAAGATGGTCACGATGCGCGAAGAGCTGCGCCAGCTTTGGTTGAACACCTCGCAGTCGCGCGAGCAGCTGGCGGCCGATCTGGCGGCCTGGTGCCATCGGGCAGAGGCCAGCGGTATCGCCGGCCTGCGTGATTTCTCTACGCGCCTGCGCGCAGCACGCGCTTAATAGCTTCCGTGCTCAAATCAAAAAGCCGGCCTCAGGGTCGGCTTTTTTGTGTCCGTCGTTTTTTGCCGGTGGTGGTCTTGCGCCATCGCATCGCAAATCGACAGGCAACAAAAAACCCGCTGGGTAAGCAGCGGGTTTTTGTTTTGGAAAACCAGGGCTGAATTACTTCAGCTTGATTTCCTTGTATTCGACATGCTTGCGCGCCTTGGGGTCGAACTTCATGATCGACATCTTTTCAGGCATCGTCTTCTTGTTCTTGCTGGTCGTGTAAAAGTGGCCGGTACCCGCGGTGGATTCCAGCTTGATCTTTTCGCGTCCGCCTTTGCTCGTTGCCATGATTCAGCTCCTTAAGCTTGGCCGCGTGCGCGCAGGTCTGCGAGCACGGAGTCGATACCGTTCTTGTCGATCAGGCGCAGCGCGGCGCTCGAAACGCGCAGGCGAACCCAGCGGTTTTCAGTCTCGACCCAGAAACGGCGGTATTGCAGGTTCGGCAGGAACCGGCGCTTGGTTTTGTTGTTGGCGTGGGAAACGTTGTTTCCGACCATCGGGCCTTTGCCCGTTACGTCGCATACGCGTGCCATGTGGACACTCTTTCTTGAACAGCTGGCACCGGCGCAATCGTGGCGATTGCAGGTGTTTTGCAGCTTGACCTCGCCAGAAACGGGTGGCGGTACCCCGACTTTGCCGCGACTCGTAAGAGAGCCTTGTTTCGGCAAAGCCTCGGATTATAGCCCTTTTGGGCGACCGACCGCTTAAAGCGTGCCGTCCTGCTCCAGGAAGCGCTGTGCGTCGAGTGCGGCCATGCAGCCGGTGCCCGCGCTCGTGATGGCTTGGCGGTACACGTTGTCCTGCACGTCGCCGGCGGCGAAGACGCCCGGAATGCTGGTCATCGTGGCGAAGCCCTGCAGGCCGGAGCGGGTCAGGATGTAGTTGTCCTTCATTTCCAGCTGGCCCTGGAAGATGTCGGTGTTCGGGTGGTGCCCGATGGCGATGAAGCAGCCCTTCAGGTCGATCTGCTCGGTGGCGCCGGTCTGCGTGTTCTTGATGCGGATGCCCGTCACGCCGGTGTCGTCGCCCAGCACCTGGTCGAGTTCGCTGTGCAGCTTCAGCACGATCTTGCCTTCGGCGACCTTCTCCTTGACCTTGTCGATCAGGATGGGTTCGGCGCGGAACTTGTCGCGGCGATGCACCAGCGTCACCTTGTTGGCGATGTTGGCGAGGTAGAGCGCTTCCTCGACCGCGGTGTTGCCGCCGCCGATCACGCAGACTTCCTGCTCGCGGTAGAAGAAGCCGTCGCAGGTGGCGCAGGCGGAGACGCCGCGGCCCATGAACTTCTGCTCCGAGTCGAGGCCCAGGTACTTCGCCGAGGCACCCGTGGCGATGATCAGCGAGTCGCAGGTGTAGGTGCTGCTGTCGCCCGTCAGCGTGAACGGGCGCTTGCTCAGGTCGACCTTGTTGATGTGGTCGAACACGATCTGCGTCTTGAATCGCTCCGCATGTTCCAGAAAGCGCTGCATGAGGTCCGGGCCCTGCACGCCGTGGACGTCGGCCGGCCAGTTGTCGACCTCGGTGGTGGTCATCAGTTGCCCGCCCTGGGCGATGCCCGTGATGAGCAGCGGCTGCAGGTTTGCGCGGGCTGCATAAACGGCGGCGGTGTAGCCGGCGGGGCCGGAGCCGAGAATCAAAACCTTGGCGTGTTGGGGAGCGGACATGAGTAGAAAACCTAGGATATACGCTGATTCAGCGTGTACATTTTCAGGGTGGTAGCGATATATATGGAGTATCACCGCCCGGTTCAACTCCGGGTGAACGGTGTTTTCAATGCGCGCGATTGTAGTAATCCATTGGCTTGCCTTTTGGACCGCTCCGTGCGCTGTAGCAGGGATTGATAAATGTCGATGCTGTCCAACCTCGAATTGCTTCGGCGCGTTCCATTGTTCGCGTCGCTGACGGCCACGCAGTCCGCCAGCATCGCGGACGCGATCATCAAGAAGCGCTTCAAGCGCGCGGAAGTCGTCGTGGAGCAGGGCAAGAAGTCCGATGCGCTCTACATCATCCTGACCGGGCGTGCCCGCGTCACCAGCGCCGACAGCCGCGGCCGCGAGGTCATCCTGGCCACGCTGCACCCCGGCGACTATCTCGGCGAGATGAGCCTGATCGACGACGAGCCGCATTCGGCCACCGTGCGCACCGAAATCCAGTGCGACGTGCTCATGCTGGGCCGCGACGCCTTCGCGCGCTGCCTGCCCGAGAATTCCTCGATGGCCTACAACATCATGCGCGGCCTGGTGCAGCGCCTGCGCCACGCCGACCGCAAGATCGAATCGCTGGCGCTCATGGACGTGTATGGTCGCGTGGCGCGCTCGCTGCTCGAGTTCGCCATCGAGGACGGCGCGGGCAATCTCAAGGTCCGCGACAAGATCTCCCGCCAGGACCTGGCAAAGATGGTCGGTGCCTCGCGCGAAATGGTGAGCCGCGTCATGAAGGATCTCGAGGAGCGCGGCTTCGTGCAGACCCAGGACGACGGGTCGATGATCGTCAAGGAACGGCTCCTGTCCCTGGCTTGAGCCCCCAGGTCGGGCCCGTTACGAGCGGCATCGGCCTTTTGTTGTAGTGTTCGTGCGTCCGGCCCCTGCTTTTCTGGACCGGGTGCCGTGTTTTTCATGACCTATTCGCTCAATACGCTTCAATCTTCCTCTGCCGCCGATGGGCAACCCGTGCGCACGCGCGCCATGCGCTTCGCCCACGAAATCACGCTGATCGCAGGATTCGCAGCGCTGTTGTTCTGGCTGCTCGCAATGCTGAGCTTCACGCTGTCCGATGCCGCCTGGTCGACGTCGGGCACCGGAGGCGAAATCAAGAACTGGGGTGGCCGTGTCGGTGCCTGGCTGGCCGATGGCAGCTACTTTGTCGCGGGCTATTCCGTGTGGTGGTGCCTGGCCGCCGGGCTGCGCGCCTGGCTGTCGTCGCTGGCCAGTTGGCTGCGCGGCGGTGAGCCGGCTTCGACTGCCGAGCAACAGCCTCCGCGCGGCCGCTTCAACCGCAGCCGTCTTGCATTCTGGCTCGGCCTCGTGCTGCTGCTGTGCGCGAGCGCCATGCTCGAATGGTCGCGCCTGTACCGTCTCGAAGGCCATCTGCCGGGTGGTGCTGGTGGCGGTGCAATCGGTGCCCTGGTCGGGCCTTCCAGCGTGCGCTGGCTGGGGTTCACCGGCTCGGCGCTGGTGGCCATTGCCGGCGGCGTGATCGGTTCCGCGCTGGTGTTCCGTTTCTCGTGGAGCCTGATCGCCGAGCGCATCGGCGCGCGTGCCTATTCGCTCTTCGAGTCGCGCCGCGAAAAGCGCGAAATGGCCGCCGACATCGCGATGGGCAAGCAGGCCGCCCGCGAACGCGCCGAGGCCGACGAGCCGGCGTTCACGCGCGGCGGCGAAGCCTCGGGCCGGGGCGGCGAGCCTTCCATGTCCTCCGCGCCGTCGGCCTTCGAGGACGATGACGAAATCCGCATCGAGCCGCGTGCCAAGCGCCGCCCACCGTCTCCGCCGGTGCAGATCGAGCCGGCAATGACCGAGGTGCCCAAGAGCGATCGCGTCGTCAAGGAGCGCCAGAAGCCGCTCTTCAAGGAACTGCCCGACAGCAAGCTGCCGCAGGTCGATCTGCTCGACGCCGCGCAGGCGCGCCAGGAAACCGTATCTTCCGACACGCTCGAGATGACCTCGCGCATGATCGAGAAGAAGCTCAAGGACTTCGGCGTCGAGGTGCGCGTGGTGCTCGCTTCGCCGGGCCCTGTCATCACGCGCTATGAAATCGAGCCCGCCACCGGCGTCAAGGGCTCGCAGATCGTCAACCTTGCCAAGGACCTCGCGCGTTCGCTCTCGCTGGTGTCGATCCGCGTGGTCGAGACCATCCCGGGCAAGAACTACATGGCGCTCGAGTTGCCGAACGCCAAGCGCCAGTCGATCAAGCTCAGCGAAATCCTGGGCTCGCAGATCTACAACGAAGGCAAGTCGATGCTCACCATGGGCCTCGGCAAGGACATCATCGGCAACCCCGTGGTGGCCGACCTCGCGAAGATGCCGCACGTGCTGGTGGCCGGTACCACCGGCTCGGGCAAGTCGGTGGGTATCAACGCGATGATCCTTTCGCTGCTCTACAAGGCCGAGGCGCGCGACGTTCGCCTGCTCATGATCGACCCGAAGATGCTCGAAATGTCGGTCTACGAAGGCATCCCGCACCTGCTGGCGCCCGTGGTCACCGACATGCGCCAGGCGGCTCACGGCCTGAACTGGTGCGTGGCCGAGATGGAGCGCCGCTACAAGCTCATGAGCAAGCTCGGCGTGCGCAACCTGGCGGGCTACAACACCAAGATCGACGAAGCCAAGGCGCGCGAGGAGTTCATCTACAACCCCTTCAGCCTCACGCCGGACGATCCGGAACCGCTCAAGCGCGAACCGCACATCGTCGTGGTGATCGACGAGCTGGCCGACCTGATGATGGTGGTCGGCAAGAAGATCGAAGAGCTGATCGCCCGCCTCGCGCAGAAGGCGCGGGCCGCCGGCATTCACCTGATCCTGGCCACGCAGCGCCCCAGCGTCGACGTGATCACCGGCCTCATCAAGGCCAACATCCCGACCCGCATCGCGTTCCAGGTGTCGAGCAAGATCGACAGCCGCACCATCCTCGACCAGATGGGCGCCGAAGCGCTGCTCGGCATGGGCGACATGCTCTACATGCCCAGCGGCACCGGCCTGCCTGTGCGCGTGCACGGCGCCTTCGTGAGCGACGAGGAGGTGCATCGCGTGGTGGCCTACCTCAAGAGCCAGGGCGAGCCCGACTACATCGAGGGCGTGCTCGAAGGCGGCACGGTCGATGGCGATGGTGACGGCGACATGCTGGGTGGCGGCGGCGATGCCGAAAAAGACCCGATGTACGACCAGGCCGTCGAGGTCGTGCTCAAGAACCGCAAGGCCAGCATCTCGCTGGTGCAGCGCCACCTGAAGATCGGCTACAACCGCGCCGCTCGCCTGGTCGAGGACATGGAAAAAGCCGGCCTCGTCAGCGCCATGAGCGGCAGCGGCCAGCGCGAAATTCTGGTGCCGGCGCGCGCGGCCGAATAATTCGCGGGGCTGGACCGGTATTTCTGGTTACGGGTTGAAAGGAAATTTGCAAAAAGCCATTCGGCATTGCAAATCTTCATCAAGACCTACACCTGTCGCAATTGGCGGCAGGTAGGGTCTGAACCCGGTGTCACGGCCCCGTGCCACAGCCTTACAGCTATTGCGAGGAATTCAAATTGAAATTGCGTCATTGGCTATTGATTGGCCTCGTGTGTTCCGCCAACGCCTGGGCGGGCGGCCTCGAAAGCCTCGAAACCTTCGTGAAGACGGTCAAGTCCGGCCGCGCCGATTTCACCCAGACCGTGACCGCGCCGTCGCGCGAAGGCCAGCCGGGCCGCACCAAGACATCGACCGGCACCTTCGAGTTTCAGCGTCCGGGCAAATTCAAGTTCGACTACCAGAAGCCCTTTGCGCAGAGCATCGTGGCCGACGGCAGGACGCTCTGGCTCTACGACGCCGACCTGAACCAGGTCACGCAGCGCGCGCAGGCACAGGCGCTGGGCTCCACGCCCGCCGCGCTGATTGCCGCCGCGCCCGACCTGAAGGCGCTACAGGCCGACTTCACGCTCGAGGCTTCGCCCGACCGCGACGGCCTGCAATGGGTCAAGGCGACGCCGAAGAACAAGGACGGCCAGCTGCAGAGCGTGCAGGTGGGCTTCCAGGGCGACGCGCTCGCGGCGCTCGAAATCCTCGACAGCTTCGGCCAGCGTTCGGTGCTCAAGTTCAGCAAGGTCGAAGTGAACCCTTCGCTGCCGGCCAGCGTGTTCGACTTCAAGGCGCCCGCCGGCGCCGACGTCGTCAAGCAATAAGCCGCCAAGCGTAGAACCGGTTTGGCCACCAGCGCGCATCAACCTCTTGCCGAGCGCCTGCGTCCGCGCACGCTCGGCGAAGTGATCGGCCAGCAGCACCTGCTGGGGCCGGGCATGTCGCTGCGCATCGCGTTCGAATCGGGCCAGCCGCATTCGTGCATCCTCTGGGGCCCGCCCGGCACCGGCAAGACCACCATCGCGCGGCTCATGGCCGACGCCTTCGACGCGCAGTTCCTGAGCATCAGCGCGGTGCTCGGAGGCGTGAAGGACATCCGCGAAGCCGTGGACCTTGCCACCGCCGCGCGCGACGGGCTCACGCAGCAGCGCACCATCGTCTTCGTCGACGAAGTGCACCGCTTCAACAAGAGCCAGCAGGACGCCTTCCTGCCGCATGTGGAGTCGGGGCTCTTCACCTTCATCGGCGCGACCACCGAGAACCCGTCGTTCGAGGTCAACTCCGCGTTGCTCTCGCGTGCCGCCGTGTACGTGCTGCAGTCGCTCAACGAAGACGACCTCAAGCAGATCGTGACGCGCGCGCAGGACATCCAGGCCGTGCCCGCCATCGACACCGCGGCGGTCGACCGCCTCGTGGCGTATGCCGACGGCGACGCACGCCGTCTGCTCAACACGCTCGAGACGCTCGCTGTCGCGGCGCGCGCCGAGAAGCTCTCGAACATCTCCGACGAATGGCTGCTGCGTGTGCTCGGCGAGCGCATGCGGCGCTACGACAAGGGCGGCGAGCAGTTCTACGACACCATCAGCGCGCTGCATAAATCGGTGCGCGGCAGCGACCCCGACGCCGCGCTCTATTGGTTCGTGCGCATGCTCGACGGCGGCGCCGATCCGCGCTACATGGCGCGACGACTCGTACGCATGGCGAGCGAAGACATCGGCCTGGCCGACCCGCGCGCGTTGCGCCTTGCACTCGACGCGGCCGAGGTCTACGAACGGCTGGGTACCCCGGAAGGCGAACTGGCGCTGGCCGAGTGCGTGGTCTACCTTGCCATCGCGCCCAAGTCGAACGCCGTCTACAAGGCCTACAACGCGGTGCGCGCCCTCGTGAAGAAGGACAGCACGCGCCCGGTGCCCATGCACCTGCGCAATGCACCCACCAAGCTCATGAAAGAGCTCGACTACGGTAAGGGTTACCGCTATGCGCACGACGAGGAGGGCGGTTTCGCCGCCGGCGAGCGCTACCTTCCCGACGGCCTGGAAGGCCAGGTTTTCTATGAGCCCGTCGACCGCGGGCTCGAAATCCGCATCGGCGAAAAGCTTCGCGAACTGCGCCGCCTGAACGCTGAAGGCAACGACTGATACGGTCTTGCAACATGCGCGCAAGCCGTGCATGACCCCACGCACATACAGCATGAGGTGAGCGGGTAAACCCCGGTCAACACGCACCAAATCAGCGCTGGTGCGTGACTACAATCCCGCCCACAAATCCGCCGGCGACACATGTTGGCTGGTTTTTTGCTTATCAAGCTGGGGGCGCCAAACCGGTGCCCCAGTGGGTGAATGGCACCCCGCAACGGTGCAACACATAGGGAACGAGATATGGACATTTTGCTGCAGCAGATCATCAACGGTCTGGTTCTCGGCAGCATGTATGCCTTGATAGCCTTGGGCTACACCATGGTGTACGGCATCATCAATCTGATCAACTTTGCGCACGGAGAAGTATTGATGGTGGGGGCTCTGACGAGCTGGACCATCATCGGGCTCATGAAGGACGGCATGCCCAACACACCGGGCTGGTTGATCCTCCTCATTGCCCTGGTCATTGCCTGCATCGTCGCGGCAACCCTCAATTTCGTGATCGAGAAAGTGGCTTACCGGCCGCTGCGCAACAGCCCCAAGCTCGCGCCGCTGATCACCGCCATCGGCATGTCGATCCTGCTGCAGACGCTGGCGATGATCATCTGGAAGCCGACCAACAAGGCCTATCCCAACCTGCTGCCCACCGACCCCATCCACGTGGCCGGCGCGGTGATCTCTCCCACCCAGGTCATGATCCTCAGCGTCACGGCGTTCTCGCTCGTGGTGCTCATGTGGCTGGTCAACTACACCAAGCTCGGCCGCGCGATGCGCGCCACCGCGGAGAACCCGCGCGTTGCCGCCCTCATGGGCATTCGCCCCGACATGGTCATCTCGGCCACCTTCATCATCGGTGCCGTGCTCGCGGCCATCGCCGGCGTGATGTACGCATCGAACTACGGCATCGCGCAACACGCGATGGGCTTCCTGCCCGGCCTGAAGGCCTTCACCGCCGCGGTGTTCGGCGGCATCGGCAACCTCGCGGGCGCGGTGGTCGGGGGCATCCTGCTGGGGCTCATCGAAGCCATCGGCTCGGGCTACATCGGCACCATCACGGGTGGCGTGCTGGGCAGCAACTACAGCGACATCTTCGCGTTCATCGTGCTGATCGTCATGCTCACCCTGCGTCCGTCCGGCCTGCTCGGCGAACGCGTGGCGGACCGTGCCTAAGGAGCGAGACATGAAGAACAGCAAGAACCTCGCGCTCTACATCGTCGGCGCCATCGCCGTGCTCGCACTGCCCCTGCTGCTGCAGATGCAAGGCAACGCCTGGGTGCGCATCGCCGACATCGCACTGCTCTACGTGCTGCTGGCACTGGGCCTGAACATCGTGGTCGGCTATGCTGGCCTGCTCGACCTGGGCTATGTGGCCTTCTTCGCGGTGGGGGCCTACCTCTTCGCGCTCATGGGCTCGTCGCATCTGACCGAGACCTTCCCGTGGTTCGCGCAGATGTTCCCGAACGGCATGCACACCTCGCTGCTGATCGTGATACCGCTGGCGCTGGTGGTGGCCGGCTGCCTCGGCGTGCTGCTGGGGGCGCCCACGCTCAAGCTGCGCGGCGACTACCTGGCCATCGTCACGCTGGGCTTCGGCGAAATCATCCGCGTGTTCCTGAACAACCTGGACCAGCCCGTCAACATCACCAACGGTCCGAAGGGCATCACCGCCATCGACTCCATCAAGTTCTGGGGCCTGGACCTCGGCAAGGCATGGAAGTTCGACGGCTTCACGATCTCTTCGGTGTCGCTTTACTACTACCTGTTCCTGGCGCTCGTGGTCGCGACCGTGATCATTTCGCACCGCCTGCAGACCTCGCGCATCGGCCGCGCCTGGATGGCCATCCGCGAAGACGAGATCGCCGCCAAGGCCATGGGCATCAACACCCGCAACATGAAGCTGCTGGCCTTCGGCATGGGCGCGAGCTTCGGCGGTGTGTCGGGCGCGATGTTCGCCGCCTTCCAGGGCTTCGTGTCGCCCGAGTCCTTCAGCCTGATGGAGTCGGTGATGATCGTGGCGATGGTGGTGCTCGGCGGCATCGGCCACCTGCCCGGCGTGATTTTGGGCGCCGTGCTGCTGGCGGCCTTGCCCGAAGTGCTGCGCTACGTGGCCGGCCCGCTGCAGGCGGCCACCGACGGTCGCCTCGACGCATCGATCCTGCGCCAGCTGTTCATCGCGCTGGCCATGATCGTCATCATGCTGCTGCGCCCGCGCGGCCTGTGGCCTTCGCCGGAGCACGGCAAGACGCTGGCCAGGAAGGGCGGCGTGCCCGTCGACCCGGCCCATGCGGCCGTGGCCCCGGGTTCGCTGCAGACACACGCGCCGGGCATCGATACGCCCGCCGACGAATTGCCGGGTGCGGCCTCGCGTCCCATGTCGATCAATCCCTGAACGCCGAAGGAGAAATCAACATGACGACGACATCGGACACCATCCTCGACGTGCGCGGCATCTCCAAGCGCTTCGGCGGCTTGCAGGCCCTCTCCGACGTGGGCATCACCATCAAGCGCGGCCAGGTCTACGGCCTGATCGGCCCCAACGGCGCTGGCAAGACCACGTTCTTCAACGTGATCACCGGCCTGTACACGCCCGACAGCGGCACCTTCGAGCTCGCTGGCAAGCCCTACCAGCCCACGGCCGTGCACGAAGTGGCCAAGGCCGGCATTGCGCGCACCTTCCAGAACATCCGCCTCTTCGCCGAAATGACGGCGCTGGAGAACGTGATGGTCGGGCGCCACATCCGCACCAACTCCGGCGTGTTCGGCGCCATGCTGCGCACCGGCAGCTTCAAGGCCGAAGAGGCTGCCATCGCCAAGCGCGCGCATGAGCTGCTCGACTACGTGGGCATCGGCAAGTTCGCCGACTACAAGGCGCGCACGCTGAGCTACGGCGACCAGCGGCGCCTGGAGATCGCACGCGCGCTGGCTACCGACCCGCAGCTCATCGCGCTGGACGAGCCGGCCGCCGGCATGAACCTGACCGAGAAGGTCGCGCTGCGCGAGCTGATCGACCGCATCCGCCGCGACAACCGCACCATCCTGATCATCGAACACGACGTCAAGCTCATCATGGGCCTGTGCGACCGCGTCACCGTGCTGGACTACGGCAAGCAGATTGCCGAAGGAACGCCGGTGGACGTGCAGAAGAACGAGAAGGTGATCGAGGCCTACCTCGGCACCGGAGGCCACTGAAATGACGACAGCAACGATGAGCGAACAAGCAACCATGGACGGCGCCGCGCAAGCCAAGGCAGCCGGCAAGACGCTGCTGAAGGTCAATGGACTGAAGGTGGGCTACGGCGGCATCCAGGCCGTCAAGGGCGTGGATTTCGAGGTGCGCGAGGGCGAGCTGGTCTCGCTGATCGGCTCCAACGGCGCCGGCAAGACCACCACCATGAAGGCCATCACCGGCACGCTGCCGGCCGGAGCCGGCAACATCGAGTTCCTGGGCCGCAGCATCAAGGGCCGCGGCGCCTGGGACTTGGTGTCGGAAGGCCTGGTGATGGTGCCGGAAGGTCGCGGCGTGTTCACGCGCATGACCATCACCGAGAACCTGCAGATCGGCGCCTACATCCGCAAGGACAAGGCCGAGATCGCGAAGGACATGGAGCGCGTGTTCGTCACCTTCCCGCGCCTGCGCGAGCGCAAGGACCAGCTGGCCGGCACCATGTCGGGCGGCGAACAGCAGATGCTGGCCATGGGCCGCGCGCTGATGGCGCGCCCCAAGGTGCTGCTGCTGGACGAACCCACCATGGGCCTGTCGCCGATCATGTGCGACAAGATCTTCGAGGTGGTGCAGACCGTGGCCTCGCAGGGCGTGACCATCCTGCTGGTGGAGCAGAACGCCAACCGCGCGCTGCAACTGGCCGATCGGGGCTACGTGATGGAGTCGGGCCTGATCACCATGAGCGGCGAGGCCAAGGCCCTGCTGAGCGACCCGCGCGTGCGGGCCGCGTACCTGGGCGAATGATCAGTCGACCTTCGCGCCGGTCGCTTTCACGACCGCTTCGTACTTCGCCAGTTCGCTCTTCATGAACGAACCGAACTGCTCCGGCGAGCTGGCAACCGGCTCCGCCAGCAGTCCGGCGAAGCGCGTCTTCGTTTCCGGCGCATTGAGCGCGGCCACGAACGCCTGATTCAGTTTCACGATCACGTCGTGCGGCGTGCCGGCCGGCGCGATCAGTCCCCACCAGGTGTCGATGGAAAAGCCCTTGAGCGTGTCGGCAATCGGCGGCACTTCGGGCAGCGAGCTGCTGCGCTGCAGCGTCGTTACCGCAATCGCCTTCAGCTTGCCCGAGCGGATGTTCGGCGCGGCGGTGGCGAGGTTGTCGAAGTTGAAGTCGACCTGCCCGGAAATCAGCGCTAGCTGCGCCGGGCTGCCGCCGTTGTACGGAATGTGCACGGCGAAGATGCCGGCTTCCTTCTTGAACAGCTCGCCCGCCAGGTGCCCGGCGCTGCCGTTGCCGCCGCTGCCGTAGTTGAGCTTGGCCGGGTTGGCCTTGGCGTAGCGGATCAGGTCGGCCACGCTGTTGATGTTCAGGCGCTTGGCGGTGTCGGCGTTCATGACCAGCACGTTGGGCACGCGGACCATCTGCGTGATGGGCGCGAAGTCGGTCGCGGCGTTGAACGGGATCTTGTTGTAGAGCCACGGGTTCACCGCGTTCGTGGCGGTGGCCGCGATGCCGATGGTCAGGCCGTCCGGCGGTGCCTTCGCCACGATGTCGGCGCCGATGTTGCCGCCCGCGCCGGGTTTGTTGTCGATGATGACCGGGCCCAGCGTGTCCTTGACGCGCTCGGCCAGGATGCGCGCCGTGTTGTCGATCGGGCCGCCGGCCGCGTAGGGCACGACGAGGCGGATGGGGCGCTGTTGCTGCTGCGCCATGGCCGTGCCGGTGCCCATCAGGGCGGTGGCGCTTGCGAGGAGGGTGAGAAGGAGGTGTCTCGTCTTCATCTTTGTTGTGTTTTATTTATTCAGGGAATCAGGGAATGGCCTTGTCGGCCTCGGTGGTGAACGCGTCTGCAAAGAACTCTTCTTCGGGCAGCCCGGCCAACGCCACGTAGTCGCGCTTGGCCGAGTCGACCACGATGGGTGCCCCGCAGGCATAGACCTGGTGGCCCGACAGGTCGGCGAAGTCTTCCAGCACGGCCTGGTGGACGAAGCCGGTGCGGCCGGTCCAGTTGTCCTGCGGCGTCGCGTTGGAGATGACGGGCACGTAGCGCAGCTGGGGCATCTGCGCCATCTGCTCACGTACCCAGGCGTCCATGTACAGGTCTTCGGGGCGGCGGCCGCCCCAGTAGAGCGACACGGGCCGCGTGATGCCCTTGAACTGCATGTGCTCCAGCAGCGCCTTGATGGGCGCGAAGCCCGTGCCCGAGGCCAGCAGCACCATGGGCTTGTCGGAGTCCTCGCGCAGGAAGAAGCTGCCGAACGGGCCTTCGATGCGCAGGATTTCCTTTTCCTTCATCGTGCCGAACACATGGTCCGTGAACTTGCCGCCCGGCAGGTGCCGCAGATGCAGTTCGATGCCCGTGCCCGGCACGCCGACGGTATGCGGCGCGTTGGCCATCGAATAACTGCGGCGGGCGCCGTCGCGAAGGATGAATTCCACGTACTGGCCCGCGTAGAACTGCAGAGGCTCGCCGGCCGGCAGCTGCAGGCGCACCAGCATCACGTCGTGCGACTGGCGCGTGAGCGCCATCACCCGCACCGGCATCTTGCGGATCGGCAGCGCGCCGGCCTCCGTGACCTGGCGCGATTCCAGCACCACGTCGCTGGTGGCGTGGGCGCAGCAGGTCAGCACGAAGCCGGCCAGCTGTTCTTCGGCGCTCAGGGCCTTGCTCTGGTGGGGGCCGAGGGTGACCTCGCCCGAGAGCTTCTTGCACTTGCAGGAGCCGCAGGCGCCGTCCTTGCAGCCGTAGGGCAGGCCGATGCCTTGCCGGATGCCGGCCGCGAGGATGGTTTCGTCGCCCTGCGCCACGAAATGGCGCCCGCTCGGCTCGACGGTGATGGAAAAGCCCGCCTCATGCGGCGCTGTAGCAGTCATCGGTATTCTTCGGGGGGTAATCTCTTTGGCGCTGCGAACAGCCCGGGAGCAACTGAATTGGGACAGGAACAGGATTTTGCCTTCAATCAATAGCCCCTCCGGCGCCTTGCCGGCGCGCTTCCGGCGCGAGCGCCTCCTGATCGTCGGCTGCGGCGACGTCGGCCAGCGCGTGGCGCGCGATCTTTCCGGCCGCATGCAACTGGTGGCGCTCACGTCTTCGGCGGACCGGGTGGCAGCCTTGCGGGCTGCCGGCGTGCGTCCGCTGGTGGGCAATCTGGACGAGTCGGCCACGCTGCGCAGGCTGGCGGGCATCGCGACCCGGGTGCTGCACCTGGCGCCGCCCGCCCGCGACGGCGGCGCCGCCTGGTGGCGCGACCAGCGCACCACCGCGCTGGCGCGCGCGCTGCGGCTGCGCTCGGTGCCCTCGACCTTCGTCTACGGCTCGACCAGCGGCGTCTATGGCGACTGCGGCGGCGCCCGGGTGAACGAAACGCGCAGCGTGCGGCCCGACACCCCCCGGTCGCACCGCCGAGTGGACGCCGAGCGCGCCGTGCGCTGGCTGGGCCGCAGCGCCGGCATCCGGGCCAGCATCCTGCGGATTCCCGGCATCTATGCGCCGGACCGCGAGAACGGCACGCCGCGCGGCCGCCTGCAGCGCGGTACCCCCGTGCTGCGGCGCGAGGACGACGTCTATACCAACCATATCCACGCCGACGACCTCGCGCGAGCCTGCGAGGCCGCGCTGTTCCGCGGCAAGCCGCAGCGCGTCGTGCATGCGTCGGACGACACCGAACTGCGGATGGGCGACTACATGGACCTGGCCGCCGACCTGTACGGCATGCCCCGCCCGCCGCGCGTGGCTCGTGGCGAGGCCGAGCGGCAGTTGCCGCTGCAATTGTTGAGCTTCATGGGGGAGTCGCGTCGGCTGGACAACACGCGGTTGAAGCGTGAGTTGCGGGTGCGGCTGGCGCATCCGACGGTGCATACGGGGTTGCGGGAAAGCGCCTGAGTGCCCTCGGCGGTCGGCTCAGCCGCCGGTTTTTCTTGCTACCACCAGCAGGGTGCCGCCAAAAGGAAGCGGCACGCCCATGCGGATCAAGGCTTCGTCGAAGCGCATGAAGAGATCGAGGAACCAATTGAGAACGGGTGGAAACTTGACCCGCTTCGCCAGAGCCGTCTCGTCCGACTGGGATTTGTCACGCCGGTTGTCGAGCAGACGCGAAACCAGCATCAATGGAAACAGCGTGAAGACGAAAGAAGTGGCGTAGCTGACCGAAAAGCCGTTGGCCTTCAGCTTGTCGACGAGTTCCTTGCGCGAGTACCTCCGCTTGTGCTTGACGATTTCGTCCAAGGCACTCCAGAGGAACATGTGCTGCGGCACCGAAATGATGGCCACGCCATCCTTGCGGAGCATGTGGGCAATGTTGGCGATGGCCGTCGTGTCGTCGTCGATGTGCTCGATCACATCGAAGGCCGTGATCATGTCGAACTGTTCGCCGATGCGACCCTTGGTCACGTCGAACTGGATGAAATCGACGTCGGGTTGGTTCTTTTTTGCATAGACCAGGCCCTTGAGATAGACCTCCGAGCCGGTGATTTCGAGCTGCTCGTCGCCGGAAATATGCCGGATGAAGTCACCGGTGCCGCAGCCGATTTCCAGGAATTTCGTCTTGCCCGTGGGCGCGCGATTCCTTTGAACCAGGCCCTTGAAAAGCCGATTTCTCGACGTGACCCAGAAACTGCTGTCTGCGTTCTTGTCGGTCAGATCGAAGCCGCCGTCGGGATAGTCTTCGTAGCTGCTGGCCACTTCCGGGCTAAAGCACTTGATGCCGTCGACGACCTTGAATTGCAGGATGTCGCTCATGGAAACTTGTCTCTCCGACGGGATGCTCCCCCGGAAGCGCTGTTGGCCGGGGGCGACGCGTGCGTTACAGCACGGGAGACCGCTATGACATGGATAGCGATGTAGATATGGTGCCCGGGGCCGGAATCGAACCGGCACACCTTTCGGTGGGGGATTTTGAGTCCCCTGCGTCTACCAATTTCACCACCCGGGCAGGGTTCTGAACGAAGCCCAAAATTATGGCACAGTGGCCACCATGAATTATCCGACGATCGAAGATGCCATCGGCAAGACCCCACTGGTCGCCCTGCAACGCATCCATGCCGCAGAAAATGCCAAGCGTGGCAACGTGATTCTCGGCAAGCTGGAAGGCAACAACCCGGCAGGCTCGGTGAAAGACCGGCCGGCCCTCTCGATGATCAAGCGCGCCGAGGAGCGCGGCGAAATCAAGCCCGGCGACACGCTGATCGAAGCCACCTCGGGCAACACGGGCATCGCGCTGGCCATGGCCGCCGCCATCAAGGGCTACCGCATGGTGCTCATCATGCCGGAGGACCTCTCGGTGGAGCGCGCCCAGACCATGAAGGCCTTCGGTGCCGAGCTCGTGCTCACGCCCAAGAGCGGCGGCATGGAATACGCGCGCGACCTGGCCGAGCAGATGGTCGCGCAGGGCAAGGGCCTGGTGCTCGACCAGTTCGCCAACCCCGACAACCCGCGCATCCACTACGAGACCACCGGCCCCGAGATCTGGGCCGACACCAAGGGCAAGATCACTCACTTCGTGAGCGCGATGGGCACCACGGGCACCATCACCGGCGTCTCGCGCTTCCTGAAGGAAAAGAACCCCGCCATCCGCATCATCGGTGCGCAACCGGCCGAAGGCTCGCGCATTCCGGGCATCCGCAAGTGGCCGGCCGAGTACCTGCCGAAGATCTTCGATCCGAGCCGGGTCGACCAGGAAATCAGCGTGAGCCAGGACGACGCCGAAGAAATGTGCCGCCGCCTCGCGCGCGAAGAGGGCATCTTCGGCGGCATCTCTGCCGCCGGTGCGCTCTGGGCCGCGCTCGAGGTGTCCAAGACCGTCGAGAACGCGACCATCGTGTTCGTGGTCTGCGACCGCGGCGACCGCTACCTCTCCACCGGCGTTTTCCCGGCCTGATCGTCTTCAGCCAACCCGCGCCCGCCTTGCCCAAGGCGGCGCCATAAAAAGAAAAGAGACCCCATGCCCCATCCCAAGTTTTGCCAGGTCTGCGCCACGCCGCTCGAGTGGATCGCGCTGATGGAAGACGGCGGTCCCAAGGAGCGCTTGCGCTGCCCCAACTGCGGCCACACCCACTGGAACAACCCCACGCCCGTGCTCGCGGCCATCGTCGAGTACCGCGGCCAGGTGCTGCTGGCGCGCAATGCGGCATGGCCGGGCAAGATGTTCGCGCTGATCACCGGCTTCATGGAAGCCGGCGAGACGCCGGAGGAGGGCGTGGCGCGCGAGGTCAAGGAAGAAACCAACCTCGATGTGAGCGCCCTCAAGATCGTCGGTGCCTATGACTTCCAGCGCATGAACCAGGTCATCATCGCCTACCACGTGGTGGCCGATGGCGAGGTGAAACTCTCGCCCGAACTGGTCGACTACCGTCTCTACGACCTGCCAGACCTGAAGTGCTGGCCAGCCGGCACCGGCTATGCGCTGGCCGACTGGCTGCGTACGCGCGGCCACGAGCCGGTGTTCTTCACCGCCGCGGAAAACGAAGAGCGCCGCCGCGGTCTTAATCTGCCTCCGGAACCTGAGGAGCGTGGAAGTGCAAGTTGACCGCGAGCTCGACACCCGCGGGCTGAACTGCCCGCTGCCCATTCTCAAGGCGAAAAAGTCGCTCAACGAGATGGCGAGCGGGCAGCTGCTGAAGGTGGTGTCGACCGACCCAGGTTCGATCCGCGACTTCCAGGCCTTCGCGCGCCAGACGGGCAATGAACTGATGGAACAGGAAACCGTCGGCACCGACTTCATCCACGTGCTGAAGCGCCGCTGACGAACCGAGGAAGCCAAAGAAAAAGGGCCGCAGCAGCGGCCCTTTGCACAAGCGCGATGCGCGCGCTTACAGCTTCAGGCTCTTGAGGTACTCGCGGAACTCCGCGCCCACTTCGGGGTGGGCCAGCGCCAGTTCCACCGACGCCTGCAGGAAGCCTTCCTTGCTGCCGCAGTCGTAGCGGATGCCCTTGTACGAGTACGCGTAGACCGATTCCTTCTTCATCAGCGCCGCGATGCCGTCGGTCAGCTGGATCTCGCCGCCCGCGCCCTTGGGCTGGTTGCGGATCTCGTCGAAGACGCCCGGCGTCAGGATGTAGCGGCCCGCCACGCCCAGGCGCGAGGGCGCTTCTTCGGGCTTCGGCTTCTCGACCATCTTGCTGACCTTCACCAGGCCGTCCTCGATGGCGTCGCCGGCCACGATGCCGTAGCGCTTGACGTGCTCCAGCGGCACTTCCTGCACCGCCAGCAGCGAGCCGCCCAGGCGGGCGAAGGCCGAGGTCATCTGCGCCAGCACCGGCTCGCCGCCCTTGGGGCCGACCATCAGGTCATCCGCCAGGAGCACGGCGAAGGGCTCGTTGCCTACCAGGTGCTCGGCGCACAGCACGGCGTGGCCCAGGCCCAGCATGCGCGGCTGGCGCACGTAGGAGCAGGTCATGTCGTCGGGCATGACCGAGCGGGCGATGTTCAGCAGGGCGGTCTTGCCGCTGGCCTCGAGCTGGCTTTCGAGCTCGTAGGCGGTGTCGTAGTGGTCCTCGATGGCGCGCTTGTTGCGGCCGGTCACGAAGATCATGTCGCGGATGCCCGCGGCGTAGGCCTCTTCGACGGCGTACTGGATCAGCGGCTTGTCGACCACCGGCAGCATTTCCTTGGGCTGTGCCTTGGTGGCGGGCAGAAAGCGGGTGCCAAAGCCCGCAACGGGAAATACAGCCTTGCGGATACGTGTCGATGGTGTGGACATGGGCAGTTCGGCGTCGGTTCGTTGGAAGAAGAAAAAAAGAAACCCCGGGGAGTCGCTGGAGCGGCAAGCAAGTGCCGAACCAGCATCCTAAACGCCCGGTATTTTGTCCGTCTGTCAGCCGAGGCGCACAAGCTGGTCGCGCAGGCGCTCCAGCGTGGCGGTGAAATCGGCCAGGCGCTTGCGTTCCTGCTCGATCACCGCCGGCGGCGCCTTGGCCACGAAGGCCTCGTTGCCGAGCTTGCCGTGCACCTTGGCGATCTCGCCCTCGATGCGCGCGATTTCCTTGCCGATGCGCAGCTTCTCGGCCGCCTTGTCGATTTCCATGTGCAGGCACAGGCGCGCGGCGCCCACCACCGCCACCGGCGCAGCTTCCGCGGCCGCCTGCCACGAGGCCTCGTCGTCGAAGACCTTCACTTCCTTGAGCTTGGCCAGCGCCTGCAGCACGGGCGCCGCTTCGCGCAGGAAGGCCGCGCCCTCGGCGTCGTCGGCCACCGCGTACAGCGGCAGGCGCATCGCGGGCGAGACGTTCATCTCGCCGCGCAGCGTGCGGCACGCATCCACCAGCGCCTTGAGCCGCGCCACATAAGCCTCGGCCGCCTCGTCGATCTTCTCCGGCTGGCTCTGCGGATACGCCGCCACCATGATCGACTCGCCTTCGCGCCCCGCGACCTTCGACACCTTCTGCCAAAGCTCTTCCGTGATGAACGGAATCACCGGGTGCGCCAGGCGCAGCAGCGTCTCGAGCACGCGGATGAGCGTGCGGCGAGTGGCGCGCTTCTGCGCGTCGTCGCCGGTCTGGATCTGCACCTTGGCGATTTCCAGGTACCAGTCGCAGAACTCGTCCCAGGCGAACTGGTAGATCGTGTTGGCCACGTTGTCGAGGCGGTATTCGTCGAAGCCCTTGGTCACCTCGGCCTCGACGCGCTGCAGCTGCGACACGATCCAGTAGTCGGCGCGGCTGAACTTCAGGTAACCGTGGGCCGGGCCGCCCACCTTGCAGTCTTCCTTGGTGTGCTCCAGCAGGCCGCAGTCCTGGCCTTCGCAGTTCATCAGCACGAAGCGCGTGGCGTTCCACAGCTTGTTGCAGAAGTTGCGATAACCCTCGCAGCGCTTGGAGTCGAAGTTGATGCTGCGGCCCAGCGAGGCCAGCGAAGCGAAGGTGAAGCGCAGCGCATCGGCGCCGAAGGCCGGAATGCCCTCCGGAAACTCCTTCTGCGTGTTCTTGCGCACCGTGGGCGCGGTCTCGGGCTTGCGCAGGCCCTGGCTGCGCTTGTCCAGCAGCTCTGGCAGCGCGATGCCGTCGATCAGGTCGACCGGGTCGAGCACGTTGCCTTCGGACTTGCTCATCTTCTTGCCCTGCGCGTCGCGCACCAGGCCGTGGATGTAGACGTCCCTGAACGGCACCTTGCCGGTGAAGTGCTTGGTCATCATGATCATCCGGGCGACCCAGAAGAAGATGATGTCGTAGCCCGTGACCAGCACGGTGGAGGGCAGGTACAACTCCAGGTCCTTGGTCTTCTCGGGCCAGCCCAGCGAAGAGAAGGGCACCAGCGCCGACGAATACCAGGTGTCGAGCACGTCCTCGTCGCGGGTCAGCGTCTTGCCGGGCGCCTTGGCCTGCGCGGCGGCTTCGTCTTGCGCCACGTACACGTTGCCTTCCTCGTCGTACCAGGCGGGAATCTGGTGGCCCCACCAGAGCTGGCGCGAGATGGTCCAGTCCTGGATGTTCTCCATCCAGTGGTTGTAGGTGTTGACCCAGTTCTCGGGCACGAAGCGCACTTCGCCCGACTTCACCACGTCGATGGCCTTCTGCGCGATCGACTGGCCGTCGGCGCCGGGGCGCGTCATGGCCACGTACCACTGGTCGGTGAGCATCGGCTCGACGATGGCGCCCGAGCGCGCGCAGCGCGGCACCATCAGCTTGTGCTTCTTCACCTCGACCAGCAGCCCCAGCGCGTCGAGGTCGGCCACCACGGCCTTGCGCGCCACGAAGCGGTCCATGCCGCGGTATTTTTCGGGCGCGTTGTCGTTGATGGTGGCGTCCAGCGTCAGCACGCCGATCATCTCGAGCTTGTGGCGCTGGCCGACCGCGTAGTCGTTGTAGTCATGGGCCGGCGTGACCTTGACCACGCCGGTGCCGAATTCCTTGTCCACGTAGTCGTCGGCAATGATCGGAATCAGCCGGCCCACCAGCGGCAGCTTCACGCGCTGGCCGATCAGGTGCTTGTAGCGCTCGTCCTCGGGGTGGACCATCACGGCCGTGTCGCCCAGCATGGTCTCGGGCCGCGTGGTGGCCACGGTCAGCGCGCCGCTGCCGTTTTCCAGCGGGTACGACAGGTGCCACAGGAAGCCGTCTTCCTCCTCGCTCTCGACCTCGAGGTCGCTCACCGATGTCTTGAGCACCGGGTCCCAGTTGCCCAGGCGCTTGCCGCGGTAGATGAGGCCTTCTTCGTACAGCTTCACGAAGGTCTGCATCACGACCTTCGAGAGGTCGTCGTCCATCGTGAAGTACTCGCGGCTCCAGTCCACCGTGTCGCCCATGCGGCGCATCTGCTGGGTGATGGTGTTGCCCGACTTTTCCTTCCATTCCCACACGCGCGCCACGAAGTTCTTGCGGCCGAGTTCGTGGCGGCTGACCTTCTGCTCCTGCAGCTGGCGCTCCACCACGATCTGCGTCGCGATGCCCGCGTGGTCGGTGCCCGGCACCCACAGGGTGTTGGCGCCCTTCATGCGGTGGTAGCGGGTGAGGCTGTCCATGATCGTCTGGTTGAACGCATGGCCCATGTGCAGCGTGCCCGTCACGTTGGGCGGCGGCAGCTGGATCGCGAACGACTCGGCGCCTTCCTTGGGCTGCTGCGTGCCGCGGAAACCCGCCTTGGCGTAGCCGCGCTTTTCCCATTCCGGGCCCCAGTGCGCCTCGATGGCGGCGGGTTCGAACGATTTCGACAGACTGTCGAGGCCGGGTTGGGCGGGGGAGGTGGTGGGTTCGCTCATGGGGAATGCAAAACGGCACCCTCGGGTGCCGTCGTAACGAGGTGGGATTGCCGGGGATTTTACCGGCGCTGCCTCCGGTCACTTCGGCCACTGATAATTCCGGGATGCTGTTCCTGCTCTCCCCTGCGAAGTCGCTCGACTACGACACCCCGATCCCCGCCGAAATCCCCGCCACCCAACCCCATTTCGAGTCCCCGCGCGGCCCCTCGGTCGAACTCATCAAGCTGCTGCGCGAGAAGTCGCCGCTGCAGATTTCCGAGCTGATGCACCTGTCTGACAAGCTCTCGGCCCTGAACGTGGCCCGCTACGAGGCCTGGTCGAGCAGGAGCACCGCGAAGAACGCCCGCCAGGCGGCATTCGCCTTCGACGGCGACGTCTACGGCGGCCTGGACGCCCGGACCCTCACGACCGCGCAGCTGGCATGGGCGCAGGACCACGTCTGCATCCTCAGCGGCCTCTACGGCCTGCTGCGGCCGCTCGACCTGCTGCAGCCCTACCGGCTTGAAATGGGCACCGCGCTGGCCAACCGCCACGGCAAGGACCTGTACGCCTTCTGGGGCTCGCGCATCGCCGAGCACCTGAACGAACGTCTCGCGGCCGACCGCACGCCGGTGGTCGTCAACGTGGCCTCGCAGGAGTACTTCAAGTCGGTCGACAGGAAAGTGCTCAAGGCCCGTGTGGTCGAATGCGTGTTCGAGGAATGGAAGGGCGACAAGTACAAGATCGTGAGCTTCTTCGCCAAGCGCGCCCGCGGCCTGCTGGCCCGCTGGGCGGTACAGCACAAGGCGGCCACGCCCAAGGCACTGGAAAAGTTCGACCTCGAAGGTTATGGTTTCGACGCTCAAGTGTCGACAGCCGAAAGGCTGGTGTTCAGGAGAAAAGTCTGATGTCTCAAGCGATCAGTCCGGAACTGCGCGAATGGCTGGTGGCCCAGCTCGCGGCCGGGCACTCGGTGCCGGCGCTGCGCGCGTCGATGCGCGCGGCCGGCTGGCATGACGCCGCCACCGACACGGCGCTGGCCCAGCTCGAGGCCGGTTTTCCCAACATCGAGGTGGCGCTGCCGCCCGCGCGCACCGAAATGCCCGGTCCCGACCTCGACGGCGCGCCGCTGTACCTGGACGCCGGCGACCGCCGCGTGCAGGTGCTGCAGACCATGCGGCATCCGCGCGTGGTGGTGTTCGGCAACCTGCTGTCGGGCGAGGAGTGCGAAGGCCTGATCGCCGCCGCGCGCGTGCGCCTGGCGCGCTCGCTCACCGTGGAAACGCGCACCGGCGGCGAAGTGCTGAACGTCGACCGCACCAGCGACGGCATGTTCTTCGAGCGCGGCGAAAACGAGATCGTCGCGCGCCTGGAGCAGCGCATCGCCATGCTGCTGCGCTGGCCGCTGGCGTTCGGCGAGGGCTTGCAGATCCTGCGCTACGCCCCCGGCGCGCAGTACCGCCCGCACTACGACTACTTCGACCCGAACGAGCCGGGCACGCCCACCATCCTCAAGCGCGGTGGCCAGCGCGTGGCCACGCTGGTCATGTATCTGCAGGAGCCTGAGGGCGGCGGTGCCACCACCTTCCCCGACGTGGGCCTCGAAGTGGCCCCGGTGCGCGGCACCGGCGTGTTCTTCAGCTACGACCGGCCCGATCCCGCCACCCGCACGCTGCACGGCGGCGCGCCGGTGCTGGCCGGAGAAAAATGGGTCGCCACCAAGTGGCTGCGCGAGCGCGAGTTCAAGTAAGGAAGCGATGAAAGTCACCGCCAACGGGCTGCAGATCGAAGTCGACGACACCGGAGGCGAAGGGCGTCCCGTCATCCTGCTCATCATGGGCCTGGGCATGCAGCTGGTCGCGTGGCCGAACGGCTTCGTGCGGCAGCTGGTGGACGCGGGCTTTCGCGTGGTGCGCCACGACAACCGCGACATCGGCCTGAGCCAGGGTTTCGACCACGCGGGCACAGGCAACGTGGTGTGGCAGACCATTCGCCACCGGCTGGGCCTGAAGGTGCGCTCGGCCTACACGCTGCAGGACATGGCGCTCGATTCGCTCGGCGTGCTCGACGCGCTGGGCATTGCCCGGGCGCACATCGTCGGCGCCTCGATGGGCGGCATGATCGCCCAGCGCATCGCCGCCTTCGCGCCACAGCGCAGCACCAGCCTCGTGAGCATCATGAGTTCCAGCGGCGCGCGCGGCCTGCCGGGGCCGCGCCGCGAGGTGACGGCCATGCTCATGCGCCGGCCGCTGGGCAAGAGCGAGGCCGAGCTGGTCGCGCACAGCATCCGGCTGCTGCGCCTGATCCAGAGCCCCGCCTATCCGCAGACCGACGAAGAGCTTGCCGAGCGCCTGACCTTCAGCATGCGGCGGTCGTACCACCCGGCCGGCCTGATGCGGCAGATGCTCGCCATCGGCGCCGACGACGAACGCCCGCAGGTGTTGCCGCGCATCCAGTGCCCGACGCTGGTGTTGCACGGCAATGCCGACGCGCTCGTGCCCATGGCCTGCGGCGAAGACACCGCCCGCCGCATTCCGGGCTCGACCTTCATTCCGATCCCCGGCATGGGCCACGACCTGCCGCCCGAGGTGTGCGCCATCCTCGCCCAACACATCGCCGCGTTCGCGCACGCGGCCGAAGCCGGAGATTCCAAGCCATGAGCAACGACCACAACCCCAACACCCCCGAGCAATCGCAACTGGGCCGCGCCTCGGCCTACGCCGACCATTACGACCCGTCGCTGCTGTTTCCCATTGCGCGCGCCACGCAGCGCGAAGCCATGGGCATCCAGTCCGGTGCCTTGCCCTTCTTCGGCGCCGACCTGTGGACCGCGTTCGAAGTGAGCTGGCTCAATGCGCGCGGCAAGCCGCAGCTGGCCATCGCGCACTTCACCATTCCGTGCGAAACGCCCAACATCATCGAGAGCAAGAGCTTCAAGCTCTATCTCAACAGCTTCAACAACAGCCAGTTCGCGAGCATCGACGTCGTGCGCGAACACCTGCGCACCGACCTCGCCGAGGCCGCCTGGCGCGGCAGCGACCAGTCGGGCGGCATCGGCGTGAAGCTGCTCACGCCCGAGCTGTTCGACCGCGAGCCGGTACATGAAATCGACGGCCTCGATCTCGATAGGCTCGACATCGAGTGCACCCGCTACCAGCCCGCTCCTGAGTTGCTGAGCGCTGACACCACGCAGGTGCACGTGAACGAAACCCTCACCAGCCGCCTGCTCAAGAGCAACTGCCTCGTCACCGGCCAGCCCGACTGGGGCAGCGTGCAGATCCGCTACAGCGGCCCGCCCATCGACCAGGCGGGGCTGCTTGCGTACATCGTGAGCTTTCGCAACCACAACGAATTCCACGAGCCCTGCGCCGAGCGCATGTTCACGGACATCTGGAGCCGCTGCAAGCCGACCAAGCTCGCGGTGTATGCGCGCTACACGCGGCGCGGCGGGCTGGACATCAACCCGTTCCGCACCAGTTGGCCGCAGGCGCTGCCGGCGAACATCCGCACGGCGCGGCAGTAGGCCGCGCCAGGGACTCTGCCGAAGCCCCTCTTCGGAAACCCGAAACCCGCTCCCGTCCTGCCTGTGGCATTCTGGATTTCGACCGCGAACCCGCGGCCGAAGGAACATCCGGAGCGCAGACAAACATGGTTGAAGGAAAAGTGGTCGTCGTCACCGGCGCGGGCGGCGGCATCGGGCGCGACATCGCGCTGGCGATGGCCGCGCATGGCGCGAAGGTGGTGGTCAACGACATCGGCGCGGCGCTCGACGGCGCACTCGACGCCGAAGGCGGCGGCCCAACCCGCGGTGCAGGCCCCGCGCAGCAGGTGGTCGACGAGATCCGCGCGGCCGGCGGGCAGGCCGCGCCCAACACCGACAACGTGGCCGACGCCGCCAGCGCCGCGCGCATCATTCAGTGCGCGCTCGACAGCTTCGGGCGCATCGACGCAGTGGTCAACAACGCCGGCATCCTGCGCGACCGCTTCTTCCACAAGATGTCGGTCGACGAGTGGGACTCGGTGCTCAAGGTGCACCTGTACGGCTCGTATTACGTGAGCCGCGCGGCCGCCACGCATTTCAAGGAACAGGCGTCGGGTGCGCTGGTACACATGACCTCGACCTCGGGCCTCATCGGCAACCTCGGGCAGGCGAACTACTCGGCGGCCAAGCTCGGCATCGTCGCGCTGTCGAAGTCGATCGCGCTGGACATGCAGAAATTCAACGTGCGCTCCAACTGCATCGCGCCCTTTGCCTGGAGCCGCATGATCGGCGCCATTCCCACCGACACCGACGAGCAGCGCGCCCGCGTCGACAAGATCAAGCAGATGACGCCCGCCAAGGTCGCGCCGCTCGCGGTGTACCTGGCGAGCGACGCGGCGGCCGCGGTCAACGGGCAGATCTTCTCGGTGCGCAACAACGAGATCTCGCTCATCAGCCAGCCGCGCCCGGTGCGCTCCATCCACCGCTCCGAGGGCTGGACGCCGCAGAGCATCGCCGAGCACGCCATGCCCGCGATGCGGGCCAGCTTCTTCCCGCTGGACCGCTCGGCCGACGTGTTCAGCTGGGACCCAGTCTGAGGACAAACCCGCAGGAGGCCGCGCGCGGCTTCGGCTTCATTCGCCGGACAATGCGCGTTCCCTTCCTCCTTGGTGCCCGCGTCCGGTGAATCTGCACTTCGACCTGTTCGACCTGAAACTGTTCGTCTACGTGGCGGACGCGCACAGCCTCACGCGCGGTGCGGAGAAAGCCTGCATCTCGCTGGCCGCCGCCTCCACCCGCATCAAGCAGATGGAAGAGGCCGTGGGCGGCAAGCTGCTGCATCGCAGCGCGCAGGGCGTGACGCTCACCGCGGCCGGGCAGGCGGTGCTTTATCACGCCAAGCGCGTGATGCAGCAGATGGAGCACCTGCGCTGCGACATGCAGGACTTCGGCAAGGGCATCAAGGGCCATGTGCGGGTGTTCGCCAACACCACCTCCATCACCGAATACCTGCCGCGGAAGCTGGCGGGCTTTCTCACGCAGCATCCGGCGGTGCAGGTGGACCTGCGCGAATACCTGAGCGAAGAAATCGTGCGCGCCGTGGCCGACGGCGAGGCCGACATCGGCATCCTCGCGGGCGACGTGCACACCGGCGACTTCGACGCGCGCCCCTTCGGCAGCAACCAGCTCGTGCTGGTGGTGCCGGCCACGCACCGCCTGGCGGGCGCGCCCTCGGTGGCCTTCGCCGACACGCTCGACGAGCAGCATGTGGGCCTGCACCACGGCAGCGCCATCCACCGCTTCCTGCAGCGCCGCGCGGAGCTGGCAGGCCGGGGCTTCAACCCGCGCATCCAGGTCAGCAGCTTCGAAGCCATCTGCCTGATGATCGAAGCGGGCGTGGGGGTGGGCGTGCTGCCGGCGTCTTCGGCGCAGCGCCTCTCGATGGCGATGCGCATCTCGACCGTGGCGCTCAGCGACGCATGGGCCGAGCGCGAGCTGAAGCTCATTGCGCGCAACCGCGAGCAGCTGCCGGCCTCGGCGCGAGAGCTGTTCGACCACCTCGTCGCGCACTGAGGGCGCCGCCGCCATGTCCGCCGACCTGAAGTCGCTGCGCCTGTTCGTGACCGTGGCCGACCACGGCAGCATCAGCGAAGGCGCCAAGCGCTGCCACATCGCGCTGGCCGCGGCCAGCAAGCGCATCTCCGATCTGGAGGCACGCGCCAGGCTGCCGCTGCTGGTGCGCCATGCGCGCGGCGTCACGCTCACTTCGGCGGGCCACGGGCTGCTGCTGCATGCGCGCGCCGTGCTCTCGGCCATGGACCGCCTCGGCGCCGAACTCGACGATTTCCAGAACGGCGTGGCGGGCGTGGTCAGCATCACGGCCAATGCGTCGACCATCGCGCAGTTCCTGCCGGCGCAGATCGGCTCTTTCCTGCGCCTGCACCCGGTGCTCAAGATCGACCTGCAGGAGCGCGCCAGCACCGAGGTGGTGAAGGCCGTGCAGGCGGGCCTGGCCGACATCGGCGTGATCGAGAGCCACACGCCGGCCGACGGCCTCGAATGCCTGCCTTACCGCAACGACGAACTGGCCGTGGTGATCGCGCGCGACCATCCGCTCGCGCGGCGCAAGCGCATCGGCGTGGAAGAGGTCTTGCGCCACGACCATATCGTGGTGCGCGAAGGCACGGCGCTGCACCGCGTGCTGCTGGCCGCCGCGCTGGAGGCGCAGGTGCCGCTGAAAGTGCGCATGCAGGTGGGCAGCTTCGACATGGTCTGCCGCATGGTGGAGCAGGGCGTGGGCATCGGCGTGCTGCCCTATGCGGCCATCCTGCCGCAGCTGCAGATACTGAAGCTGCGCTGCCTGAAGCTCGACGCGCCCTGGGCGCTGCGCCGCCACCTGCTGTGCGTGCGCAAGCAGCAGGAGCTGACCGTGGCCGCGCGCTCGGTGCTGGAGCACCTCGGCCGGCCCGACTGAACGGCGAGGGCACGCGAGCCTTCGCGCGGCGCGAAGCCTCGCGCTCGCCAAAAACGAATTGTTCTTCGGCGGCCCGCGCGCAAAGATCGCGCAAACCAAAGGAGACACCCTTGAAGATCGTTCGCGTCAGCGCCACGCCGCTGAACATTCCCGTCACCATCGACGTGGTCGGCATGAACAAGCAGACCTCGCTGTCCCTGTGCCTCACCGAAATCGAGACCGACACCGGCCTCGTCGGCCACGGCATGACCGCCATCACCGAGGAAGAGATCATTGCTGCCGCCGTGCGCGAGGTGGCCGGCCCCGCGCTGATCGGCGAAGACCCGATGGCCACCGAGCGTCTGTGGGAAAAGCTCTACTGGCTGCTCTCGCCGCGCGGCCAGACCGGCTATGCCAGCCACACCATCGCCGCGCTCGACATCGCGCTGTGGGACATCAAGGCCAAGGCGCTCGGCCAGCCGCTGTGGCGCCTGCTCGGCGGCGCGCGCGCCAAGGTGCCGGTGTACGCCACCTTCGGCTTCGGCTTCTTCGAGCGCGACCAGCTCGCGGCCGCCGCCAAGCTGTGGGTGTCGCAAGGCTTCCAGCGCCTGAAGATGACGGTCGGCAACCATGCGCTCGCGCGCCGCGACGAACCGCGCCCGCTCGACGAAGTCATCGCCGAGGACGTGCGCCGCGTCGCGGCCGTGCGCGAGGCCGTGGGCCCCGACGTCAAGCTGTACGTCGACGCCAACTGCGGCCTCGACCTGTTCCATGCCACCGAATTGGCGCACCGCATCGAGCCCTACGGCATCAGCTTCTTCGAGGAGCCGCTCACGCAGAACGACGTGCGCCAGATGGCCCAGTTGCGTGCGCGCACCCGCATTCCGCTGGCCTGCGGCCAGAACGAAGGTCTGGCCTTCCGCTTCCGCGACCTGCTGGTGAACCAGGCGGCCGATGTGCTGCAGCCCAACGTGACCATCTCGGGCGGCTATTCGCAGGTGCTGAAGATCGCGGGCATGGCGCAGGCCTTCAATGTGCCCATCGACAACGGCGGCGCCTGGCCTTTCCACAACATGCACCTGCATGCGGGCGTGTCCAACGGCGGGCTGGTCGAGTACCACTACGTGGCGGTGCAGATGCTCAAGCAGATCTTCGACGGCCTGCCGGTGCCCGACCAGGGCTGGCTCACGCTGCCCGAGACGCCGGGCCTGGGTTTCGCGCCCAACGCCGACCGCGTGCGCGAGCTGGCGAAGCTGCCGACCTCGCACGGCAAGGGCAAGGCCTGACCGGCCGGCCGCTGCGTTCCAGCGACACTTTCCTTCACGACCGGGCCGCGACAGACGGCCGGCGATTCCGACCAAGACAACGGAGACATGATGAAAGACAGACAAGCGATTCGACCCGCGCGCCGCCATGCATTGCGCGCCATGATGGCCCTGGGACTCGCGGGTGCCCTCGCGGCGCCCGCGGCCTGGGCCCAGAAGTACCCGGACAAGCCGATCCGCCTCGTGGTCGGTTATTCGGCCGGCGGCGGTGTCGACGCGGTGGCCCGGCTGCTCGGCGTGCGCCTGTCGGCGGCGCTGGGGCAGCAGGTGCTGGTGGAAAACCGCACAGGCGCCACCGGGCTCATCGCGGCCGAATTCGTCGCCAAGGCGCCGCCCGACGGCTACACGCTGATGATGGGCGATAGCGCCTTGCTCATCGCCAAGCTGCTGCAGCCGAAGATCGGCATCGATCCGCTCACCAGCTTCAAGCCGGTGGCGGGCGCCTTCATCTCGCCGCTGATGATCGTCGCGGGCAACGACTTTCCCGCCAAGACGCCGGCCGAGCTGGTGAAGGAACTCAAGGCCAATGCCTCGCGCTATTCGTACGCCACTTCGGGCGTGGGCACGGTGCAGCACCTGGGCTTCGAGATGCTCAAGCAGTCCACCGGCAGTTCGGTGGTGCATGTGCCGTATCGCGGTGCCGCGCAGATCGTGCCCGACGTGATCGGCGGGCAGATTCCTCTTGGCGTGGTGAGCGCGACGGCCGGCATGGCGCAGGCGAAGGCCGGCAAGCTGCGTGCGGTGGCGCTGATGAACACGGCCAAGCTCGAAGGCGCGGAGAGCGTGCCGCCACTGGCCGATGCGCTGCCGGGGTTCGACGTGGCGCCGCGCATCTTCGTGCTGGCACCCGCGGGTACGCCCAATGACGTGGTCGAGAAGCTGTCGGCGGCGGTGAAGTCGGTGCTCGATACGCCGGAGGCCGGTTCCGCTGCCGCGGCGCAGGGCACGCTGCGTGCCTATGCGACGCCTGCGCAGCTTGGGAAGGACATGGCTGCGGAGACTTCGCGATGGAAGAAGATCATCGCGGATCAGCATATCGTGGCTGAGGGGAACTGATTTCTGCTGCTTCGGGGCGCGCTCACGCCGACGCCGTCGTGAGCGTTCAGAGCACCCGGTGGCCTGTGCACGCGCCCCGAAAGACCCGCAGACAAAACACGGAATACTGAAATGACAACACCCCACCTGGGTTTGATCGTCCCTCCCGCAGCCGGCGCGGTGCCGGTAGACGGGCCTCTGCTCTACGGCGATCGCATCCGCTTCACTGCCAAGGGCCTGGGCCTCGGAGAAATCTCCACGCGCGGCTATCTCGACGTCATCGATTCGGTGGTCGGTAAGGCCGTGGCGCTCAAGGAGGAAGGCGTGAGCGCTGTCTCGCTCATGGGCACCTCGCTGAGCTTCTTTCGCGGTGCGGCCTTCAATCGGCAACTCGAGCTCGAGATGACGCGCGCCACCGGATTGCCCTGCACCACCATGAGCAACGCCATCGTCGGTGCATTGCGTCACCTCGGTGTACGGCGCGTGGCGGTGGCCACCGCGTACATCGACGAAGTCAACGTGCATTTGCGCAAATACCTGGAGCAAAGCGACTTCGAGCCCCTGGCCGTCGAAGGCCTTTCCATTTCCGACGTGAAGGCCGTGGGCGAAGTGCCGACGCAGGTGCTGGTCGACCTGTGCATGAAAGTGTTCGATGCCCAGCCCGGTGCCGACGGCATCCTCATCTCCTGCGGCGGACTGGTCACCCTCGATGCGGTGCGCGAAGTCGAATCCCGCCTGCGGGTGCCCGTGGTGTCGAGCTCGCCCGCCGGCTTCTGGGACCTCGTCGGCACCGCGGGGCTCGATCCGCGCTCGCCCGGGCAGGGGCGCCTTTTCGGCTGAGTTTGCTCAGCCCAGCCAGCGGCCCACGCGCGGCGTATCCGCCAGCCGCCACACGCATTCGCACAGTGCCTTCGCCTCATCGGCGGTGGCGCCTTCTCCGTAGTGCGCGAGGCGCTGCATCTTGTCCTCGATCTCCGCGCGGTCCAGGCTGTTGCCCGGATCGCCCTTGGGCTCGTCCACGCGGCCCTGCAGCGTGCGCCCGTCGGTGGTGCGGACGCTGACCTTGCCGATCCAGCGCGCGGGGTAGGCGGCGTCGACTTCCTCGTCGAGCTGCATCGCCACCTTTTCGCGAAAGGCCGAGACCTCCGGCGCCAGAAAGTCGCGGTCGAACTCGCCCAGGCCCGCGCGGCCATACACGGCGATCAGGCCCAGCACCGTGCCCATCGAGAACTTGCCCTGGTGCACCGTGGCCGGCACATCGACGCGGCCCAGCACGTCGATGGCGCCCTGGTGCACATGCGTGGTCACGCGCGACACGTCGGCGGGCTTCAGTTCGTTCCGCCGCATCACCTGCAGCAGCGCATCTGCGGCGGGGTGGGTGTGACGGCAGGAGGCGTGGTACTTGAATGAGGTTTCGGCCAGCGTCCAGCGCGTGCCGAGACCGTCGGTGAGCTTGGCGGGGTCGGCGTCGCTCGACATGCCCACGCCCAGGCCCTGCGCGCCTTCGAGGATCTTCGCCGCGCCGGTGAAGCCGTCCTGCGCGAGGTAGGCCGACATCAATCCGCTCGTTGCCGCATGCGCGCAGTGCAACTGCTTGGAGTCCGCCGCGTCGCGCAGGAACTCCCACACGCCGGCCGACTGGGTGCCGGCCGAGCCGAAGGCGTGCAGCATCCGTTGGGGCGTGAGTTCCAGCAGGCGGCCCACGGCGGCGGCGGCTGCGAGCGTGCCCGCCGTCGCGGTCGTGTGGAAGGTCTTGTAGTGCGAGCGGCCGAGAAATTCGCCCACGCGAATGCCGACCTCGTAGCCTGCAACCACCGCCGTGAGCAGTTGTGCGCCGCTCGCGCCGATGCTCTGCGCCACGGCCAGCGCCGGCGCGATGACGACGGCGGCCGGGTGGAAGACCGAGCCGTTGTGCACGTCGTCCTGCTCGACGAAGTGCGAGGCCGCCGCGTTCACCATCGCGGCGAACAGCGGCGAGCTTGTCTGGCGCGAGGTCAGTATTTCGCTGGGGCCTTCCGCGGGGCCCATCATCCGTGCGAAGCGCTCGATGCTGCGGATGGGGCGCGCAGTGCGCGCGGCGAGCACCGAACCCAGCCAGTCGAGCATCAGGTCTTCGGTACGGCGCAGCACGGGGGCGGGAATGTCTCCGAACTTCAGTTCGGCGGCGAAGGCTGCGAGCGTTCTGCTCGGATGGTCGATGGAGTTCATGGGAAGTCCTTCAGAACGAACGGGGGAGGCCGAGCATGTGCTCCGCTACGTAGCTCAGGATCAGATTGGTGGAGATCGGCGCCACCTGATACAGCCGCGTTTCCCTGAACTTGCGCTCGATGTCGTATTCGCACGCAAAGCCGAAGCCGCCATGGAACTGCAGGCAGGCGTTGGCCGCCTCCCAGCTTGCCTTGGCCGCCAGGTACTTCGCCATGTTGGCCTGCGCGCCGCAGGGCTGGTGCGCGTCGAACAGGCGGCAGGCCTCGTAGCGCATCAGGTTCGCCGCTTCGACCTCGATGAAAGACTCGGCAATGGGAAACTGCACGCCCTGGTTCTGCCCGATGGGCCGGCCGAACACCACGCGCTCCTTCGTGTACTGGGTCACCCGGTCGATGAACCAGTAGCCGTCGCCGATGCACTCCGCTGCGATCAAGGTGCGCTCGGCATTCAGCCCGTCGAGGATGTACTTGAAGCCCTGTCCTTCCTCGCCGATCAGGTTCTCGGCCGGGATCTCGAGGTTCTCGAAGAACAGCTCGTTGGTCTCGTGGTTCACCATGTTCAGGATGGGCTGCACTGTCAGCCCCTTGCCGATGGCCTCGCGCAGGTCGACGATGAAGATCGACATGCCCTCGGACTTCTTCTTCACGTCCGCCAGCGGCGTGGTGCGCGCCAGCAGGATCATCAGGTCGGAGTGCTGGATGCGCGAGATCCACACCTTCTGGCCGTTGACCACGTAGCGGTCGCCCTTCTTCACGGCCGTGGTCTTGATCTTGGTGGTGTCGGTGCCGGTGGTGGGCTCGGTCACGCCCATCGACTGCAGGCGCAGCTCGCCGCTGGCGATCCTGGGCAGGTAGGCGCGCTTCTGCGTCTCGCTGCCGTGGCGCAGCAGCGTGCCCATGTTGTACATCTGGCCGTGGCAGGCGCCGGAGTTGCCGCCGCAGCGGTTGATCTCTTCCATGATGACCGAGGCCTCGGTCAGGCCCAGGCCGGAACCGCCGTACTCCTGCGGGATCAGCGCGGCCATCCAGCCGGCCTTGGTGAGCGCGTCGACGAATTCGGCGGGGTAGCCGCGCGCCTCGTCGATCTTGCGGAAGTAGGCGTCGGGAAATTGCGCGCACAGGTCGCGCACCGCGTCGCGGATGTCGGGGTAGTTCTTGTCGTTGGCGTTGTTCATTGCTTGCTGCTCTTCAGTCCTGGCGCGGCTCGCCGGCTTCCTTTTCCACGCGTTGCCAGATCTCCACCGCCATCGGGTCGTCGATCTCTTCCAGGATGTGGCCCACCAGCCCGATGGCGCGCGCCATCACGCCGAGGCCGCGGATGATCTTCCAGGGAAAGCCGAACTCCGCTGCAATCGCGCCGATGGCCCCCGTGGCGTTGATCGGCAGCGACTTGCCCGACACCCGCTCGGCTTCTTCCTGCACCGCCTGCATCAGCGCGACATAGTGGCCGGAGAGCCCGTTTTCCGCGGCGATCTGGAACAGGCGCGGCGTGCGCGGATCGACCGGCTTGTGCAGCGGATGGCCCAGGCCCGGCACGATCTGCTTGCGCGCGCGGTGGTCTGCGACGATGTCTTTCGCCATGTCGGCCAGCGGGCGCGTGGGTTTTTCCCCGAAAGGGATGGCTTCGTAGAGCATCTTCGCGGCGCCTTCGGTGCTGCCGACGAACACCGTGCCCAGCCCGCAGAGACCGGCCGCCACGGCCGCCTGCAGCGCCTCGGGAGCACCCGCATAGGTGAGCCGCGCGGCCAAGGCGCTGGGCGTGATGCCGTGCTCCACCAGCGTGACCACGATGGCATTGAAGGTCACCGACTCCTGCGGCGTCGGGATGCGCCCGGTCAGCTCCAGGAAGGCCATGTCGCCGAGGTTGAGGTGGCCGAGGATCTCGGAGGGCAGGTCGCGCCCGCGCACAGTGATCTTGTCGGGCGTGCTGTGGCCCAGTTCCGTGTGCAGGGATTTCTTGATCTTGGTGGTCATGCGCCGAATCTAGCCCCGCCTCGCGCGGGGCGTGTCTCTGATTGCGAAACCCTCCCTTCGGCAAATGCAAATGCTCGGCGGCCGGGTCTTCGGGCACGCTGCGGCGATGGACCTTGAATCACTTTCGGCGGTGCGCGAATCGGCGCTCGATTACTTCGTTCGCAGCCGCGCCATGCAGCGTCGGCGCCAACGCATGGAACAACCGGATGCCGACGAGGCCGCCGGCTGGCACGACATCGCCGCGCTGGGCTGGCCCGGCATGCTGGCGCCCGAATCGGCCGGCGGCCTCGCGCTGGGATTGGGCGGCGCCGCGGAGATCCTGCGCGCCGCCGGCGAGCACGCGGCGCCCGAGCCCCTGCTGGCGGTGGCCGGGCTCGGCGCGCTGCTGCTGTCGGAGCTGCACACACCGCGCGCCGATGCGCTGCTGGCCGAACTCGTCGCGGGTCGGAGCCTGCCGGCGCTGGCCTGGCAGGAGAGCGCGGGCGACCTCAGCGCGGTGCCGCTGGCCTGCGGCTGCGAAGCGCTGGCGGGCGATGCCGGCGGCGTGCTGCTGCAGGGCGAAAAGCTGATGGTGCTGCCCGGCGCGGCTGCCAGCGGCTGGCTGGTGTCGGCGCGCGGCGAAGACGACGCGGTGCTGCTGTGGGTGCCGCGCGGTACGGCGGGCGTGGGCGAAACGCCGGTGCCGCTGGTCGATGGCAGCCAGGCATCGAACCTGCGCTTCGAGCAGGTCGCGCTGCCTCCCGACGCGGTGCTGGCCGAAGGCCCGGCTGCGCAGGAGGCGCTGCGCCGAGCGCTCGCCGCCGGGCAGATCCTGCAGTCGGCCGAGCTGCTGGGCGCGGGGCAGGCCATGCTGGCGCAGACGCTGGCTTACCTGCGCACGCGTTCGCAGTTCGGCAAGCCCATCGGCAGCTTCCAGGCGCTGCAGCATCGCTGCGTCGATATGTTCATCCACCTCGAAGTGGCGCAGGCCACGCTGAACGAAGTGCTGGCATCGGCGGCGCAGGGGCTGCCCGCGGACCGGCTGGAGGCCGAGGCGAGCCGTGCCAATGCGCGCTGCACGGCGGCCGCATTGCAGGCATCGCGCAGCGCGGTGCAGCTTCATGGCGCCATCGGCTACACGCAGGAGTGCGACCTGAGCCTGTTCTACAAGCGGGTGCTGTGCCTGTCGGCATGGCTGGGCAATGCCAGCGCGCACCAGCGCCGGCATGCGTCGCTGTCGCGCGAAGCGGAGACCGTGGCGGCCATTGCGGAATGGCAAGGCGAGTTCCCGCGCACGGCCGACTGGGCGGCAATGCCCGAGGCCGACTTCCGCCGGATGGTGCGCGCCTTCCTGCAACAGCGCTATCCGCAGCGGCTGCGCTACCTGTCGCATCGTGCGCGCTGGAGCGAGATGCGCGAGTGGTATCTGACGCTCTCGGCGCAAGGCTGGATCGCGCCCGCATGGCCGCAGGCGCATGGCGGCATGGGGCTGCCGGCCGACAAGCTCATCGCGTGGATCGAGGAACTGGAGCAGCACGGCGTGGCGCGCGCGCCCGACCAAGGCATCGTGATGATCGGGCCGCTGCTCATCCAGCATGGCACGCCAGAGCAGCAACAGCGCTTTCTGCCGCGCATCCTGAGCGGCGAGCATGTGTGGTGCCAGGGCTACTCGGAACCCAACGCCGGCTCCGACCTCGCGGGCCTGCGCACCGAAGCCATGCCGGCGCGCGACGCACAGGGCGAGCACTTCGTGGTCAACGGCCAGAAGATCTGGACCACGCTCGCGCAGGACGCCAACCACATCTTCATGCTGGTGCGCACCGACAAGGACGCGCGCAAGCAGGAGGGCATCAGCTTCCTGCTGTGCGACCTGCGCACGCCGGGCATCACCATCCGGCCGATCCTTACGCTGGCCGGTGAGCCCGAGTTCTGCGAGGTGTTTTTCGACAACGTGCGCGTGCCCGCCGAGAACCTGGTCGGCAAGCTGCATGGCGGCTGGACCATCGCCAAGGCGCTGCTGGGCTTCGAGCGCATCTTCCTGGGCAGCCCCAAGCAGTCGCAATATGCGCTGGGACAACTCGCGCGGCTTGCGCAGGCGCGGCGGCTCTTCGCGGACCTGGTGTTCGCGCAGCGCTTCGCGGCGCTGCGGCTCGACGTGCTCGACCTGTCGGCGGCGTACACGGGCTTCGCGAACATCGTGCGGGCCGGCAAGCCGCTGCCCGCGTCGGTGTCGCTGCTGAAGATCTGGGCCAGCGAGACCTATCACCGCATCGGCGCGCTGCTGGTCGAGGCCGGGGAAGAGCAGGGCGCAGTGGCCGGCGACCAGGTGCTCGATGGCCAGACCTTCAACGTGCTCTCGCCGCTCATCGGCTCCACGGCCGCAATGATCTACGGCGGCACCAACGAGATACAGCGCAACATCCTCGCGCGGCAGGTCCTGGACCTGCCGGCGTGAGCGATGGGCGTCGAAGAAATTCAAAACAGGAGACAACGCTCATGACATCGAATCGCTTCTCTCGCCGCCAGCTCATGGCCGCGCTGGCCGGCGGCGCGGCACTCGGCGCACTGCCGCATCGTGCCTTCGCGCAGCAGCCGTTGCCGCCGCTCATCAAGCTGGTGGTCGGCTATTCCGCGGGCGGCCCTGTGGACGGCGCCGCGCGGCTGCTCGCACCCGCGCTGAGCCAGGCGCTGGGCACGCAGGTGATCGTGGACAACCGCCCCGGCGCCAGCGGCTCGCTCGGCGGCGACGCGGTGGCCAAGGCCGCGGCCGACGGCACGATGCTGTTCTTCGGCGCGAGCCCGACCATCACCATCAACCCCAACGTGCAGCGCCACATGGCCTTCGACCCGATGAAGGACCTCGTGGCCATCGCGCCGCTGGTGGACTACACCAACGTGCTGGTCGTCAACAACGACGTGCCGGTGCACAGCGTGGCCGAGCTGCTGGCCTATGCGAAGGCGCGGCCCGGCAAGGTGTTCTACGGGTCGGCGGGGGTGGGCGCGTCGAACCACCTGAGCGGCGCGCTGCTCGAGAAAATGACCGGCGTGCAGCTCACGCACGTGCCGTACAAGGGCAGCGCGCCCGCCCTGGCCGACGTGATGGCGGGCACCGTGACGATGATGTTCGACATCATCGCGACCTCCAAGCCCTTCATCCAGTCGGGCAAGGTGCGTGCGCTGGCCGTCACCTCGCGCCAGCGCAACCGCATGCTGCCCGAGGTGCCGACCATGATCGAGTCGGGCGTGGCCGGCTACGACGTGGGCGGCTGGTTCGGCCTCTACGGCCCGGCGCGCATGGACCCGGCGTTGGTCGCGCGCATGAACGCCGCCGCGCAGAAGATGCTGGCGCGCGAAGACATCGCGAGCCGCCTGCGCGAGCAGGGCTACGACGTGTGGTCCGGCGCGGCGGAGCTGCTCGCGGCCAAGGGCAAGTCGGACCGGCAGCTCTGGGCCACCGCGTCCAAGGGCATCGAGGCGGAATAGGCGATGCTGCATCACTCACGCATTCACGAACTGCTGGAGGCGCGCGCGGCGCGCACGCCGGAGGCTGTCTTTCTTTTCGAGCCCGGTGGCACCACCACTTATGCGGCGCTGCAGGCGATGACCGAGACCGCCGCGCAGGACCTGCTGGCCGCTGGCGTGCGCCCCACCGACCGCGTGGTGCTGGTGGCCGAGAACTGCGCCGCGCACATCGCGCTGCTGATGGCCTGCAGCCGCATCGGCGCGTGGTCTTGCGGCGTGAACGCGCGCATGTCGCCGGGCGAGATCGCGGCGATCGCCGAGCGCGCGGATGCGCGTCTTTGCTGCTTCACCACGGGCGCTTCGGAGGCGGCCGGGAAGCACGCGCAGCGCGCCGGCGCGGTGCCGTCGGCACTTGCCGGCGTGATGCGCTCGGCAACGCGCGACGAAGCGCGCATCGAACCCGGCCCGGCACTGGCTGACACCGCCGCCATCATCTTCACCTCCGGCACGTCGGGCACGCCGAAGGGCGTGATGGTCTCGCATCGCGGGCTGCTGCACTTCGGGCGGGTGTCGGCGGGCGTGCGCGCCCTGAGCGAGCGCGACAGGGCCTACGCCTTCCTGCCGATGACGCACATCTTCGGCATCGGCACCGTGCTGATGGCCGCGCTCACCGGCGGTGCGTCGCTGGTGCTGCGCGGCAGCTTCTCTCCGGCCGATATGCTGCAGGCGCTGGCGCACGAGGAGGTGTCGAACCTGCTCGGGCCGCCGACGATGTATGCGCGTCTGCTGGCCCACATCGACAGCGAGCGCATGGTGCCGCGCTTTCCGCATCTGCGCTACGTGTACACCGGCTCGGCGCCGCTCGATCCCGCGCTCAAGCAGCGCGTGGAAGGGCTCTTCGGCCAGCCGCTGCATTACGGCTACGGGCTGTCGGAGTACGCGGGCTCGGTGTTTCTCACGCGCACCGAGGCGCCGCGCTCGGACACGGCCGCCGGCCATGCGGTGGAGGGCGGCGAGGCCCGCATCGTGTCTCTGGAGGGGCATGACGCGGCGCCGGGCGATACGGGAGAGATATGGCTGCGCGGCCCCGGTCTCATGCTCGGGTACTTCCGCGACGCGGTCGCCACCGCGCAGGTGATGCGCCCGGGCGGCTGGTACGCAACCGGCGACCTCGGGCGCTTCGGCCCCGACGGCGCACTGTTCGTGGTCGGCCGGCTGAAGGAAATGATCATCCGCTCGGGTTTCAACGTGTATCCGGCGGAGGTCGAGGCGGTCATCGGCCGCTTCGGCGGCGTGCACCTGTGCGCGGTGGTCGGCGTGCCCGAGGCGGACGGCAACGAGCAGATCGTCGCCTTCGTGGAGCTGAAGCCCGGCGCGGTGCTCGACCACGCGGCGCTGCGCGCGCACCTCGCGGAGCATCTGTCGCCCTACAAGCGCCCGGCACGCATCGAGGTGATCGACACCATGCCGACCACCGCCAACGGCAAGCTGCTCAAGCGCGAGCTGCAGGCGCGTCTGCGCGCGGCGTAGGCAGGCTCGCCTGCAAGGGCCTCGGCGTTTTCCTGCAAGCGGGTGCGCCGAAGTCCTTCCGCCCGCCTCGGGTGCGCGCCGCATCTTGGAGCCTTCTGCAAAGGAAAGCACCATGGCCGATGACCTGAGCAAGCGCGGGCCGCAGGACGCCACCCGCATCAACGTGAACGAGGCGCACGAGGTGCGCTACTGGACCCAGACCCTGGGCGTGACCGAGGCGCAGCTGCGCTCGGCCATCGCCGCGGCGGGCGTCGAGGTGAAGGACGTGCGCACCTACCTCGGCAAGCCCTGAGCCTCGTAGGCTCGTTCCTACACCCGGCGGGGGAGCCCGGCACGATACTTGTTGCTCCCTCTCGTTTCAGGAAGTACCCGTGACCGTGCCGATGAACCCGACGCCGCTGGCAGCCGCGCAATGAAGTCTTCTCCCAGCGCGCGCAGCTGGATCGCCGCAGGCGTGCGCCACGAACTGCTCACCCGGGCCCTGCCAGCCCTCCGGCACGACATGGCGGCGCCGGTGTCGGTGATCCGCATGGCGCTGCTGATGCTCAAGCGTCAGGTCAGCGCTGCCACCGTCGATGCCGCTGCCTGCGAAGAGCGCGTGGCGCTGATCGACAACCAGGTGGCCGAGCTGGTCGACGCCATCCGTTCGCTGCGGGACTGGGAGCTGGCGACCGCCGACGACGGCATCACGCGCGGCGCGTTGGTGGCGCAATGCACGACGCTGATGCGCTCCGCCTTCGACCTGCATGGCGTGACGCTCGACATCGATCCCGCCCTCGAACCCCGCGAAGACGAAGCACGCTGGCCCGCCGCGGCGGCCCTGCGCTATCTGTTCCTGGGCGTTCTGGGCTACCTGCACGACAGCGCAGACGAGGCCGGTACGATCCGCGTCGAAGCGGACGGCGGCAATGCGCTGCGCCTTTCTGCGTTGCCGCGCGAAGCGGGCGGCAACGACGCGGTGCTCGACGCGCACCGCGCACCGCGTGCGCTGGCCATCGATGCCGTCGCGCTGCAGAACCTGGCCGAAGACCTGGGTTATGCCGTCGTGGTGGACGGCGACAGCGTGCGCTTCGCGCTCGCCACCGGAGGCTGAGCCTTCCTGCCGTTCCTGCGGCCATGGCCCGCCGCGGCGCGTGCCTGCCCCTGCCGGTGCGTGCGAAGAAAGGCCAGCAGCCGGCGTTCGGCCGCATAGAGCCCGCGTGAAGGCCGCGCCGTCTTTCGGCCCGCGATCTTCTCGAACAGCGCGGTGGCGGCGTCTTCGTCGTCGTCCGACAGGGCGCTGCCCAGCGCCAGCACGGCCGGATGCACATAGGCTTTCTTGCAGACAGCCGGCGTGTTGCCCAATTGCTTGGCGACGGCCGCGAGGATGTCCTTGGCGCTGTAGCGGGTGCCGTCGGCCGCGGTGCGCCCCGGCTCGCAGGCCAGCCGCGTGAGTTCCAGCGCCTGCACGGTGCCATGCCAGGTGCGGAAGTCCTTGGCGGTGAAGCGTTCGCCCGGCGCGGCTTCGGCAAGGTAGTCGTTCACATCGGTGGACGACACGCTGTGCAGCTCGCCGTCTTCGCCCGCGTACTGGAACAGCGCCTGCCCCGGCAGCTGCTGGCATTGCCGCACCACCTTGGCCACGCGCGGGTCGTCGAGCCTGGCCTCGTGCATCACGCCGCTCTTGCCCTTGAAGCGCAGCCGCAGCGCCGCGCCGTGCACGTCCGCATGGCGGTTGCGCAGCGTGGTGAGGCCGTAGGAGCCGTTGCTGCTCGCGTACTCCTCGTTGCCGATGCGCAGCAGGGTGGTGTCGAGCAGGCGCACCAGCGCCGCCAGCACCTGGCCGCGGCCAGGGGCCTGCTGCCCGTTGCCTTGTCCCTTTTCCGGCTGCAGGTCGCGCGCCACGCGGGCGCGGATGCGCGGCAGCGCCAGCGCGAAGGCCTCGAGCCGCTCGAACTTGGTCTCGTCCTTCATCACGCGCCAGTCGGCGTGGTAGCGGTACTGCTTGCGCCCGCGGGCGTCGATGCCCGTGGCCTGCAGGTGGCCGTTGGGCAGCGGGCAGATCCACACCTGGGTGTAGGCCGGCGGAATGGCCAGCATGCGGATGCGCGAGATTTCGTCCACGTCGCGCAGCCAGCGGCCCTTCGCGTCGCGGTAGCGAAAGCGCTCGCCGTGCCTGAGGCGGCGGATGCCGGGCATGTCGGGGTTCACGTAGACCAGCCCGTTGGCGATGGGCGTGGGCTTCGAGGGCGGCCGCGCGGACGGCCGCGATGCAGGGGAGGTGGAAGGAGCAGAGGGGGCCGGCATGGGGATTGCGTGGTGGTACGCACCGTTTTTGCCAGCGTCGACAATCACCGCCTGTAGGACGCCGCAAATGCGGCCCGTCTCTTCTTTCCCTTATCGAGCCTTCGAATGTCTTCTCGTCCCTCTTCGTCCTTCCGTAGCCGCTGGCTGCTGCTGCCGGCCGCCGTGCTGCTTGCCACGGGCTGCGCTTCCACTTCGTCCTCTTCCGTGCCGGCCTCGGCTTCGGCCTCGCCCGCACCGGTGAAGGTCAAGGTGTTCGTCGCCGCCATGTTCGAGATCGGCAAGAACACGGGCGACCGCGCCGGCGAGTTCCAGCACTGGTACGAGCGCTACTGGATGAACGCCAAGCCCATTGCCGTGCCCGGCGCGCTGCAGCCCGTGTACTGCAACGCCGACGGCGTGTGCGGCGCGGTGCTGGGCATGGGCAAGGTCAATTCGTCGTCGTCGATGCAGGCCATCCTGCTGAACCCGCAGCTCGACTTTTCGCAGGCCTACTACGTCATTTCCGGCGTGGCCGGCACGCCGCCCTCGCGCGGCACCATCGGCGAGGTGAACTGGGGCACCTGGCTGGTCGACTATGACCTGGGCCACCGCTGGGCCCCGGAAGAAAACAAGCCCGGCGAGCCGACCTTCATGCCGCGCAAGGGCTACGAGGAATACCGCCGCTTCCAGCTCAACCCCGACCTCGTGCGCTGGGCCATGAAGCTGTCGGCCGACACGCCCCTGAAAGACTCCGAATCGGCCCGCAAGTACCGACTGCGCTACCCCGACGCCGCGGCCCGCCGCGCGCCCTTCGTCGGCACCGGCACGCATATGACGGGCGACACCTTCTTCCACGGCCCCGGCATGTCGAAGCAGGCGCAGTACATCGCCAAGCTCTACGGCGCCGACGACTACGTCATCACCGAAATGGAAGCAGCCGCCATCACCCTGGTCATCAAGCGCACGCACGGCACCGACCGCGTGATGAGCCTGCGCGGCGCGGTCAACTTCGACCAGGGCAACCCGAAGGAGACCACGCTGCAGCACCTGGACCCGGCACCGGGCGAAACGGCCGGCGGCTTTGCCGAGACGGTGGAGAACGTCGAGCGCGTGGGCAGCCGCGTGGTCGACCACATCGTGGCCAACTGGCCGCAGTGGCAGGGCGGCGTGCCCAGGCCCTGAGCCGGCTCTGTCAGGGCCGCGCCGGCTGTAGGTGCCAGGTCACGGTGAAGTCGAAGGGCGTCCATCGGCTCACCGTGACGCCTGCCTGCCGCAAGCCTCGGCCTATCCACGTGTTGCAGGTCTCGAAGAGGTTGTAGGCGCCCTCGGCTTCGTAGAAGGCGTCCTGGTTGTCGTAGTGCGCGCCCGCGATGGGCTGTGCCGGCCCCGGCGGCAGGCTGGCGCGCACATGGGCGACGAGCCGCGCGTACTGGGCCTGCGACAGCGGAAGGTCGAAGGCGCCGCGGCCCAGTTGCCCGCGCCGCAGGTAGCTCACGTGCAGCAGCGAGCGGTTGCCGCCCGACAGCGCCCCGAAGGCGCGCGCCGCCGTCAGGTCGCCCCAGGTGGGCGTGTTCAGGTAGAACTCGCGGTCGCCCCAGCCGATGGCGACGAACTCGGCATCGGGCGGCGGGGCCCTGAAGTCTTTCAGCGGAAATACCTGCAGCCAGTCGATGGCGACGGAGCGGACCGGGAACACGTAGTCGGTGTGCACGCCGTTGCTCAGTACCCAGGCCTGCACTTCGGCGGGAGCGGCATTGCTTGCCGGCTTCGCGTCGTTGGCCGGCCAGAACACCAGCGCGCAGGCGACGGCGACGTACAGGCCGATCAGCGCGACCAGCCCCAGCAGTGTGAATGCTGTGCGCCGGAGCCAGCGTTTCAGCATGGTGGCGCCCGTCAGAAAAGAGAGGCCGTGGTCGCCACCGGCTCCGATGCCGCGCGCTGCGCGCCGGTGGGGGCCAGTGCTTCGGGGCTGCCGGCCTTGGCCAGCGCGCCCACGCGCACGCCCAGCAGCCGCAGCGGCCGCTCCAGCGGCACGCGCTTCAGGCACTGGCCGCCGGTCTGGCGGATGGTCCTGGCGTCGGCCGTGAAGTGGCCGATGGTCTGGTCGCGCGTGGCGATCTTGAAGTCGTCATAGCGCAGCTTGATGCCGATGGTCTTGCCCACGTAGCCCTTGCGCTGCAGGTCGGCCGCCACCTGCTCGCACAGCCGCGTGAAGATCGCGCCCAGCTCGGCGCGGTCGCGCACCGCGTGCAGGTCGCGGTCGAAAGTGGTCTCGCGGCTCATCGACACCGGCTCGCTTTCGGTCACCACCGGGCGGTTGTCGCGGCCCCAGGCCACTTCGTGCATCCACGCGCCTGTGGCCTTGCCGAAGTTGGCGACGAGCCAGTCGCGGTCGCGCGCCGCGAGCTGGCCCACGGTCTCGATGCCGAAGCGCTTGAGCTTTTCGTCGGCCTTGGGGCCGATGCCGTTCACCTTGCGGCAGGGCAGCGGCCAGATGAGCTTTTCGAGGTCGTCCTCGTAGACGATCGAGATACCGTTGGGCTTGTTGAACTCGCTCGCCATCTTGGCGATGAGCTTGTTGGGCGCCACGCCGATGGAGCAGGTCAGGCCGGTGGCGTCGAGGATGGCCTTCTGCAGCAGCCGCGCCAGCGAACGCCCGCCGTCGCGCTGGCCGCCGGGCACGTCGGTGAAGTCGATGTACACCTCGTCCACGCCGCGGTCTTCCATGAGCGGCGCGACCTCGAGGATGACTTGCTTGAACGCGCGCGAGAAGCGCCGGTATTCGTCGAAGTCCACCGGCAGGATGATGGCCTGCGGGCACAGCTTGGCGGCCTTCATGAGCCCCATGGCCGAGCCGACGCCGAACTGGCGCGCGGGGTAGGTGGCGGTGGTGATCACGCCGCGGCCGGTGTAGTCCTTGAGCAGGGGGAAGGACTCGACCGGAATGTCGGCGAGCGTGCCGCCTTCGGGCAGGTCGCGGATGGCCTCGTCCACGCGCCGCCGCCCGCCACCGATGACCACCGGCCGCCCCTTGAGCTGCGGATAGCGCAGCAACTCGACGGACGCGTAGAAGGCGTCCATGTCGAGGTGGGCGATGCGGCGGATCGGCGGGGCTGACGGGGACTGGGAGCTCACGGCAACAATTGTCTCGCGGGTCGGCGGCGTTCGCCTGCCCTGGGGCGATTCGTCAGCGAGTCTCGACGGTCCTGAGCAACGGCGACTCGAACATCGCCACCGGCGAGATCACCGGTTCGTCCATCGGCACCCTGTCGCCGTAGCGCTCGCGCATCTTGGCGCGCACCGCGGGGTCGGCCAGGTTGAATTCGCGGATCTTCTGCAGCTCGCCGATGCGCACGCCCAGTGCGCGCTGGTAGAGCTTCCAAACGAGTTCGGAGCAGTAGATGCGCTGGTCGGACCATTCGAAGGTCAGGTCGTAGGGGCGACCCTCGAAATCGGAGGTGCGTGCGCGCAGCTTCGCCACGGCTTCCGGTGTCAGCAGCCTGTCTGCATCGCGCAGGCGCTTGACCACGTAGTGGCCGCCGTTGCCGCGCGCGGTCCATTGCGCGAGCGGCGTGTAGCGCACCGTGGATACCGCCTCGAACACATGGGGTTTGCCGCCCCGCATCAGCACGATGCCCATGTGGCTGTAGCGCGAGCCGGTGGCGCGCTGCACCGCCAGGCTCTGCGCCGAGCGCGAGGTGTGGAAGATGATGTCGCCGTCTTTCAGCTCGGCTGCAGCGTGGCCGGCGCTGCAGAAAAGCAGGGGCAGGAGCAGCGCGAGCGCCGCGGGGAGCTTTTTCATGTTGCCGCGCATTGTCCGGCAGGCCGGCGCGTGCGGGCTTCGTCTTTGGCTTGCCTGACTCCCACCTGCGGCGCGGCGGGTCATTGCTTGCGCGGTGCAGCATGCCGGTGCCATCATGCGCGCCATGCAAACAGTCGCCTCCATTCTCTGGCGCAGGCTCGATGCGCCGGGCCATGACGCCTGCCGTCTCGAGCGCAACGCCACGGCCTTGCAACTCGATGACGCAGCCGTGTTCCGGCTGGAAGACGGCCGCATCGGCCAGTTGAACTATCGTGTGCGTTGCGATCTTCACTGGCACACCCAGTGGGGCACCGTGCGCGGCTGGCTCGGCGGCGCGCCGGTCGACCTGTCGATCTCGCGCGACGCACGCGGCCACTGGAAGCTCAACGACGAGCCGGTGACCGACCTGTCGCATTGCTTGGACCTCGACCTGGGCTTCACCCCCGCCACCAACCTGCTGCAACTGCGCCGCCTGGGCCTTGCCAAGGGCGAGGGCGCCGACGCCCCGGCCGCCTGGCTCGACCTGGACGGCGGCGGCGTGTTGAGCGAACTGGCGCAGCGCTACGAGCGCCACAGCGACACCGAATATGCCTACGAAGCCAAGCGCTTCGACTACGCGGCCACCTTGAGCGTGACCGAAGACGGCTTCGTGCGCGACTACCCGCGGCTCTGGAGCGCGGACTGACCGGCGCTTAGTCTGGCGTTCAGTCGAACTGCGAGCGGTCGCCCGCAACCAGTTCGCGGTTGCGCCGCCGGTCGATCGCGATCTCGTGCGCGAAAGCCTCGGTGCCGCCGCCAGCCGGCAGGTTGTAGGCCCCATGAAGCCGCGCGCGCACCGTGCCGCTCTCGAGCACGCGGTTGATCTCGGCGTTGAGCCGCTGCACCACCGCAGGCGGCGTGCGAGCCGGCGCGAAGATGCCGAAGAGCGAATCGCGGTTCGCCTTCTCGAAGCCCAGCTCCGCCAGTGTCGGCACGTCGGGCAGCGCTTCGATGCGCGCGGGCGCGCCTACCGCCAGCGGCTGGAAGCGGCCACTTTCGATGTACTGCAATTGCTGCGCCGCGACATTGGTCGACAGCACTTCGAACTGCCCGCTGAGCGCATCGTTGAGTTGCGGGCCGCCGCCCTGGTAGGGGATGTGCGTGATGTCGGTGCGGCTTTGCATGCGCACCTGCGCCAGCACCATGTGGCCGATGGTGGCCACGCCCGACGTGGCCCAGCGCACCGCGCCCGGCCGGCTGCGCGCCTGCGCGATCAGCGCGCCGAAGCCGCGTCCCTCGAAGGCCGGCGTGCCGACCACCAGCACCGGCGTGCGCATCACGCTGGCCACGGGCACGAAGGCGCGCTGCGGGTCGTAGGGCACGCGCGCCAGCAGCGGATGCAGCGTGAGCGGGCTGATGGCGGAGAAGGCCAGCGTGCAGCCGTCGGGCGCCGAACGCGCGAGTGCGTCCATGCCCAGGCTGCCGCCGGCGCCGGGACGGTTCTCGATCAGCACCGGCGTGCCGAGCGCCTGTGCGAGCGGCTCGGCCAGCACCCGCGCCATGCCGTCGCTGACCCCGCCGGGCGGATACACCACGATCAGCCGCACCGCGCGGTTGGGCCAGTTGGAAGGTGCCGCGCGCAAGAGGCCCGGTGCCGCGCAGGCGGCGGCGAAGAGGGCGCCTGCGCCCTGCGCGAAGCGGCGTCTCGCCCGCGTATTCATGGCGCCGCCGGGTCGGCTTTGGCGTGCGCGCTCGCGAGCTTGCGCAGCAGCGCCGCGAAATGCTGCGCGGGCAGGTTGTCTTCTTCGGCGCGCGACACCAGCGTGAGCGGCGCGTCGAGCTGGCCGCCGTCGGCCAGCCGCGTGTAGGCGATGGCGTGCGCGTGCACGCCGGTCATCGAGGCGGGCACCACCGACAGGCCGACGCCCGCGGCCACGAGGTTCAGGTTGGTCATCATGCGATCGACTTCGGCCACCACGCGCGGGCGCAGCCCCTTGGCGTGGCACAGCGCGAGCAGCTCGGCATAGAGGCCGGGCGCGCCCGGCCTCCGCACGAGGATGATGCCCTCCTCGCACAGCCTGGCAAGAGGCAGGGGCCGCGAAGCCTTGGTGCGGGCGAGGGCAAAGCGATGGTCGCTCGGCATGGCCACCAGCACGGGTTCGCGCAGCATCGTCTCGAACACCAGCCCTTCGGGCCGCGCCACCGGCACGCGCAGCAGGCCGCAGTGCAGCCGCCCCGCGGCCAGCGCGTCGGTGAGCTCGGCCGCGTTGTCCTCGCGCAGCTGCAGCTCCACCAGGGGGTAGGCGCGGCGGAATGCGCGCAGCGCCTCGGGCATGAAGCGATGCGCCGCCGCCGAGCTGGTGAAGCCGACCGCGAGCGTGTCGGCCTGCCCCTTGGCCACGCGCGCCATGCGCTGCTTCATCGACTCCATGTCCTGCAGCATGCGCAGCGCCTCGGCCTGGAACAGCCGGCCCGCGTCGGTGAGCGCCACGCCGCGCGGATGGCGGCGGAACAGCGGCATGCCCAGCTCGCGTTCGAGTGCCTTGATCTGCAGGCTCAGCGGTGGTTGCTGGATGCCGAGTTGCTCGGCCGCGCGTGTCATGTGGCCGGTGCCCGCGACGGCGACGAAGTAGCGCAGTGCCCTTATGTCCATATATTTTTGGTATTGAAAGTGCCTTGTTATTTTATTTGACCCTAGGTCACACCGAATCTATCGTCCGGCCGCCCATTCAAGAACAAGCGGCCCAACGAGGCCGCATGCCGGAGACAAACCCATGCGCACAACGCGCCCCGCTTCGATGATTCGTGCCGTCCTGTATGCGATCGGCCTTTCGCTGCTCTCGCTCATCCTTGCCGCCTGCGGTGGTGGCGGAGGTGGTGGAGGCGGCGGTGCCGTCGGCCTGCTGCCGACCACGCCGCCCGCCGGCGGCAACAACCCGCCCGCCGGCAATCCGGCCGCCAACGACCCGCCGGACAATCCGTCGCCCCCGCCCGTGCTGCCGGCCGTTGCCTGCGCCGACCTCAACGGCAAGAGCCTGCCGGCCTCGCTGATCAGCCTGCCCACGCAGGGCGCCACCGTCACCAGCGCCACGCCGGTGGCCGCGGGCGACACCGGCAACACGCTTGGCGACTACTGCCGCGTGCGCGGCACCATCCAGCCGGTCGACCCGAGCTCGCAGTCCATCAACTTCGCGGTGAACCTGCCCGAGAAGTGGAACCAGAAGACCATCCATTTCGGCGGCGGCGGCTTCGACGGCGTGCTGATCGACGGCACCGAGGTCATCCGCTTCGGCCCCGCCGGCAAGCCCGCGCCGCTGGCGCTGGGCTACGCCACCTACGGCGACGATTCGGGCCACCAGTCGAGCAGCATCACCGACGGCAAGTTCGCGGCCAACGACGAGCAGCTCGCCAATTACGGCGGCAACTCGCTCAAGAAGACGCGCGACGTGGCGCAGGCGCTGGTGTTCGCACGCTATGCCGTGAAGCCCAAGCACGCCTACTTCCTGGGCACCTCGACCGGCGGGCGCGACGCGCTCAGCTACATCCAGCGCTGGCCTGGGGACTACGACGGCGTGATCGCCAACGAGCCCGCGCTCAATTACACCGGCACGCGCCTGTCGAACGTGGCCGTGGGCCGCGCGCTCTACTACAACAACGGCACCGACGGCTGGATGGACCTGAGCGAGACGCTGATGGTTCAGAAGGCCGCGATGCAGGCTTGCGACAAGCTCGACGGCGCGGCCGACAACATCGTTAGCAATGTCGAGAGCTGCCGAATGCTCAACGCGCAGATCGTGGCTTCGCTGCGTTGCCCCGGTGGCACCAAGACGAGCAAAACCTGCCTGTCCGACGCGCAGATCGCCACCGTGCACGCCATCGAGTCGCCGCTGGACTTCACCACCTATTCGCTGGCCAACGGCGTGAAGCGCGCGGGCGGCTACAACCTGCTCGAAGGCGCGCTGGTGGCGGGGCCGTACACCACGCGCGACCTCGGCACGCGCAACGTGCCCGGCAATCCCGCCACGTCTTCCGACGCCAACATGTACGTTACCGGCGACCAGTGGGCGAAGTTTTTCGTCAAACGCGATGCCGGCTTCAACACACTGACCTTCGACCCATTGAACCCAGGCAGCGATGCCGCGCGCGTGACCGAGGTGTCGAACCTCACCGACGCGACCAACCCGAACCTCACGCCCTTCTTCGCGCACGGCGGGCGGCTCATCATGCTGCACGGCCTGGCCGACGAGGTGATCAGCCCGAACTCCACCATCGACTACTACAAGCAGCTCATCGCCACGGTGGGCCAGCCGGCGGTCGACCAGAGCGTGCGCTTCTACACCGTGCCCGGCATGGGCCACGGCACCGGCAGCTTCATTCCCAACTGGGATTCGCTGGCCGCGCTCGAAGGCTGGGTCGAGGCCGGCCTCGCGCCCGCCACCGGCGTGGCGGTGGACGCGGTGGCCGGCACTTACGGCCGCACACGCCCGCTGTGCCAGTTCCCGGCATGGCCCAAGTACCGCGGCAGCGGCAGCCTCGACGCGGCCGTCAACTACAGCTGCGTGACCGAAGTCGGCGACCCGCTGGCCTGCCCGAACCTGCCCGCCTCCGTGACCAGCTACAAGGGCGGCAACAGCTTCGGCGAGGAACTGCGCGTGCAGATCGATCCCGCCACCATGGCCTACACCGTGACCATCGATGCAAGCTTGCTGCGGACCGCCGGCACGCAGCGCACCGGCACGCTGGTGTCGCAGGGCAGCTGCAGCTACATCAGCGGCGAGAGCGGGGCGGTGTTCAGCTTCGGTGCAGGCGGCGTGCTGTCGGGCGGCGTGAACGCGCCCAGCGGCGGCGGCTTCTCGCCGCTGCTGGCGTTCCAGAACAGCTTCGCGGCCGCGCCGGTGTCGGGCGACTTCAAGTCGGTGGCCAATATCTTCAATGTGGTCGGCGTGCAGCAGGGCTCGGGCGGTGCCAGCGCATTTGCGTCTTCGGTGCGCCTGCGCCAAGCCGGTACCTTCCAGTATTGCCGTGACCCAGTGTCGGGCGGCTTCATGGTCTACGACCTCAGCTGCACGCAGACCGAGAAGGGCTACGTCGCCTACAACACCACGCGCGCTTCCTTCGACCTCTTCACGACCTCGCCCACCGGCAGCGCCGTGACCACCGGCGGCACGCTCACCGGCTCGATGGTGATCGGCCTGGTCAATGGCGTCGCGGTGCCGTTGCACCTGGTGCGCGAGTCGGCCGCCAGCATCGGCATGCGCGTGTACGGCCTGCAACAGAGCCTGGCCGCGGGCGCCGCGGATGGCAGCTATGCACTGGTCAGCGTCAAGGGCGAGAACCACGATGCCACGGTGGCCGGCAGCGGCCTTAACCTCGGCGGTGCGGCGGCGGGGCTGAGCTACGACACGCCGGTGCCCGGCGTGGCGCAGGCCGATGCGGGCCGTCCGGGCAATTTCATCTTCAACAGCGGCGTCCTCGGTTTCGTCTCCAGCCCGGGGACGAACGCGGCGCTCGAATTCGGAGTACGCCATTGAAAAAACGACTCTCCATCCTTGCGGCATTCGCACTGATCGGCGCCGCGCCGATGCTGTCCGCGCATGCGACGCCTGCCGGACCCAAGGCGGCCGCGTGCCCGTCGCCGGTACCGGAAGCCGCGCGCTGCTACACCGGTGAGGACGGCACCGGCGCCCTCTACTGGATAGCGATTCCGAAGGACTGGAACCGCGTGCTGGTGATGCACGCCCACGGCGGCCCGGAGACCGGCCCGCCCAAGCTCGAGCGCAGCGAGGAAGACCTCAAGCGCTGGGCCGTCACCGTGAAGGCCGGCTATGCCTGGGCCGGGTCCACCTACCGGCGCGGCGGCTACGGCGTGACCATGGCCGCGGAAGACACCGAGCGGCTGCGCCGGATCTTCGTGCGCCACTTCGGCCAGCCGCGCCGCACCTTGCTGCACGGGCAGAGCTACGGCGCGGGCGTGGCCGCTAAGGCGGCCGAACTGTACGCGCCCGCGGGCGGAGCGAAGAGCCCTTACGACGGCCTCATGCTCACCAGCGGCGTGCTCGGCGGCGGCAACAGCGCCTACGACTTCCGGCTCGACCTGCGCGTGGTGTACCAGTACGTCTGCCACAACCATCCGCGCCCCGACGAGCCGCAGTACCCGCTGTGGATGGGCCTGCCGCTCGAGTCGAAGCTCACGCGAGCCGACCTTGCCGCGCGCGTGAAGGAATGCACCGGCGTCGGCCTGCCCGCCGCGCAGCGCACGCCGGAGCAGGCGGCGCGGCTGAAGACCATCCTCTCGGTCGTGAAGATCCAGGAACGCTCGCTGGTGGGCCACCTCGGCTGGGCCACATGGCTCTTCCAGGACCTGGTGCAGAAGCGGCTCGGCGGGCGCAATCCCTTCGGCAACATCGGCGCGGTCTACAGCGGATCGGCCGACGACGCGGCGCTCAATGCCGGCGTGCTGCGCTATGCCGCCGACCCGCAGGCCAAGGGCGCGCTGGCGGCCGACAGCCAGCCCACAGGACGCACCGCGCTGCCGACCGTGGGCCTGCATGCGATCGACGACCCCACGGCCTTCGTAGAACTGGAGAACTCGTATCGCCGCATCCGCGACGCGGCCGGCACCGGCAACCTGCTGGTGCAGAGCTTCAGCAGCGAGCGCGAGCACAGCTACCTGAGCGATTCGGAGTACCCCGCGCTCTTCGCCGCGCTGCTCGACTGGATCGACAAGGGCGAGAAGCCCACGCCCGAAAGTCTCGCGCAGCGCTGCAAGGCATTGATGCCGCGCTACGACACCGACGGCAAGAACGGCTGCCACATCCAGCCGCAATGGCAGCCCGCCGCGCTCGAAAGCCGCGTGCCGCCGCGCGCGCCCTGAATTTCCCTTTTCCTCAATACAACGGAGACCTCATGAAAAAACTGTTCGCCCTCGCGGCGATCGCCATTGCTGTCGGCGCGCATGCGCAGGACTTTCCGGGCGGCAAGTCGATCACCATCGTCGTGCCTTTCGCGGCCGGCGGCCCGACCGACCGCGTCGCGCGCGACCTGGCCGAAGCGCTGCGCAAGCCGCTGGGCGGCGGCACGGTGATCATCGACAACGTGCCCGGCGCCGGCAGCTCCATCGGCGCGGCCAAGGTGGCGCGCGCCACGCCCGACGGCTACACACTGCTGCTGAACCACATCGCGATGGCCACCGTGCCCAGCCTGGTGCGCAACCTGCCGTTCAAGGTGGAGACCGATTTCGAATACCTGGGCATCGTCAACGACGTGCCGATGACGCTCATCTCCAAGCCGAGCATCCCGGCCACCAACTACAAGGAGCTGACGACCTGGATCGCGTCCAACAAGGGCAAGATCAACATCGGCAATGCCGGCGTGGGCTCGGCCTCGCACCTGTGCGGGCTGCTCTACCAGAGCGCCACCAAGACCGAGATGACGGCGGTGCCGTACAAGGGCACGGCACCGGCCATCACCGACCTGATCGGCGGGCAGATCGACCTGCTGTGCGACCAGACCACCAACACCACGCCGCAGATCCAGGCCGGCAAGGTCAAGGCCTTTGCCGTGACCACGCCCAAGCGGCTCGCGCTGCCGATGCTGAAAGACCTGCCCACGCTCGACGAGGCCGGCCTGAAGAACTTCCAGGTCACCATCTGGCACGGCCTGTATGCGCCCAAGGGCACGCCCGCGCCGGTGCTGAAGAAGCTCAACGACGCGCTGAAGACGGCGCTGAAAGACCCGGACTTCATCCACCGCGAGGAACTGCTGGGCGCCGTGGTGGCGACCGACGGGCGCATCGAGCCCGCCGGCCACAAGAAGTTCGTGGCCGACGAGATCGCGAAGTGGACGCCGATCATCAAGGCGGCCGGCGTCTACGCCGAGTGATCCTTCGCGCCGCTGCCTTCGCCTGACGCGGCGGCGGACCCGGCCTGCGCCGTGTCCCCGCCGCCCATTACCTTGTAGAGCGTGATGCGGTTGCTCTGCTCCGACAGCCGCAGGCCGATCAGCGTCTGCTGCGCGGTGTACAGCGAGCGCTGCGCATCCAGCACTTCGAGGAAGCTGTAGCTGCCATTGCGGTAGAGCGCCTCTGACAGCGTGTAGCTCTTCCGCGTGGCCTCGACCAGCGACTGCTGCGCCGCGAGCTGCTCGCCCAGCGAGCGGCGCACGGCCAGCGCGTCGGCCACTTCCCTGAAGGCGGTCTGCACCGTCTTCTCGTAGGTGGCGAGATCGATCTCGCGCTGCGCCTTCGCGGCGTCGAGGCTGGCGCGGTTGCTGCCGGCATTGAAGATCGGCAGGCTGATCGATGGCGCGAAACTCCAGGTGCTGTTGCCGCCCTTGAACAGGCCCGACAGCGCGGTGCTCGACGAACCCGCACTCGCCGTGAGCGAGATCGTCGGGAAGAAGGCCGCGCGCGCCGCGCCGATGTCGGCGTTGGAGCCCTGCAGTGTGTGCTCGGCGGCCCGCACGTCGGGGCGCTGCTGCAGGAGCGCCGACGGCAGGCCCGCGGGCACCTCGACCAGCGCGCTGGCGGTGGCCATGCCGGCGATGCCGGTGGCAGGCAGCAGCTCGTCGGGCACCGTGGCGCCGGCCAGCAGGTCGAGCGCATTGCGGTCCTGCGCCACTTGCGCGGTGTAGCCGGCCACGTCGACGCGCGCCGACTCCACCGTGGTCTGCGCCTGGGCCAGCGCCAGCGCCGAGCTCGCGCCCAGCTCGCGCATGCGGCCGGTCAGCTCGTACGAACGCTGCTGGCTCGCCAGCGTGTCCTGCGCGAGCTTGAGCCGTTCGTTGTCGGCCGCCAGCGTGAGCCAGGCCGAGGCGACTTCCGCCACCAGGCTGATCTGCGTGCTGCGCCGCGTGGCCTCGGTCGACAGGTAGCTCTGCAGGGCCGCTTCGTTGAGGTTGCGCACGCGGCCGAACAGGTCGAGCTCGTAGCTGCTGAAGCCCAGAGAAGCGCTGTACTGCGAGCCGATGGACGATTCGCCGCTGTTGCTCGTCGCGGCGGAAGTGCGCTGGCGCGTGCCGCCCGCCGTGGCCGAGACGCTGGGGAACAGCTCGGCGCGCTGCACGCCGTACTGGGCGCGCGCTTTCTCGATGTTCTGCACCGCCACGCGCAAATCGCGGTTGTTCGCCAGCGCCAGCGCGATGGTGCGGCGCAGCCGGTCGTCGGTGATGAACCCCTGCCAGCCGGTGGTGGCGGAGACGGCGCCTTCGGTCTTGGCGCCCGAGGTGGCGGGCCATTGCGAAGGCACTGGCGCGTCGGGCCGCGAGTACACGGGCGCCAGGTTGGCGCAGCCGGCCAGCAGCGCGGCGGCAAGCAGGGCGGAGAGGGTGGAGAGCCTGAAGCGAGTAGATGTCATGGCGTTCATGCCTCGGGCAGCGCGCTCAGCACGGGCGCTGCCGGGGCTTTCTTTCTTTGCGCGAAGAAGCGGCGGATGGCGACGAAGAACAGCGGCACGAAGAAGATGCCCAGCACGGTGGCCGTCGCGATGCCGCCGAGCACGCCCACGCCGATGGCGCGCCGGCTGCCCGAGCCCGCGCCGGTGCTCAGCGCTAGCGGCAGCACGCCGAACATGAAGGCCAGCGAGGTCATCAGGATGGGTCGCAGCCGCAGGCGCACCGCCTGCAGTGTGGCTTCGACCAGCGCCATGCCCTCGTCCTGCAGCTGCTTGGCGAACTCCACGATGAGAATCGCGTTCTTCGCCGACAGGCCCACCGTCGCCAGCAGCCCCACCTGGAAGTACACGTCGTTCGACAGGCCCGCCAGCTTCGTCGCCAGCACCGCGCCCAGCACGCCCAGCGGCACCACCAGCATCACCGAGAACGGTACCGACCAGCTCTCGTACAGCGCCGCCAGGCACAGGAACACGAACAGGATCGACACCGCGTAAAGCAGCGGCGCCTGCGAGCCCGACAGGCGCTCCTGGTAGGAGCTGCCCGCCCATTCGTAGCCGATGCCCTGCGGCAGCTGCTTCATGATGCGTTCCACCGCGTCCATGGCCGTGCCCGAACTCACGCCCGCGGCGGGGTCGCCGATCAGCTCGAAGGACGACATGCCGTTGTAGCGCGACAGCTGCGGAGAGCCGTAGGTCCAGCGGCTGCTGGCGAAGGCCGAGAACGGCACCATCTCGCTGTTCGCATTGCGCACGTGCCAGCGGTCCACGCTGTCCGGCTGCATGCGAAAGGGCGCGTCGGCCTGCACGTAGACCTTCTTCACGCGGCCGTTGTTGATGAAGTCGTTCACGTAGCTGCCGCCCATCGCGCTGGAGAGCGTGTCGTTGATGTCCGAGGTCGAGAGGTTCAGCGCGGCGGCCTTGCGGTCGTCGATGTCGATGGAGAACTGCGGCGTGTCGTCCAGGTTGTTGCTGCGCACCTGACTCAGTGCCGGGTCCTTGCGGGCCAGTGCGAGGAACTGCTCGCGTGCCTGCACCAGCGCCTCGTGGCCGATGCCGCCCAGGTCCTGCAGCTGCACGTCGAAACCCGCGTTGGAGCCCAGCCCGCGCACGGCCGGCGGCAGCATCACGAACACGTTGGCATTGCTGGCGCGGGTTGCCATGTCCATGGTGAAGCGGCGCGCGAGCGAGGCCGCGTCCTGCGCCTTGCCGCCGCGCTCGCGCCAGTCTTTCAGCGTGATGAAGGCATTGCCGGTGGCCTGGTCGCCGCTCAGGCCGGTCAGCGTGATGTAGTGGCTGACCTCCTTCTGCGACGAGAGGTACTGCTCGAAGCTCTTCATGGTCTGCTGCAGCTGCTCGTCGGTGGCGCTGGCAGGCAGCTTCACCTGCGCCATCAGCGTGCCCTGGTCTTCGTCGGGCAGGAAGGAGGTGGGCAGGCGCATGAAGGTCATGCCCAGCACGCCCACCAGCAGCGCATACACCAGCAGGCTGCGCTTGCCGCGATGCAGCAGGCCGCCCACGCCGGAGCGGTAGCGCTCGGCGTTGCGTTCGAAGGTGCGGTTGAACCAGCCGAAGAAGCCGCGCTTTTCTTCATGGTGGCCGGCCTGCACCGGCTTGAGCAGCGTGGCGCACAGCGCCGGCGACAGCGTGAGCGCCACCAGCACCGACAGCAGCATGGCCGCGACGATGGTCACCGAAAACTGCCGGTAGATCACGCCCGTCGAGCCGCCGAAGAAGGCCATGGGAATGAACACCGCCGACAGCACCAGCGCGATGCCCACCAGCGCGCCGGTGATCTCGCTCATCGACTTGCGCGTGGCCTCCTTCGGCGAGAGCCCTTCCTCGGTCATAAGCCGCTCGACGTTCTCCACCACCACGATGGCGTCGTCCACCAAGAGGCCGATGGCCAGCACCATGCCGAACATGGTGAGCGTGTTGATCGAATAGCCCAGCAGCGACAGCACGCCGAAGGTGCCCAGCAGCACCACCGGCACCGCGATGGCGGGCACCAGCGTGGCGCGCAGGTTCTGCAGGAAGAGGTACATGATCAGCACGACCAGCACCATCGCCTCGGCCAGCGTCTTGGCCACTTCCTCGATGGAGATGCGTACGAAGGGCGTGGTGTCGTAGCCGACCACCGCCTTCATCTGGTTGGGGAAGAAGGGCGACAGCTCCGCGAGCTTGGCCTTCACCGCGTTCGACACCGTGAGCGCGTTGGCGCCGGTCGCCAGCTTCACGCCCATGCCGGCCGAGGGGTGGCCGTCGAAGTGGGAGTTGATGGTGTAGCTCTCGCTGCCCAGCTCGATGCGCGCGACGTCGCCCAGCCGCACGATCGCGCCGCTGCTGCTGTCGGACTTGACGATCACCTCGCGGAACTGATCGGCCGTGCGCAGCTTGCTGCGCGCAGTGATGGTCGCGGTCAGGCGTTGGCCCGCGGTGGCAGGCAGGGCGCCGAGCTGGCCGGCCGAGACCTCGGTGTTCTGGCTGGTGAGCGCGCTGCTCACGTCGGAGGGCATCAGCGAGTACTTCTGCAGCTTCGCGGGGTCGAGCCAGATGCGCATGGCGTAGCCCGAGCCCAGCGTCTGCACGTCGCCCACGCCGTCGATGCGGCTGATCACGTCGAGCAGGCTGCTGGAGATGTAGTCGCCGATGTCGGTGGCCGTGGCGCTGCCGTCCTGCGAGATCAGCGAGACGATCATGAGGAAGTCGGTGCCCGACTTGGTGACCGTCACGCCCTGGCTCTGCACCGACTGCGGCAGCTGCGACTGGGCCTGCTGCAGCTTGTTCTGCACCTGCATCTGCGCCACGTCTGCGTTGGTGCCGGCCTCGAAGGTCAGCTCGATGCGCGCGGTGCCCGACGAAGTGCTGCTCGACGACATCGACACCAGCCGGTCGAGGCCCTTCATCTTCTGCTCGATCACCTGCGTGACCGAGTCCTCGATGGTCTTGGCCGAAGCGCCTGTGTAGGTCGCGTTGATGCTGACCTTGGTGGGCGCGATGTCCGGGTACTGCTCCAGCGGCAGCGTGCCGATGGACAGCGCCCCGGCCAGCATGATGACGATGGCGATGACCCACGCGAAGATGGGCCGGTCTATGAAAAAGCGTGCCATGTGCGGTGGCTCCTCAGCGCGCGGTGGTGGAGGCTTGCGCGCCGGCCACCGTGGTAGCTCCGGCCGCGTCCACCGCCTTCACCGTGTCGCCGGCCTTCACCTTGAGCGAGCCTTCGACGATCACGCGCTCGCCGGCTTTCAGCCCCTCGATCACCTGCCAGCGGTTGCCGACCGCGCGCGACACCTTCAGCGCGCGCTTCTCGACCTTGTTCTCGCTCGTGACCACCAGCGCCGACGCATCGCCGTTGGCTGTGCGCGTCACGCCCTGCTGCGGCACCAGTAGCGCGCCTTCGGCCACGCCCTGTTCGAGCACGGCGCGCATGTACATGCCGGGCAGCAGCGTGCGCTCCGGGTTGGGCACCAGGATGCGCAGCGTGACCGCGCCGGTGCCCTCGTTCACGGTGACGCTGGAGAACTGCAGGCGGCCTGCATGGGCGTAGGTGGTGCCGTCTTCCAGCAGCAGCTTCACCGAGGCTTCGGCCTTGTCGGCGCTGCCGTTCTTGAGCGTGCCCGCGGCCAGCTCGCGCTGCAGCTGCAGCAGTTCGGTGGTCGATTGCGTCACGTCGACGTAGACCGGGTCGAGCTGCTGCACCGTGGTCAGCGCCGTGGTCTGGCTGGCGGTGACCAGCGCGCCCGGCGTGACGGTGGAAGCCTCGATGCGCCCCGCGATCGGCGCGGTGATGCGCGTGAAGCCGAGGTTGATGCGCGCGGTCTCGAGCGCGGCGCGGGCCACGCCCAGGTCGGCTTCGGCCTGCTGCAGCGTGGCCTGGCTGTCTTCGCTGGTCTGCTTGCTGACCGCCTCGATCTTCGCGAGCTCGGCGTTGCGGCGCGCGGTGACCTTCGCGGCATTCACCGTGGCTTCCGACTTGGCGACGCTGGCCTGCGCGCTGGCATAGGCGGCCTTGTAGCTGGCCGGATCGAGCTGGTAGAGCACCTGGCCGGCCTTGACCAGCGCGCCTTCCTCGAACAGGCGCTGCTGCACGATGCCGCCCACCTGCGGGCGGATCTCGGCGCTCAGGCGCGAGCGGGTGCGCCCCGAAAGCTCGGTGGTGACCGGCTGGTTCTCCGGCTGCACAGTGACCACGCCGACCTGCGCTGCGGCCAGGCCTTGTGGTGCTCCAGGAAGGGCGGAAGAGGAAGACGAAGAGCCGGAGCACCCCGCGATAGCGCCCAACAGGCCGATGGCCAGGGCGCACGCGAGGCCGGTGCGGATGAAGCGGGAAGACATGTTCAGGATTCCAATCAGGTTGGAGTCCATGGTCCCGAGGGAATGTGGAGCGAATGTGGAGGCCCCCGCGGCACGCTCGGCCATGGGGCCGGGGTTTACCGCGAGGGCCGCATCTGGCTTATCTTGTGGGCCTTCATGAAGATCAGCATCACCACCAAGCTCTTTCTCGCCGTCCTGGCTACTGCCGTGCTGGCCGTGGTCGCGATGGGCGCCGCCTCGCGCTGGAACTTCGAGCGCGGCTTCGTCGGCTATCTCAACGAACAGGGCGTGGAACGGCTCGACGCCGTGCTCCCGAACGCCGTCGCGGCCTACCGGCAGAACGGCAGCTGGGACTTCCTGCGCGACAACCCTCGTCCCTGGTTCGAGATCATGCGGCCCGCGCCTTCCACGTCGGGCGAGCACTTCGAGCCGGGGCGCTCGCCGGCGCTGGTGTCCGACCTGACGGGGGCCGTGCTGCGCATCTCGCTGCTCGATGTCGACAGGCGGGTGATCATCGGCTTCAGGGACGTGCGCAAGGGCGCCGTCGAACGCGCCGTGGTGGTCGACGGCAAGACCGTGGGCTGGGTCGTCATGATGCCGTTCCAGAGCGTGAGCGAGGCCGGCGACCAGCGCTTCCAGAACAACCAGCTGCGCGCGAGCTGGATCATCGGCAGCCTGTGCGTGCTGCTGGCCGCGGGCATCGCATGGTGGATCGCGCGGGTGCTGCTGGCGCCCGTCAAGCGCGTGGCCGCCGCCACCCACCGGCTGGCGGCGGGCGACTACGCGAGCCGCGTGGCGGTGGCCTCGCACGACGAAGTGGGGCAGCTGGCGCGCGACTTCAACTCGCTCGCCAACACGCTGCAGCGCAACGAGCAGATGCGCCGCGAGTTCATGGCCGATGTGTCGCACGAACTGCGCACGCCGCTGGGCGTGCTGCACGGCGAGCTGGAGGCGATGGAAGACGGCGTGCGCCGCCTCGACGCGCAGGCGGTGCGCGCGCTGCAGCACGAGGTGGGCATGCTCAACCAGCTGGTGACCGACCTTTACGACCTGTCGATGGCGGACGTGGGCGCGCTCGCCTACCGCAAGGCCGACGTCGACGTGCGCGACCTGCTGGAGCCGAGCGTCGACGCCTTCGGCGAGCGGCTTGCCTCGGCGGGCCTGCGGCTGGAACTGGCGCTGCCGGTGCAGCCGCTGGTGGTGTTCGCCGACGAGCATCGCATGCAGCAGCTCTTCAGCAACCTCGTGCTCAACACCTGCCGCTATACCGATGCCGGCGGCGTGCTTCGCATCGAGGCGCGAGAGGAGGGCGGCGAGGTCGCGATCGATCTCATGGACTCGGCGCCGGGCATCGACGCGGCGCTGCTGCCGCGCCTGTTCGAGCGCTTCTTCCGCGGCGAGAGTTCGCGCAACCGCGCGAGCGGCGGCGCGGGGCTCGGGCTGGCCATCTGCCGCAGCATCGTGGAGGCGCATGGCGGCACCATCGAGGCCAAGGCCTCGCCGCTGGGCGGCTTGTGGATCGCCATTCGGCTGCCGAAGGCATGAGGAGGAGCGAAGAACGATGACGACGACAGCAACCGCAACGAGCGAAAAGCAACCGGTAGCCCACATCCTGATCGTCGAGGACGAGCCGCGCATGGCCGCGCTGCTGGCCGACTATCTGCAGGCCTCGGGCTACACCTCGCAATGGATCGCCAACGGGCTGGAGGCCGTGCCTTCGGTGAAGGCTCGCCGGCCCGACCTGGTGCTGCTCGACGTCATGCTGCCCGGCCAGGACGGCATGAGCGTGTGCCGCGAACTGCGGCAGTTCAGCGAGGTGCCGGTCATCATGCTCACGGCGAGAGTGGAAGAGGCCGACCGCCTGATGGGGCTGGAGCTGGGCGCCGACGACTACATCTGCAAGACGCCCTTCAGCCCGCGCGAGGTGGTGGCACGCGTGAAGGCGCTGCTGCGGCGCAGCGGCTACGCGGCGCGAGAACCGTCACCGCTGCAGATCGATGCGCAAGCCTATAAGGCGGCATGGCAGGGCGTGACGCTGGACTTGACGCCAGTGGAGTTCCGGCTGCTGAAGGCGCTGACCGAGGCAAGAGGCCGCGTGCTCTCGCGCGACAAGCTGCTCGACTTCGTGCATGCCGACCAGCGCGCGGTGACCGATCGCGCGGTCGACAGTCATGTCAAGAACCTGCGCCGGAAGCTGCATGCGGCGAGTGGGGGGCAGGAGTTGATTCGGTCGATTTATGGGGTTGGGTATAGGCTTGATTTGCCTTAGTTGGTGGCTCGTCCAGGAGTTGATTGCCGAGGGCGTGGCCCCTTGCTGAGAGATACGGCCCGAGGGCTTATTTCTGAGCCTCCGCAAGCTCCCCCCGAAACGCCTCCATCGGCGGCTTCACCAAAGCACTAGCCTGCTCCGCAAACTCTTTCACCGGCGCCCACTTGTGCCCCCGCCCATCCAGCGACAGGTCATAGGCCCGTTGCAGATGCGCCAGCAATTTCCTCGAAGCCGCCTGCGCCGCCAGCAGCGCGTCGATCGCACGCGGGGTTTCGAAGCGCAGATGGTCCACATTCGCCAGCGCCGACGTGATGCCTTCGACTTCGAGCGACAGATGAAGCAGGTCGAGCGCGCTTTCGTCGGGGTGCGACTTGACCTTCTCCGCGACCGCATAGACCGCGTTGATCAATTGCAGCGCCCCCTGGTGCATCGAAAGCCGGGCGGCCACCTTGCGTGCCTCGCGGCGTTGCATTTCCAGCGTGTGCTGCCGCTGCACGACCCACAGCCCCAGGCCGATGGCTGTGACGGAGCCGAAGGCCTGGGCCCATGCGGCCCAGTCGCCTGTGGCGGCCGGTGGATAGGCCGCGAACACGCCGATCAGCGCGCCGTAGACAAGCACGGCACCGCCGCACACTATGGCTGTTTCCAGCTTTGACTTCATGCCTCTTTCCTCTAGGAGGCGGAAGTATGTCCCTTCGCTTCGGGTCTGAATTGCCCGAACAAAGGGGTTTTGTACCCTCAGTGATCGTGATGCAGGTAGCTGGCCTGCCGCGGCAGGCGCAGGCTGACGACGAAGGCGAGCACCATCATCGCGCTCACGTACCAGAAGAAGGCCGACTCGTGGCCCAGCGACTTCAGGCCCAGCGCGACGTACTCCGCCGAGCCGCCAAAGATGGCGTTGGCCACCGCATAGGCCAGCCCGACGCCCAGCGCGCGCACTTCCGGCGGGAACATCTCGGCCTTCACGATGCCGCTGATGGAGGTGTAGAAGCTCACGATGGCCAGCGCCACGATGATGAGCACGAAGGCCAGCACGGGGCTGGTGGTGTGCTGCAGGGCCGTGAGAATGGGCACGGTGGTCAGTGCGCCCAGCGCGCCGAACAGCAGCATGTTGTTGCGCCGCCCGATGCGGTCCGACAGCGCGCCGAACACCGGCTGCATGCACATGTAGACGAACAGCGCGCCGGTCATGACGTAGCTGGCGGTCTTGATCGGCAGGTGCACGGTGTTCACCAGGTACTTCTGCATGTAGGTGGTGAAGGTGTAGAAGATCAGCGAGCCGCCGGCCGTGTAGCCCAGCACCGTGAGGAAGGCGGGCGTGTGGTGCTTGAAGAGGCCCGCGATGCTGCCGGCTTCCTTGTTCTCGCGGGCCTCGGCGCTCTGCGTCTCGTGCAGCGTGCGGCGCAGCAGCAGCGCGACCACGGCGGCGATGGCGCCAATGACGAACGGAATGCGCCAGCCCCAGGCCTTGAGTTCGGCTTCGGTCAGCAGCTGCTCGAGCGCCACGATGACCAGCACCGCCAGCAGTTGTCCGCCGATGAGCGTGACGTACTGGAACGACGAGAAGAAGCCGCGCTGGCCGCGCAGCGCGACCTCGCTCATGTAGGTGGCGGTGGTGCCGTATTCGCCGCCTACCGACAGACCCTGGAACAGGCGGCAGACGAGCAGCAGGAAGGGCGCCCAGGCGCCGATCTGCGCATAGGTGGGCAGCGCGGCGATGACCAGCGAGCCGCCGCACATCATGGTGACGGAGATCAGCATCGAGGTCTTGCGCCCGAGCCGGTCGGCCACGCGGCCGAACAGCCAGCCGCCGATGGGCCGCATGAGAAAGCCGGCCGCGAACACGCCGGCGGTGTTCAGCAACTGCGCGGTGGGGTCCGATTTGGGAAAGAAGGCCGGCGCGAAGTACAGCGCCGAGAAGGCATACACGTAGAAGTCGAACCACTCGACCAGGTTGCCCGAGGAGGCCGCCATGATCGCGAAGACGCGGTGGCGTTTTTCTTCAGCGCTGTAGTGCGGTGGTGACGATGAAGAGGAAGCCGTCTGGCCTCCATGGGTAGGCGTGACTGCGCTCATGGTGCCTTTGCCGCCGTGCGGGCGATGTTGTTGTTGCCAAAACATTCTGCGCCCGCACGTGGTGGTGCCGTGTCAGCCGGCACCGCATCGGCCTACCCCCGAAGTGGCCTTCGCACAGGCCCTAGAACGTGCCGGGCAGCAGGATGCTCGAATCGACGTCGTCGATGTTCGTGCGGCCGCAGAAGGCCATGGTGATGTCCATTTCCTTCTGGATGATCTGCAGCGCGCGGGTCACGCCGGCCTGGCCGTAGGCGCCCAGCCCGTACAGGAAGCTGCGGCCGATGAGCGTGCCGCGCGCGCCCAGGGCGCGGGCCTTGAGCACGTCCTGGCCGCTGCGGATGCCGCCGTCCATCCACACCTCGATCTCGCTGCCCACCGCTTCGGCGATGGCGGGCAGCGCCGCGACGGAAGAGGGCGCGCCGTCGAGTTGGCGGCCGCCGTGGTTCGACACGATGAGCGCGTCGGCGCCGCTGTTGGCGGCCAGGCGCGCGTCTTCCACGTCCATGATGCCCTTGAGGATCAGCTTGCCGCCCCAGAGCTTCTTGATCCACTCCACGTCGGCCCAGCTGAGCGCAGGGTCGAACTGCTCGGCAGTCCAGGACGACAGCGACGACAGGTCTTTCACGCCCTTGGCATGGCCGGCGATGTTGCCGAAGGTGCGGCGCTTGGTGCCCAGCATGCCCATGCACCAGCCCGGCTTGGTGGCCAGGTTGATCAGGTTCTTGATGGTCGGCTTGGGCGGCGCGGTGAGGCCGTTCTTGATGTCCTTGTGGCGCTGGCCCAGGATCTGCAGGTCGAGCGTGAGCTGCAGCGCGGTGACGTTGGCGGCCTTGGCGCGTTCGATCAGGCGCTCGATGAAGTCGCGGTCCTTCATCACATAGAGCTGGAACCAGAACGGATGGCGGCCGGTGTGTTCCGCAATGTCTTCCAGCGAGCAGATGCTCATGGTCGACAGCGTGAACGGAATGCCGAAGGCCTTGGCCGCGCGGGCGCCGAGGATCTCGCCGTCGGCGTGCTGCATGCCGGTGAGGCCGGTGGGCGCGATGGCCACGGGCATCGCGGTTTCCTGGCCGACCATGGTGGTGCGCAGTGACCGGCCTTCCATGTTCACCGCCACGCGCTGGCGCAGCTTGATCTTCTGGAAGTCGCTTTCGTTGGCGCGGTAGGTGCCCTCGGTCCAGGCGCCGGAGTCGGCGTAGTCGTAGAACATCTTCGGCACGCGCCGCTTGGCGATCACCCGCAGGTCTTCGATGCTGGTGATCTTGGAAAGGTCGGGCACGGTGCGTCTCCTGGATTTGTCTTGGCGGGTTGGCGGGGGCGAACCGGACATTATCTGCAGCCGGTGCGCCGGGCCATCTGAAAAATCCGGGGCTTGGGCTGAAAAGAATTCAGCCGCTCGACCGCTCAGTCCCGCAGCGCCTGCCGCAGCCATTCGACGAAGGTGGCGCATTCCCAGCGTTCCATGGTGCCCGGCCGCCAGCACAAAAAGTAGGCGTTGGGCGAGGGCACGCTGCGCGGCGACAGCCGCACCAGCCGGCCGTTGTCGAGCCAGGCACTGCCGAGCTTCAGGTGCATGAGCACCACGCCGAAGTCTTCGGCCGCCGCATCGAGCGCCAGCCCCAGGTCGGTGAACTGGTGGCCGGTGGCGGGCTCGGGCAGGCCGACGCCGCAGGCCTTGAACCAGGTGCGCCACGACTCCAGCGGCGTGCGCAGCAGTTGCGCGCGCGACACCTCGGCATCGGTGGCGAAGCCGCCTTCGAATGGGCCGTGGCGTTGCAGGTAGGCCGGGCTGCACGCCGGCGACACCTCGTCGGCCAGCAGCTGGCAGAACTCGCGGTCGTGAAAGGGGCCGGTGCCGAAGCGCAGTTCCAGGTCGGCTTCTTCGGGGGTGGCGTTGCGCATCGGCGCCGTCACCTGCAGCATCAGCTCGATGTTCGGATACGTGTCGCGAAAGCGCGCAAGCCTGGGCAGCAGCATCTGCCGCGAGAAGGTGGGCGTGACCGCCAGGCGCAGCCGCCGCACCTGCGACGCCGGCTCGCGGCCGGGCACTTGCTGCAGTGCCGCAATGGCTTCCCGCACGCGCGCCAGGTAGGCCATGCCGTCGGCGCTGAGGCTGAAATCACCGCCGGTGAAGAACTTGAGCTCCAGCAGCAGCTCGAGCTGGCGGATGCGGTGGCTCACCGCGCTGGGCGTCACGCTGAGCTCTTCGGCCGCCAGGTTCACGCTGCGCAGGCGCGCGACGGCCTCGAAGGCCTGCAGGCCCTGGGTCGAGGGGAGACGCGGTGAAACCATCTTCTTGTTGGCGAAAGCTGCGGGCTTCGATGGTATCGAAGCCTCCCGGCGCTCGATGATGGGCGTCAGCCGGCGATGAGCGAGGCCGTCAGCGCCTGGAGCAGCCGGCGCAGGTCATCGACCGCTTCTCGCGCCAGTGCCGCGTCGCCCATCTGCGCCTTGACGATGGCGCCGTCGACGCCCAGCGCCGCCGCTTGCGCAAGGGCCATGCGCTGCGGCACCTCGGGCAGCAGTCCGGCAATGACCTCGATCATTTCGCGCTTGTGCTCGCGCGCAATGCCGGTGGCGCCGGCCACGCTGGCACCGATTTCCACCACCGAGTTGATGAACGCGCAGCCGCGAAACACCGGGTCGGCGAACCACTCGGCCATGGCGTCGGCCAGCACTTCCAGCGCCTGCCCGCCCTCGATGCGCCGCTGCGCGCCGTGCCGGCCTAGCGCGTCGACGAACCACGCCATCCACAGGCCGTGGCGATGGTCGAGGAAGGCGCGCACCAGGTCGTCCTTCGACGGGAAGTGCCGGTAGAACGTGACCTTGGTGACCCCGGACGCCGCGATGACGCGGTCGATGCCGGTGGCGCGGATGCCGTCGACATAGAAGAGGTCGTGAGCGGTGAGCAGGATGCGCTCGCGCGCCGGCAGTGCGGAGATGTCCATGGCGCGATTGTAGGCATGTAGACAGGTCTGTCTACGTGTGGCACATTGCGGCGCATTCATCCTTCATTCACCGCCTCGCCGAAAGACCCTTATGGAATCCCGCCCGCCGCTGCCGCCCTTCACCCTCGAATCCGCGACGAAGAAAGTCCAGGCCGCCGAAGACGCCTGGAACTCGCGCGACCCCGTGCGCGTGAGCCTGGCCTACACGCCCGACACCGAATGGCGCAACCGCGCGGAGTTCATCAACGGCCGCGAGCAGGTAGTCGAGTTCCTGTCGCGCAAGTGGGCGCGCGAGCTCGACTACCGGCTGAAGAAGCAGCTCTGGGCCTTCATGGACAACCGCATCGCGGTGCGCTTCGAGTACGAGTGGCATGACGACGCGGGCCAGTGGTATCGCAGCCACGGCAACGAGAACTGGGAGTTCGCCGAGAACGGCCTGATGCAGCGCCGCTTCGCGAGCATCAACGACCAGCCCATCGTGGAAGCCGAGCGCAAGCTGCGCTGACCTCGGCACGGCTGTTGCTTGCTCGGGCCTGTTCAAACAGGAGACCGCATGAACCGCAACGACGTCACCGAGAAGATCATCACCGTCAAGGTGAGCAAGGGCATCCAGTGGGCCGACGTGGCCAAGAAGGTTGGCCTTTCGAAGGAGTGGACCACCGCCGCCTGCCTCGGCCAGATGACGCTCGACGACAAGCAGGCCAAGGTCGTCGGCAAGATCTTCGGCCTCACGCCGGAAGAGCAGAAGTGGCTGCAGGTGGTGCCCTACAAGGGCTCGCTGCCCACGCCGGTGCCGACCGACCCGCTCATCTACCGCTGGTACGAGGTGGTGAGCGTGTACGGCACGACCATCAAGGAACTGATCCATGAAGAGTTCGGCGACGGCATCATGAGCGCCATCGACTTCAGCATGGACATCCAGCGCCAGGCCGACCCGAAGGGCGACCGGGTCAACGTGGTGCTGTCGGGCAAGTTCCTGCCCTACAAGACCTACTGAGTCACTGCACGTACACGACGGGGTGCGGCTTCTGCCTGCCGCCGGGCGGGTGCATCGCCCCGGCGGTGATGCCGTAGCCCTCGATGGCGCCGGCGATGGAGCGGGCTACCGCGTCCACCGGCACCGCGATGCGCCGGTTGGTGCGCATGCGTTCGCGCGAGTAGCTGGCCGCGATGCGTTCGGCCAGCGGGTCGCCGGGTCCGTTCACGTCGGGGCTGATCACCGTCACATGCAGGCGGCCGGCGTGTTCCTGGCGCAGCCCCTCGGAGATCGCGTTCACCGCGTACTGCGTGCCGTGGTAGACGGCCGAGGCGGGCGACACGCCCTGCATCGCCACCGGCGCCACGTTGACGATGTGGCCCCAGCCCTGCTCCTGCATCGTCGGCAGCACCGCCGCGACGCCGAGCAGCACGCCGCGCAGGTTCACGTCGATCATGAGCTCCCACTCCTCGATCTTGCGGTTCCACAGCGGCGACATCGGCATCACGCCCGCCGCGTTCACCAGCACGTCGATGTGTTCGTGCGTCTCGAGCGCGAACTCGGCGAAGGCTTCCACGTCTGGCCGGTGCGTGACGTCGAGCCGCTGGAAGCTGGCGGTGCCGCCGGTGGCCTCGATCTCGGCCACCAGCGCCGCGAGCCGGTCGGTGCGCCGCGCACCGAGCACCACCTTGGCGCCGCGCCGCGCAAGCAGCCGCGCTGTGGCTTCACCGATACCGCTGCTCGCGCCGGTGACGAGAACTACTTTTTCCTGGATTGCGGTCATGGAGAACTCCTTGTGCTGGTCGGTTTGCCGCGGGGCGCATGCCGGGGATGGGCGTGCGTCGGGCATGGCAGGAAGTTTCGCGTGACAGGGGGTGCGAGCGGTATCCGAATCGACCGCGGTTTTTGCCTGATCCTGCAAAACGCGTGGCGCGGGGTCGCGGCCTTCGATCGGTGCGGCTTGGTACTTTCGCGGTAGGTCGGTACGGAAGCCTGTGTGGTGCAGCGATTCTTCAGGAAAGTGCGGCAAGGGTGGTAGCCGGTTCGTGCGAATTTCTTGCCCAATCCGCCAGGAATGCAATCGGCGGTCGGTTGCGTCCCGTCACGCGGCCGGGATTGAGCCCGGCTCTTAAATAGATGATGCTCGGTCGATGAACGAAGCCTCCGACATCGCGCCTCGCCCGCGCATCTATCTGGCCGGGCCGGATGTCTTTCGCGCCGATGCGAAGGCGCATTTCATCCGCGCGGCCGCCGCCTGCGACGCCGCTGGCTTCATTGCCCTGCCGCCGGCGGATGGCAGCGAAGACCCGTCGTCCGTTCCGCTCGAAAAGAAGATCTACGCGGCCAACATGCGGCTGCTGCGCAGCGCCGATGGCGTTGTCGCCAACCTCGAATGCTTCCGGGGCCTGGAGCCCGATTCCGGCACGGTGTTCGAGGTGGGGGCGGCGGTCGCGCTGGGCATTCCCGTCGCGGCCTATGGCGTGCCCGAGGGCAGCTACGCGCAGCGCGTGCAGGCCGCATTGCCGTGCGAGCCGGACCCGGACGGCATGCTGCGCGAGCACGGCACCGGCATGGCCGTCGAAGACTTCGGCCAGCCGCTGAACCTGATGCTGGCCTGCTCGATCCACATCGAGCCCACGCTGGACGACGCGTTGAAGAAGATGGCCGGGCTGCTCGCGTCACGCCGCGCGCCAGAAGCTGGAAAGCCCTGATCCCCGCCGCAGTCGCCACCGCCTAGGATGGTGTTCCCTTTTCCATGGAGCACCGCATGCCGAGCACAGAGACGCACTTCGACCTGACCTCCAACGACGGCGTCCCGATCGAGGCGCATCGCTGGCAGGGCCCGACGCAGCGCGCGGTGATTCAACTGGCGCACGGCATGGGCGAGCATTCGCTGCGCTACCGGCATCTGGCCAAGGCGCTGGTGGAGGCCGGCTACGTCGTCTACGGGAACGAGCACCGGGGCCACGGCAAGGGCGCCGCCGCGCGCGACGAACTCGGCGAATTCGGCCCGCGCGGATTCGGCGGCCTCGTGGACGACATGGCGCTCCTGAGCCGCCATGTGCGCGGCGTGCATCCGGGCCTGCCGCTGATCCTGCTGGGCCACAGCATGGGCTCGTTCGCCACCCAGTACTACCTTGTGAAGCACAGCGATCTGCTGTCGGGGGCGGTGCTCTCCGGCACGTCAGCGCTCGACCTGCTGGGCGGCGCCCTGCAGAGCGGCTTCAAGCTGGAAGACATGAACGCGGCGCTGCCCGATGTGCGCACGCCCTTCGACTGGCTCAGCCGCGACGCGGCGCAGGTCGATGCCTACATCGCAGATCCGCTGTGCGGCTTCACGGTCTCGGCCGAGGGCATGGGGTCGATGTTCGCGGGCCTGGCCGAGCTGGAACCCGCCGCGATGCAGTCGCGCATTCGCCCCGATCTGCCGCTTTATCTGTTCATCGGCGACCAGGACCCGGTCAGCAACAAGGCCGAGTGGTTCCATCCGCTGGTGCAGCGTTATCGCGAAGCGGGTCTGCGCGATGTGTCGAGCCACGTGTTCGGCGGCGCGCGTCACGAGACGCTGAACGAGGTCAATCGCGAAGAGGTCGTCGCCGTGCTGCTGGCGTGGATTGCGCGCGTGGTTACAGCGGCGAGCCCGAAGAAGCCCTGAATTCCTGCGGCGACATGCTGTAGGCCCTGCGGAAAGCCCGCGTGAAATCCGACGGGCTCTTGAACCCGACGCCATAGGCCACGTCCGTCACCATCAGGTGCGGGTAGCGCACGAGGTCGTCGGCCGCATGCCGCAGCCGCAGGTGGCGGATGTATGCGCCCAGGCCGCCTTCATGCTGGAACAGGCGGTAGAGGGTGGGGCGCGGAAGGTGCAGCGCCGCAAGCACGTTTTCGGGCGACAGGTCGGCGCGATGCAGGTTGGCCTGCACATAGCGGCGCACCTGCCCGAACATCGCCGCGCGGGCCGCGGCGCGCGCACCGCCGCTCAGGCGTGCCTGTTTGCCGAAGCTCGCGACCAGCAGCTGCACGGCATCGCGCACGGCGCCTTCGGCGGCCGGGGCGCTCAGCGTCGCGATCTCTCGGCCGAGCGCGGCCGCGTGGTCCAGGGCCAGTCGCGCGATGGGCGAGTCGGGCTGCATCGTGCGGGCGTGGACGGCCGCGGGGTCCGGAAAGACCTCCTGCAGCATCGTGCCCGGCACGAAGAAGCTCAGCACCCGGCAGGCGTTGCGATGCATGCGCACCGGCTGGCCCATGTCGAGCGCCACGAGCTTCGCGGCGGCCGGTGCGTCGCGCTGCGCGGACGAGCGCACGGTCACGCTGTCGACATCGCCTTCGGCGAACACATGGAAGGCGAAGTTGCGGACGTTGTCGGTGGAGATGCGTGCGAGGGAGCGCTCGAGCAGCATGGCGTCGGAGCGGCAGTCGGTGAAGACGATGTCGCCGACTTCGTAGCGGTCGATGGCTGCCTGGAAGGGCTTGCCGATGCCGGCAGAGGAGGGCACCACGTCGATCACGTGGCCGACGCGCTCCCGCCAGGCCTCGAGCTGCCTCTGCGGGGGTTCTGCAGCCACGTCGAAATGACTGTGGAAGATGCCGTTCCGGAGCGTGGAACGGACACCGGTTTCTAGCTCGCGCAAGCCCATCAAAAATGCTCCGAATCAGGCGGAGAGGCTCTCGAAAAATCTGAAAATAATTCTAAAGTGCCAAAAAGTAACGCATTTGAGGCGGATTCTCGCAAGAACTGAGACGCACGGTCAAGACCGTTTGTCATACGAAAGCAATCTTGGGGGTGACGTGGTTGCAGGGCCACGCGGAGACTCCGAGCCAGGGGGTCTCGCAGATTTCCACCCTTCTCGAGCGAGCGCCCACATGCTGTCCAATAAAAAGACGAAGAGGATCCCCACCGAGCCGATGTCGATGCGCGAGGGTCAGCGCGGCACCGAGCCGGCCGCGCTGTCCATGGCCGCGCAGGCACTGTATGCGGATTCGGTGGCGGCGGCGAGCGCCGTGGGTTCGCTGTTTTCCGAGGCCAACGAGGTCGAGCTGGCCTTCCTGATGCGGCTGGTTTCGGAGGGCGATACGGCGACCGCGTTGCGGATCGCGCGGCGGATTCTGGATCCACGCCGGATGCCCGAGACAGGTGCGGTGGCAGAAGTGGCGCCGACGCCGGCGCCCGCCAAGCCGAGGCGCATGCGCAACCTGCAGCCGCCGGGCCTGGACCGGGCGCGGTCTTCGCTGTCTCCGCGCGAGCTGAAGGTGCTGCGGATGGTGTCCCAGGGCCTGAGCAACCGGCAGATCGCGGAGACCAGCTACCGCTCGCTCCACACGGTCGATGCGCAGGTCAAGAACATCTACCGCAAGCTGGCGGTGAAGTCGCGCGCACAGGCGGTGCGCGAAGGCATGCAAAGGGGCCTGCTCGACCCGGAGGCCCGGGGTAGCGCCTGAGCGAAGGCGCCTACGGCTGCTTCTTGCAGTCGCCGCCGACCGACACGGTGCCGTCCTTGCATTCGGTGAGGATCGGCTCGCTGCTCGAAGATGATGGCGAACCCGCGGCCGCGGGAACGCCCTCCCGCATGGGGCCCACGTCGCGCTCGTACACGACCTTCTTGCTGCCGAGTTCGCAGCTGCCCACGACCTGGCCGGCCGCCGTTGCATTGGCATCGACGACCGTGACGGTGAAGCGCGCGACACCGGCCGCGGCGATCTTCGATTCGATCCGGGTGCGCAGCGCTTCGCAGTCTTCGGCGCCGTGGGCGGCACCTGCGAAGGCCAGCATGAGAGAAATCAGCAGACGGTATTTCATGGGGAGCCTGCCTGGAAGAGGTGAGGGGGCGGACAGTCTATTGCCGTCCCTCACGCTCGGCGAGTGAGCCGGGGACGGCGCTTGCCGCCGTCCCGTGGCTCATCGCTTCGTCAGCGCATCAGCCTTGCGCGGAAGCCAGCGCCGCGTTCAGCGTGGCGCTCGGGCGCATCACCGTTTCGAACTTCGCCTTGTCGGCCAGGTAGTAGCCGCCGATGTCCACGGCCTTGCCCTGCACGGCGGCCAGCTCGTCGACGATCTTCTTCTCGTTGCTGGTGAGCGAGTCGGCCAGCTTCACGAACAATGCCTGCAGTTCCTTGTCGTCGGTCTGCGCCGCGAGTTCCTGGGCCCAGTACATGGCCAGGTAGAACTGGCTGCCGCGGTTGTCGAGCTGGCCGGTCTTGGGCGACGGGTTCTTGTTGTTGTCCAGCAGCTTGCCGGTGGCGGTGTCGAGCGTCTTGGCCAGGATGGCGGCTTTCTTGTTGCCGGTCTTCAGGCCCAGGTCTTCCAGGCTCACGGCCAGCGCGAGGAATTCGCCCAGCGAGTCCCAGCGCAGGTGGTTTTCTTCCACCAGTTGCTGCACGTGCTTGGGGGCCGAGCCGCCCGCGCCGGTCTCGTACAGGCCGCCGCCGGCCATCAGCGGCACGATCGACAGCATCTTGGCCGAGGTGCCCAGTTCCATGATGGGGAACAGGTCGGTCAGGTAGTCGCGCAGGATGTTGCCGGTGGCGCTGATGGTGTCCAGGCCGCGGACCACGCGCTCCAGCGTGTAACGCATGGCGCGCACCTGGCTCATGATCTGGATGTCCAGGCCCGAGGTGTTGTGCTCGTGCAGGTACATCTTGACCTTGGTGATCAGTTGCGCCTCGTGCGGGCGGTAGGCGTCCAGCCAGAACACCACGGGCATGCCCGAATTGCGCGCGCGGGTGACGGCCAGCTTGACCCAGTCGCGGATCGCGGCGTCCTTGACCTGGCACATGCGCCAGATGTCGCCTTGCTCCACGTCTTCGCTCATCAGCACTTCACCGGTGTCCAGGTCGGTGATGTTGGCGACGCCGTCTTCGGGGATCTCGAAGGTCTTGTCGTGCGAACCGTATTCCTCGGCCTTCTGTGCCATCAGGCCCACGTTGGGCACCGTGCCCATGGTCTTGGGGTCGAAGGCGCCGTGCCACTTGCAGAAGTTGATGATCTCCTGGTAGATGCGGGCGAAGGTCGATTCGGGCATCACGGCCTTGACGTCCTTCAGGCGGCCATCGGCGCCCCACATCTTGCCGCCGTTGCGGATCATCGCGGGCATCGAGGCGTCGACGATCACGTCGTTGGGCGAGTGGAAGTTGGTGATGCCCTTGGCCGAGTCGACCATCGCCAGCTCGGGGCGGTTCTCGTGGCAGGCGTGCAGGTCGCGCTTGATCTCGTCCTGCGTGCTCTGCGGCAGCGCGGCGATCTTGGTGTACAGGTCGACCATGCCGTTGTTGACGTTGATGCCCAGCTCGTCGAACAGCTTGCCGTGTTTCTCGAAGGCTTCCTTGTAGAAGATCTTCACGCAGTGGCCGAACACGATGGGGTGCGAGACCTTCATCATGGTGGCCTTGACGTGCAGCGAGAACATCACGCCGGTCTTGTGCGCGTCTTCGATTTCCTTTTCATAGAAGGCCAGGAGGGCCTTCTTGCTCATGAACATGGAGTCGATGACTTCGCGGTCCAGCAGCGCGACCTTGGGCTTGAGCACGATGGTCTTGCCGCTCTTGGTGATCAGCTCCATCTTGACGTTGCGCGCGCGGTCCAGCGTCATGGACTTTTCGCCGTGATAGAAGTCGCCGCCGTGCATGTGCGAGACGTGCGAGCGCGAGGCCTGGCTCCAGTCGGCCATGCTGTGCGGGTTCTTGCGGGCGTATTCCTTCACGGCCTTGGGCGCGCGGCGGTCGGAGTTGCCTTCGCGCAGCACGGGGTTCACCGCGCTGCCGGTGCACTTGTTGTAGCGGGCGCGGATGTCCTTGTCCTCATCCGAGGTCGGGTTTTCCGGGTAGTCGGGGATCTTGTAGCCCTTGCCTTGCAGTTCCTTGATCGCCGACTTGAGCTGGGAGACCGAAGCGCTGATGTTGGGCAGCTTGATGATGTTGGCTTCGGGCTTGAGCGTGAGCTTGCCCAGTTCGGCCAGGTTGTCGGGCACCTTCTGGTCGTCGCTCAGGAATTCGGGGAATTCGCCCAGGATGCGGGCTGCCACCGAGATGTCGCTGGTTTCGAGGTTGATGCCGGCCGGTGTCGTGAACGCGCGCACGATGGGCAGAAACGCGTAGGTCGCCAGCAGGGGCGCCTCGTCGGTGAGGGTGTAGACGATGGTGGGTTGCTTCGTGCTCATGCGCTTGCGTCCGTAAATCCTGGGTTGTCGGGTGGCGTGAACTTCAGGGATGAATCAGTTCACGAGGTGGCGATTGTCGCCGGGCGGAAGGGGGGTGGCCGATCCGGGGTGCGATCTCCCCGCAGCAGGCTCTGTCAATCCAGCGGCAGAGCGATGGTAGCGGCCAGCGGCACGGTGTCGATCCGCGCCGCGCTGGCGACCAGAACGGCCCTGCGCTCCTGCGCCGCCACGCCCGTGAGCGCCTGCCAGAGACAGCGGGTCGAGCCGGCGTCGAGCCCGGCCGTGGGCTCGTCGAGCAGAACCAGCGGCCGGCCCGAGGCGAGCCCGGCCGCCATCCAGACCTTGCGCCGGGAGCCGGTGGACAGCATGAACAGCTTCTTGTCGAGGTGCGGCTCGAGCGAAAAGCCGTCGGCCAGCGCCTGCCAGGCGGCGGGGTCGAAGCCGGTGTCGCCCTCGGTCAGCTGCCGCGTGCACTCGCGGGCGGTGAGCTGGTCGAAGCGGTCGGTGGTCGGGTCGACGAAGAAGACCTGGCGCCGGTAGGCCTCGGGCGAGGCGTCCAGGCGCGTGCCGGCCACCGTCAGCCGGCCGCCGCCGGCTGGCAGCACGCCAGCGATCACCTGGAGCAGGGCCGACTTGCCGGCGCCGGTGTCGCCATGAAGCAGCGTCACGCCGGGGCCGATCGAGGCGGTCCAACCGGATGCGATGGCGCTCTGGCCGGGGTAGGCGAAGCCGATGTCCTGCAGCTGCAGGATGGGTGGGAAGGGTGGGGTGGTGTTCACGGCCCGGGTTTTACCATCGGCCCCATGAAGAAAATGCCTATTGCCGCGGTGCTGCTGGCTGCACTGCCGTTCGCGGCGCCCGCCGTTGCCGCGCCGGCGGCGCAGGTGCTCGTGGAGGTCAAGCAGCCCGAGTCGGTCGATGCCGACTGGCGTGCCCACCTGTGCGCGCTGCTGCCCCAGCCC